>JANLYO010000278.1:0-21136 GCA_031365665.1 Rhodoferax sp. | reverse complement strand
CAAAAGCAAGCGGATCCACCAGCGATTCCTTGACCTCCGGCATTTCGATAGGTGATGAAGCGGGCGAAAAAATGCCCACGGACAAACTGCTCGACGTATCGCCCCTGGCGCTGCGTATGAGCAGCCCGTTCAATGCAGGCTATTGGTTAGCGGCAGCATAGGTTGCCCCCACCGTCGCCCACTGCGTGTGGCTTCCTGCCCCCCGAGGGGGCCGTGCCTTGCTTGGGGCGGCCCGGCGCGGCGGCATCGCTCACCGATAATCAACGAATCATTAAAACCCGCACGTCTGCTGAAATCCGCACGTCTTGCCATGCTTGATCGGTCGTGACGGCGATGCCGTCCATCAGTTTGGTCAATGCCAAACAAGCCCGATCACCCGGCGACAAGCCGGCTGCCCGTGTGAGTGGCCGCAATTGGGCACTGACGATGGCCTGTTCTGTGTTGAAGTCGATCACATCAATTTGAAACTTATTGACGATGCGCTGCAGCTCCTCGCCTGGCAGCCCGTAGTCGATCAGCTTGGTGCCCACTTCGGCCATGTTGACGCTGCTGATGGCGCACTCCTCGCGGTGAAGGAGTTCCTGCACGGTTTCAAATCCAAGCTCACCACGCGTCAGCGCCAGCAGCGCCGATGAGTCCATCACATGAATCATCAGCCTTCAGCCTCGCGCCTGGCTTCCAGCCGACGCTCAGCAATGAGCTCTTCACTCAATGACACGCCGGGTGGGATTTTCAAAACACTGTCAAGGTAGGTTCGCAGGTTGGCGTAGTGCTGAGATAGCGGTGTCAGAATCAGGCTGCCGTTTTTGATCTCAACATGAAAACGAGTCTTGGGCTTCAGACCCAGTTCCTCGCGCAGTTCGGCGGGTATCAAAACTCGTCCGTTGTCAGCCATGGAAAGGGAGGTCATATCATCCTAGCGTGTTCATTTGAACTATTGTGACATAATTAGTATATCTGTCAAAAAAATAAAATAAGTCAAAAAGCACAACCTATCCATGCTCGCCAAACGCATCATCCCCTGCCTCGACGTCACTGGCGGCCGTGTGGTCAAAGGCGTCAATTTTGTTGAGTTGCGTGACGCGGGCGACCCGGTGGAGATTGCCGCGCGTTACAACGAGCAAGGCGCGGACGAGCTGACTTTTCTCGATATCACCGCCACCAGCGACAACCGGGGGCTGATTTTGCACATGATCGAAGCTGTGGCGTCGCAAGTGTTTATCCCGCTGACGGTGGGTGGCGGTGTGCGCACGGTGGACGACGTGCGCCGGCTTTTGAACGCGGGTGCCGACAAAACCAGTTTCAACTCGGCGGCGATTGCCGACCCGCAAGTGATTGACGATGCGTCGGCCAAATACGGCGCGCAGTGCATCGTGGTGGCGATCGACGCCAAACGGCGGTCGGTTGAAGATTCGAAACGACTCGATTCGTCAAACAAGGAAATCGGCCCTGGCTGGGACGTCTACAGCCACGGCGGTCGCAAAAACACGGGTTTGGACGCCGTGAAATGGGCGGTCGAAATGACAGCGCGCGGTGCCGGCGAAATCCTGCTGACCAGCATGGACCGCGACGGCACCAAATCGGGCTTTGACCTCGAACTGACCCGCGCCGTGAGTGATGCGGTGAGCGTGCCGGTGATCGCCTCGTGCGGTGTCGGCAACCTCGACGATTTGGTCAACGGCATCCAGATTGGCGGCGCAGACGCGGTGCTGGCCGCCAGCATCTTCCATTACGGTGAATTCACAGTTGCACAAGCCAAGGCGCGCATGGCGCTTGCCGGGATCCCGGTGAGGGTTTAGAAAAACGGCGTGCCTGAGTCAACAGACGTCTGGCGATCAAACTCCCAATTTAACAGCAACAGGAAATCGCTGACAATTCCCGCATGAACACGCAGGCTTGGTTGAACGAGGTGAAATGGGACGAGAAAGGGCTAGTCCCGGTGATCGCGCAGGAGCAGTCTTCGGGCGACGTGTTGATGTTCGCCTGGATGGATCGTGCGGCCTTGCAAGCGACGGCAGAAACCGGAAAAGCTGTGTACTTCAGCCGTTCGCGCGCTCGCCTGTGGCACAAGGGCGAAGAATCGGGCCATGAGCAGACGGTGCACGAAATCCGCCTGGATTGCGACAACGATGTGGTGCTGCTCAAAGTCACGCAGTTGGGCCACACGCCTGGAATTGCCTGCCACACCGGTCGGCATAGCTGTTTTTTCAGTGTTTTGAAGGACGGCCAAGCCGCTCGGCAATGGGAAATTGACGCGCCGGTCTTGAAAGACCCGGCCACTATCTACAAATAGGGTGTACATGTCCTCCAACGATACCCTGGACGCGCTCGCGCGGGTCTTGCAGCAGCGCAAAAGCGGCGACCCTGAGACAAGTTACGTCGCGCGCCTCTTGCACAAAGGACCGGATGCGTTCCTCAAAAAGATCGGCGAAGAGGCGACTGAGCTGGTGATGGCCTGCAAAGACGCTGGCTACAGCGGCAACGCCGAGGCAGAAAAGGCCAAAATCGTCGCCGAGACGGCGGATCTGTGGTTCCACAGCATGGTGGCGCTGGCCTTTTACGGTTTGTCGCCCCAAGATGTCATCGCGGAGCTTGAGCGGCGCGTTGGCATGAGCGGGCTCGAGGAAAAAGCCTCGCGCAAAGCCCAGGCGCGTGATCTGGACGAAAAACAAGCGAAAGGCGCCCCATGAACGATGTCATTGACGTCAAAGCCATTGACTCTGAAAAAGTCCGGTCGCTCAAGACCGTGGGTTGGATCAGCTACGTGCTGCATTTGATCGTGGCGGTGGGGGCGATTGTTCCGGGCGGGCAGGCGGGTGTCACTTTGCTTTTGATCGCACTGGTGATTGATATGGTGAAAAAAGACGAAGCCGAAGGCACTTGGCAGGCCAGCCACTTCAGTTGGCGCATCAGATCTGTCATCTGGGCGGGCATTTTGTATGCGGTCACCGCTCCTTTATGGATTCTGTTGGTGCTGCCGGGCTACATTGCCTGGATTGTCATCTCCATCTGGTTCTTGTACCGCATCGTGCGTGGCATGGTGGCGATGAACAGCAGCCGCGCGGTTGGCCAATAAATCAAACTGCAAACCATCAGCATGAGCCACGACCCCAATTGCCTGTTTTGCAAAATCGCAGCGGGCAAGATTCCTTCCCAAAAAGTTTTTGAGAACGACGAAATTTTTGCCTTCCATGACATCAACCCGTGGGCGCCCGTGCATTTTTTGATGATTCCCAAAATGCACATCCCCTCGATGGCGCAATTGACCGACGAACACGCCGGTTTGATGGGTCGCATGATGGTGCTGGCCCCCAAACTCGCGCTACAAGAGGGTTGCAACCCTTACCCCGATGGGGGCTTTCGGGTGGTATCCAATATCGGTGCAGAGGGGCGCCAGGAGATCCACCATTTGCACATTCATGTAACCGGCGGCCCGAGGCCGTGGTTGCGCGGTTGAATGCACGGGTAAAATCGCCCTACTTATCGCACCAATCAACAGGTTCAGTTCCTTAGGAGCACGTCATGGGTTTGTCGACTACACATCTGATCATTTTTTTGGTCATCATCATTGTCATTTTTGGCACCAAGAAATTGCGCAACATCGGCTCTGACCTCGGTGGCGCGGTCAAGGGCTTCAAAGACGGCATGAAAGACGGCTCTGACAAAGCGGCTGAAGCTGCGGGCACGGCACCTGCCGGTGCCACCCAACAGGTCGGCAGCGCGGCCACAGCGGCGGGCACGGCAGCCAAGGAAACCATCGACGTGGAAGCCAAAACAAAAAGCTGACAGCTTAAGAGTTGATTGCTCCGTTTCGAGGCTCCACCACATGAATGTGTGCAAGGACTGTGTCTAAGTGCTTGATATTGGCGTCACCAAGCTGGCCATCATCGGCGGCATCGCACTGATCGTCATCGGCCCCGAAAAACTTCCGGGCCTTGCCAAAACCGTGGGTGCCCTGCTCGGGCGCGCGCGGCGCTACGTGGCTGACGTCAAAGCCGAAGTCAACCGCTCAATGGAGTTGGACGAACTCAAAAAGATGAAAGATACGGTCGAAAACGCCGCACGTGACGTCGAGTCTTCCATTCAAACCAGCGCCAGCGACTTCGAAAAAACCTGGAGCGACGCCACCGGCCTGGCCAACAGCACCAGTTACGCCGAGCCGCCGCCGAGTTTCCCCAGCTACAAACACCCCAAAAAGAAGTGGCGCGTGAAACAGGGCGCCACCCCCAATTGGTACAAAGCCCGCACAGGCACACGCACCAAGGCCTTGTCCGGCGCGGCCCGTGTGGCGCGCTTTAGACCTCAACGACTGGGCTGATGGCTGATTCAAACGATAAAAAAACCGCCGACGCGGCGGGAAATGCCGAAGACGCCAAGGTGGACGCCAAGCTTGATGCCAAGGCAGACGAACTTGCGGGCACCGAGCAGCCCTTCGTCCAGCATCTGGTGGAGTTGCGCGACCGCCTCTTGATGGCCCTGTATGGCATCGTCGCGGTGCTGGTGGTGTTGCTGTTTTTTCCTGGCCCTTCAGAGCTTTATGATTTGTTGGCCAAGCCCTTGGTCAAAGCCCTGCCCGAAGGCTCCAAGATGATCGCCGTGGGTGTTGTGTCACCGTTCCTGGTGCCGATCAAGGTCTCGGTATTGGCAGCCATCGGCATCACCTTGCCCTGGATCCTGTACCAGGTGTGGGCCTTCGTCGCGCCCGGCCTGTACCGGCATGAGAAAAAGCTGGTGCTGCCACTGGTGGCGGCCAGCACGATTCTGTTTTACACCGGCGCGGCGTTTTGTTACTTTTTTGTGTTTGGCCAGGCCTTCCCGGCGATCCAGAAAATGTCGCCCACCTCGGTCGCCGTGAGCCCCGACATTGAGGCTTACCTTGACTTCGTCATCACCATGTTCATCGCCTTCGGCGTTGCGTTTGAAGTGCCGATTGCGGTGGTGATCCTCGCTCGCATGAACCTCGTGACGATTGAGCAGCTCAAGTCTTTCCGCACCTATTTTGTGGTGGGGGCTGCGGCTGTGGCGGGCTTGGTGACGCCGCCTGATCCGGTCTCGATGATTGCGCTTTTGGTGCCGATGGTGCTGCTGTATGAGGTTGGAATAGTCGCAGCCAAGGTGTTCATCAAACACACCAAAGCCCCTGAAGATTCCGCCGCCAAATCACCGCTGTAGGGCGTTGCATCTCCTGATAGTTGGCGACAGAGCTTGCGCACTTCGTGTCGCTACGGTCTGTCCCACAATTTCACTATATTTTCGTCCTTGCGCCTGCTACAGCGGCGATTTGATGGCGGAATCAAGCTAACCGGCTAAGCCCGGAAAAGTTAACGTTCAATCGGCCGCTTCGGCTTGGGCCGCACGCCAGGGGTCACGTCCAGCTCCAGTTTTTCATCACGGCGTTGCAGGCTGAATTTAGACGCCGTGCCAGGTTTGAGCGAGGCCACCTGCCCGAGCAACTCGGCCACGCTGCCTACCGGTTTGCCCGCTACGCTGGTGATCACGTCGCCTGGGCGCAGGCCGCCATTGGCCGCCGGGCCGTTTTGCAGCACGCCGGTGATGATCACCCCCTGTTTCGCTTTCACGCCAAAGGTCTCCGCCAGCTCGGGCGAGAGTTCGTTGGGCTCCACGCCAATCCAGCCGCGTGTGACCTGGCCATCTTTGACGATGCCGTCCATCACCATGCGCGCGGTCGCCACGGGGATGGCAAAACCGATGCCCATGTTGCCGCCCGAGCGGGAGTAGATGGCCGTGTTGATGCCGGCCAGGTTGCCGTTCACATCGACCAGCGCGCCGCCTGAATTGCCGGGGTTGATGGCGGCGTCGGTCTGGATGAAGTTCTCAAAGGTGTTGATGCCCAACTGGTTGCGCCCCATGGCGCTGACGATGCCGCTGGTCACCGTTTGGCCCACGCCGAAGGGGTTGCCGATCGCCAGCACCTGGTCGCCCACCTGCAGTGCATCTGAATTGCCCAGCACGATCACCGGAAGGCGGTCCAGGTCGATTTTCAAGACGGCCAGGTCGGTGTCGGGGTCGGTGCCAATCACTTTGGCAATGGCGTGGCGGCTGTCGTTGAGCACCACTTCGATCTCGTCCGCGCCCTCGACCACGTGGTTGTTGGTCAATATATAACCACTGGCGCTGACGATCACACCGCTGCCCAGGCCGCTTTGTGGCTGGCTGCCCTGTTCGCCAAAAAAGAATTTGAACCAGGGGTCGTTGGCGCGCGGATCGCGCTTGGCGCTTTTGCTGGTGTTGATGCTCACCACCGCTGCCGATGCCTTCTGCGCCGCCGCGCGGAAACTGCCTGCCGGCACGGCGCCAGGCGCCGCGTTGGGCGCTTCGATCACACTGACCGTACCTGTGCGCACGCTGGTTTTGCCCAGCCAGTCGGGCTTGAGCGTGGCCACCACAAAATAAGCCGCCAGCAAAATCGTCGCCGTTTGAGAGAACAAAAGCCAAAGTCGTTTCATGGCCTAAATTGTAGGGCGCAGCGCCGGTTTGCAAGGGTCATTTGGAAGTTCATCGGAAGTATGCAATGCAGGGGCGACCTGCCCAGGGCAGTCTTCTAAAATCATACCCATATTGGGGTTTATTGAGATGTAAAAAACGTCAAAAACCTGTGTTGAGATAAAAAATGGCACTTGGGCCACGTATTATTTGGTTATGCAGCTATTAAAAATATAGTGACTGCATTCAAATAAACTCAACTCAACTCAATTCAATCCATCCCCAGGTTTCAGCCTACCGCAGACCGTCTTTTTCCCGCAAAATTGCGGATTCTCAAAGAGGTTTGACTGCCATGCCCATCGAACTGCCAAAAGACGCCAAAAAAGAAGCCATCGCCTCCATCGAGCGTTATTTTCAGGAAAACATGGAGGAGAAAATCGGCAACATCGCAGCGGGTGCCTTGCTCGGTTTTTTTCTCGAAGAACTCGGCCCGCTGGTCTACAACAAGGCGGTCGCCGACGTCCAGGAGCGCCTGCAAATGCGTGTGTCCGAGCTGGACATTGAGGTTCACGAAGACGAGTTTCAATATTGGCGCAAGTTTGAGCGTCAAAAAAAGCGTTAAACCCCAACCCCACCCCAACCCGAACCAAAACCCAGGCTCTACGCTGCCACTGGTTCCCGGCGGGTTGCAAAGCTCTGTGACAATCACCGCCACGATGGCCCCACAACACGTCACCCGCACTGCGCTCGCCCAGGCCTTTGACACGCTCCTGCAACCCGCGCGTTTCAAAGACTACGGCCCCAATGGGCTGCAGGTCGAGGGCAAGACGCGCGTTCACAAAATCGTCTCTGGCGTGACGGCCAGCCTGGCGTTGATCGATGCGGCAGTGGCGGCCCATGCGGACGCGATTTTTGTCCACCACGGCCTGTTCTGGCGCGGCCAAGACGGGCGCGTCACTGGCTGGATGAAACAACGCCTGGCTTTGCTGCTGGCCCATGACATCAATCTGTTTGCCTACCATTTGCCGCTGGATGCCCACGCCGAACTGGGCAACAACGCCCAACTCGGCTTGGCCTTGGGGCTGCAAGCTTTTGAAGGCAGTGCGGGCCGCTTTGGCGACCAAGAGTTAGGTTTTATCGGGCAACGCTTGGACGGTCGCAGTTTTGCCAAACCACAAAGTCTGGCCAACCACGTGGAAAAAGTCTTGAATCGCCCCGTAGCGCTGGTGGACGTGCCCGACAAAACCATCACAACCATCGCCTGGTGCACGGGCGGCGCACAGGGTTTTTTTGAGTCTGCGATTGCCGCCGGAGCCGACGCTTTCATCACCGGTGAAATCTCCGAGCCGCAGGCGCATTACGCACGTGAATGTGGCGTCGCCTACCTGGCCTGCGGGCACCATGCCTCCGAGCGCTACGGCGCGCCGGCCGTGGCAGGCCACGTGGCGCGGCAATTCGGCCTGGCGCATGAGTTCATTGACATTGACAATCCGGCATAGCCGGATCGAGACAGAGATGGAATTGCCTGTGAAGCAACCCATTGCCATCACCATGGGCGACCCAGCCGGGATCGGGCCTGAAATCATCGTCAAGGCGTTTCGCGATGCGCCTGAGACAACGGCAGGCTGTTTTGTCGTGGGTGATGTCGCCACGCTGCGCCGTGCCGCAGGTTTTGTGGCGGACGCAGGCCAAGGGCAAGTCGCCTTGCCGGTCGCGCAGATCGATGCTGCCACAGACGCGCTGAGGGTGCCGCCGCATTGCATCCCGCTGCTACAGGTCGGAGAGCAGACTAAGCCTTTTTTGGTTGGGAAAATCAGCGGTTTGGCGGGTCAAATGGCAGCGCGTGCGGTAGTGTGGGCCACCCAGGCTGCACTGCAAGGCGAGATCGCCGCTCTGGTGACCGCGCCGCTGCACAAAGAGGCGCTCGCTGCCGCTGGCTTGCCGCATTCGCGTTTTCCGGGTCACACGGAAATGTTGCAGGCGCTCGCCACTGAATACACCGGTAAAAACCTTGCCGACATGCCGGTTCGCATGATGTTGGCCAATGACGAATTGCGCGTGGTTTTGGTGAGCATCCACGTGGCGCTGATCGACGCGATTCATGCCCTCACGTTTGACAATGTGTTGCAAACCTTGCGGATCGCCCACACTTCATTGAAGCAAATGCTGGGGCGGCTACCGCGCATCGGCGTGGCGGGGCTGAACCCGCACGCGGGTGAGGGCGGTTTGTTTGGACGGGAAGAAATCGACACCATCGCCCCGGCCATCCTCCAGGCCCGGTTGGAGGGCATCGACGCGCACGGGCCGTTTGCGCCAGATACCGTCTTCATGCGTGCCCGTGCCAGCGTTGGGAAAACGGGTGAAATTAAACCTGGTGAATTTGACGTGGTGATCGCGATGTACCACGACCAGGGCTTGATTCCGGTGAAATACCTCGGGGTGGAGCAGGGTGTGAACGTCACCTTGGGCCTGCAGGGCATGGACGGCAAAACCTTGATCCGCACCAGCCCTGATCACGGCACGGCGTTTGACATTGCGGGCAGCGGCAAGGCAGATGCCGCCAGCCTGATTGCGGCGATTCGGGCTGCCAAGGCGATGGTCACGCAAGGCCCCTGAGCGCAATCAAGCCGCGCCCATGAAAACACCCGCTGCGTGACCTGCCAGCGGGTGTTGCGAAAAGTCTGCCCGCGCACCCTTGTGCGACGGTGAAAACCTGTTTATTTTTTCAGTGAATCGCGAATCTGGCGCAGCAGCAAAACATCTTCTGGGGTCGGCGCTGGGGCGGCTGGGGCAGGTGCCGGGGCTTCTTTTTTCATCTTGTTCATCTGTTTGACCATCATGAAGACGACAAACGCAAGGATGGCGAAATTGATCACGATGGTGATGAAATTGCCGTAAGCGAACAGGTTGGCGCCGGCCGCTTTGAGCGACGCGAAACTCACCGCGCCTTCTACCGCTTTGGCCGGTGGCCCGAGCACCACGTACATCTCGGTGAAATTGGCCCCGCCAAAAATTCTGCCGACGATGGGCATGATGATGTCGCCCACGAAGGAATCGACGATTTTGCCGAACGCGCTGCCGATGATCACGCCAACGGCCAAGTCCATGACGTTGCCCTTGAGCGCGAAGTCTTTGAATTCCTGCATCATTGCCATTAAATTGCTCCTAGTTATGGTTGAAAGGACACCGAGTATTACCGAGAATCGCCCTGCGTCAAGTGACGAACTGCGGGGAGAAAACCAACTTACGCTCGGCTACAATGCCGGGTTGACCCCTAGAACATCGACAAAGAATCGGCATAAATCGATCCAAGCCGATCCAAATCGATACATAGCGACATTATTTGAGGAATTTCATGAGTGAATCCCTGGTTGCGGCCAACCCAATTGGCCCGATGGACGCGAGCAAACGCACCTGGATGATCGCGTCGGGCTGCGCGGGCGCTGTGGGTGCAGGTTTTGTCGCCGTGCCTTTTGTCAGCAGTTTTACGCCTTCCGAGCGTGCCAAAGCCGCCGGCGCTGCGGTTGAAGTCGATATCTCGGCCATGAAACCGGGTGAAAAAATCACCGTGGAATGGCGCGGCAAACCAGTTTGGATCGTCAAACGCACGCCCGAGCAACTGGCGACCTTGGCCAAAGTGGACAAGCAACTGGCGGATCCGAAGTCTTTGCGCAAGCCAGACGAGTTGACGCCGCCCTACGCCCGCAATGAGGGGCGCTCGATCAAGCCGGAAGTGTTTGTCACGGTCGGCATTTGCTCGCATCTGGGTTGCAGCCCTTCCGACAAGTTCCAGATCGGCGCGCAGGCTTCATTGCCTGACGACTGGGCCGGTGGTTTCCTGTGCCCCTGCCATGGTTCGACTTTTGACATGGCCGGTCGCGTCTATAAAAACAAACCCGCGCCAGACAACCTGGAAGTGCCGCCACACATGTACCTGTCGGAAACCCGCCTGGTCATCGGCGAAGACAAAAAAGCCTGAAAGAAACCCCACACGTCACGAACATGGCTGAATTCAAAGAACTTTCCCCCAACGCGGCGGTGGCCGAACAGGTCACCAACTGGTTTGAAAACCGTTTCCCGACAGCATTTGACGCCTACAAGGTGCACATGTCGGAGTACTACGCTACGAAAAACTTCAACTTTTGGTACATCTTTGGTTCCCTTTCGCTCTTGGTGCTGGTGATCCAGATCGTCACCGGCATCTTCCTGACGATGCATTACAAGCCCGATGCCGCTTTGGCCTTCGGCTCGGTCGAATACATCATGCGCGACGTGCCCTGGGGCTGGCTGGTTCGTTACATGCATTCCACCGGCGCTTCGGCCTTCTTTGTGGTGGTCTATCTGCACATGTTCCGGGGCCTGATTTACGGCAGCTACAGAAAGCCGCGTGAGCTGGTCTGGGTGTTTGGCTGCGCCATTTTCCTGTGCCTGATGGCCGAGGCTTTCATGGGTTACCTGCTGCCTTGGGGCCAGATGAGCTACTGGGGCGCCCAGGTCATCGTGAACCTGTTTGCCGCCATCCCGTTCATCGGCCCGGATCTGGCTTTGCTGATTCGCGGCGACTACGTGGTGGGTGATGCCACCCTGAACCGCTTCTTCGCCTTCCACGTCATTGCCGTGCCGCTGGTGCTACTGGGCTTGGTGGCGGCGCACTTGTTGGCCTTGCATGACGTCGGCTCGAACAACCCCGACGGCGTCGAGATCAAGGCGACCAAGGACAAAAACGGCATTCCGCTGGATGGCATTCCCTTCCACCCGTATTACACCGTACACGACATTTTTGCCGTCTGCCTGTTCCTGATGGTGTTCACGGCGATTGTGTTTTTTGCCCCTGAAGTCGGCGGTTATTTCCTGGAATACAACAACTTCATTCCGGCTGACCCGCTCAAGACGCCCTCGCACATTGCACCGGTCTGGTATTTCACCCCGTATTACTCGATGTTGCGGGCCATCACCAGCGAATTCATGTACGTGTTGATCGCCTGTGTTGTCGGCGGCGCCTTGGTGGTGGCCGTGAAGTTCAAGATCCCTTCCTTCGTCAAAGCGGCCCTTGGCGTTGCGGCGCTGCTGGTAGCTGCCATGATGTTGGCGATTGACGCCAAATTCTGGGGCGTGGTGGTGATGGGCGCCTCCACCATCATCCTGTTCTTCTTGCCCTGGCTCGACTACAGCCCGGTCAAATCCATTCGGTACCGTCCTAGCTGGCACTGGTGGCTGTATGCCGTCTTTGTCGTCAATTTCTTCGTGTTGGGTTACTTGGGCACGCAGCCGCCGTCGTATGCCGGAGAGCGCATCTCTCAAGTCGGTACGCTGTTCTATTTCGGCTTCTTTATCCTGATGCCGTGCTGGAGCCAGATCGGTGAATCCAAGCCGGTGCCCGCGCGTGTGACGTTCGCGGCCCACTGATAAAGAGCAATAACGATGAACACCATGGGCAATTTAAAGAAATTCATCCTCGGGGCGCTGGCGGCCACGGCCGTATTGGCGGCGTCGACTCTCCCGGCAATGGCCAACACCGAAGGCGGCATCAAGTGGGACAAAGCGCCTGACCATCAAAACGACATGGTCTCGCTGCAAAACGGCGCCAAGCTGTTTGTCAACTATTGCCTCAACTGCCACTCGGCCGCGTACATGCGTTTCAACCGCCTGCGCGACATCGGCCTGACAGAAGCGCAAATCAAGGACAACCTTCTGTTCACCACTGAAAAAGTCGGTGAAACCATGAAGGCGGCGATTGACCCGAAACAGGCCAAAGACTGGTTTGGCGGGAACCCGCCGGATTTGTCGCTGATCACCCGCTCGCGCTCGGCGCAAGGCCAGGGCAGCGGCGCTGATTATCTTTATACCTACCTGCGCAGCTACTATCCTGATGGCACTAAAGCTACCGGTTGGAACAATTTGGCATTCCCCAACGTCGCCATGCCCAACGTGTTGTGGGAGTTGCAGGGCAACCGCCAGCCTGTTTATGAGAGCAAGACCGAACACGGCCATGAAGTCAAAGTCTTCAAGGGCTGGCAACAGGTCAGCCCCGGCCAGATGACTCAGCTGCAGTACGACCAAGCGATCGGCGACTTGGTCAATTTCATGCAATGGATGGGTGAACCCGCCCAGGGCAGCCGCGTGCGGGTTGGCGTGTGGGTATTGCTGTTTTTGTGTGTGTTTACCTTCTTTGCCTGGCGCCTGAATGCGGCGTTCTGGAAAAATGTGAAATAGACATGGATTGATTGCCCGGTTTGGCCAAGGCGCTTAGCCTGGGCCCGCCCGGGACCCTTAGAGTGGGCTGGCCTTTGGCTTCCCACTCTTTCATTTTTAGGAGCCCCCCACCATGATGGTCTTGTACTCAGGCACCACCTGCCCGTTTTCCCACCGCTGCCGTTTTGTGTTGTTTGAAAAAGGCATGGATTTCGAAATCCGTGACGTTGACCTCTACAACAAACCAGAAGACATCAGCGTGATGAACCCTTACGGCCAGGTGCCGATTCTGGTCGAGCGCGATTTGATCCTGTACGAATCGAACATCATCAACGAGTACATCGACGAGCGTTTCCCGCACCCGCAGCTGATGCCCGGCGACCCGGTGGACCGCGCCCGTGTGCGCCTCTTCCTGCTGAACTTCGAGAAGGAGCTGTTTGTGCACGTCTCCATGCTCGAGTCGCGCGCCGCCAAGTCCAACGAAAAAGCGCTCGAAAAAGCGCGTTCGCACATCCGTGACCGTTTGACACAACTCGCGCCGATTTTCCTGAAAAACAAATACATGCTGGGCGACAATTTCTCGATGCTCGACGTGGCGATTGCCCCTTTGCTTTGGCGCCTGGACTACTACGGCATCGACCTCTCCAAGAACGCCGCGCCTTTGCTCAAGTATGCCGAGCGCATCTTCTCGCGCCCCGCCTACATCGAGGCGTTGACCCCGTCTGAAAAGGTCATGCGGAAATAACATCTTGATGTTTGACGCTAAAGACGCCAGTTCCACCCGCCCGTACCTGATCCGGGCGCTGTACGAGTGGTGCACCGACAACGGTTTCACGCCCTACGTGGCCGTTTTGGTGGACGACACGGTGCGGGTTCCGAACGAATACGTCAAAGACGGCGAAATCGTCCTCAACATCAGTTTTGACGCGACGAGTTCGCTCAAACTGGGCAACGAATACATCGAGTTCAAGGCCCGCTTTGCCGGAACCGCCCGCGAGATCATGGTGCCGATCAACCGCGTCATCGCCATCTACGCCCGCGAAAACGGCCAAGGCATGGCGTTTCCGATGTCGGTGCCCACAGCAGCGCGTCCGCAAGGCCAAGCGCCTGTGTTGTCCTCCGTGCAGGAAGTGCGGCCCAGCGGTGCCACTACCGATCTGCCCGACAGCGTTGAGAACAAAACCGACAACAAAGTCGTGCAGTTGATTGGTGACAGTTTTGACCACAACACACCTGGACAAGCCCCGCCACCACCCGACGGGCCGCCGCCGCCCAAGCCGCCTGCTGGCCCACGGCCCGCGCTCAAACGTGTGAAATAGAAGTGTAAATAGGCCAGTTCCGCGTGCAGTAAAATTCACCTCGCGCCGATTTAGCTCAGTTGGTAGAGCACCCGCCTTGTAAGCGGAAGGTCGTCAGTTCGACTCCGACAATCGGCACCATTTCCTGTCTGCTGTACACCAGCGCCCATGTCCGACACCTCCCTCCAAACCGACACGCCCGCTGTGGCGCAAGACGCGCCGCCGCGCGAACGGCTCGAAAAGCCCACGCTGGCCTACCCGTTTGCGGCGCCGCCCGAGCCCGGCAAGTCCATTGAAATCGCGCCCGGCGTGGTCTGGATGCGCATGCCCATGCCGGGCCGGCTGGACCACATCAATGTCTGGGGTTTGCAAGACGGCGAGCCCGGCAGCGGTGGCTGGGCCGTGGTGGACTGCGGCCTGCACACCGACGAAACCGTGGCCGCCTGGCGCGCGCTGTTTGCGTCCGCACAAGGCCAGGGCCCGCTCACACGCGTGCTGATCACGCACATGCACCCGGACCATATCGGCGCGGCCGGCTGGCTCGTCAAAAAGTTCGACTGCCGGCTGTGGATGACACAGCTCGAATACCTCAACTGCCGGGTTCTCACGGCCGACACGGGCCGCGAGGCGCCGGTGGATGGCGTCAACTTCTTCCACCGCGCCGGCTGGAGCGCCGCCGCCATCGAGGGCTACCAGGCGAAGTTCGGCAACTTCGGCAAACGCATCTTTGCGCTGCCGCAAAGTTACCGGCGCATCGTGGACGGCGAAGAGATCGTCATTGGCCAGCACACCTGGCGTGTCGTCATCGGCAACGGCCATTCCCCCGAACACGCGTGTTTCTACTGCCCCGACCTGAAGCTGTTAATTTCGGGTGACCAGGTGTTGCCCAAAATCTCCAGCAATGTCTCGGTGCACCCCACCGAGCCTGACGCCGACCCGATGCGCGAGTGGCTGGAGTCCATCGACAAGATCAAACGCCTGGTGCCCGACGACGTGCTGGTGCTGCCCTCGCACAACGACTGCTTCCGCGGCCTGCACGCGCGCCTCGACTACCTGGCCGCCTCGCAACACCGCACACTTGACCGGCTCAAGAAAACCCTGCAGACGAAGAAGCGCGCCATCGATGTGTTTGTGGCCCTCTTCGGCCGCGCCATCACAGAGGCCGACACCGGCGTTTTTGGCCTGGCCACTGGCGAGGGCACCGCCTGCCTGAACTATCTGATGCATCGGGGCGAGATTTCGCGTGCGTTTGACGATTCCGGTGTGGCTTGGTATCAGATCAAGACCTGAAGTACTTCCTTTTTGAGTGGGGTGGGTGGCTTAACCTCCGCGCAGCGACAGGGCAAGGCGCATGCGGTTTTGGGGTGGAAGTTCCGCGCGGCCACGAAAAATTCGTGCGACGCGGTGGTCGCGAAATTTTTTGCTGATGCCCGCTAGATCGCTACCGCAACGCGTTCCACCCCAAAACCGCATGCGCATGGCCCGGTCGCTGTGCGGGCTCTCCATCACCGGCGGCGCTTCAAACCTTGAAGTTGGTATCCAATACCCGGCATTCAACCCTTGCGCCCAACAGGCACAGAAACCAGCCCCGTAGACAGCGCCGTGCCGCACACGATGACAAGGCCACACACCCCCATCCACAAAGTGAACGCCTCGCCCAGAAACACCACACCCATCAGCACCGCAAATACCGGGATCAAAAACGTCACCGTCATCGCGCGAGCAGGCCCGATGCGTTCGATCAGGCGGAAATAGAGAACGTAGGCCAGGCCGGTGCAGACGATGCCTGACATCAGGATGGCGGCCCAGGCCACCAGCCCTGGGTTTTTTGCGGGCCAGAACCACAACATCGGCAACACCAGGGCCAGCGTGGCGCCGCACTGGCTGCCGGCGGCGGTTACCAGCGGCGGCACCTTCATCAGATGGACTTTGGTGAAGCTCGCGGCGACGCCATAAAACAGGCAGGCCAGCAGCAACGCGAGGATGGGGTAGACACTGCTCATGCCACTCGCGTCGGGCTTGAAGCTGGCTTTGTCCCACGCCAGCATCACGACACCCAAAAAGCCGACAACGAGACCCAGTGCGCGCGAGCCGCTGGGGCGGTCTTTGAGCCACAGCCAGGCGATCAGCGCGCCAAAGAGCGGCACCGTAGCGTTCATGATGGAGGTGAGGCCGGTGGAGATGTACAAGAGCGCCCAAGCGAAACACACAAACGGAATGGCGCTGTTCATCAGCCCCACAAAAAACGTCTTGCGCCAGTGTGCGCCCAGCGCCGGCATTTGCCGCTTGAAAGAGAGGATCAGCAGCAGCGTGATGGCGCCGATGCTGACGCGCAGGCCCGCCATCGGGAAGGTTCCCAGCTCCACCACGGCCAGGCGTGTGAACAAAAAAGATGAGCCCCAAGCGGCGCCCAGCAGCAGAAAATCACGCAGCCAGGGTTGGGCGGGGGCAGTGGAGGTGGGTGGCGCAGCGTTGGCGGTGAATGTCAAAGCGGGATTCGGTCAATGCAAGGTTTAAAGCAGGCGGGCCTGAGGTGACGGGGTTGATTTGGCTGACGGGGCTGTGGCGGGCTTGGACGACGAGGTGGCGCTGTAGCCCGCCACGCCCTCGTGATCCAGCAGCCACACCTTTCGGTGCAGCCCGCCAGCGTAACCGGTGAGCGAGCCGTCGGCGCCCACCACGCGGTGGCACGGCACGAGGATGCCCAGCGGGTTGCGGCCTACCGCCATGCCGACGGCGCGCACGGCGGCTGGATTGTCGATTTGCCGGGCAATCTGGCCGTAAGTGGAGAGTTGTCCATGGGCAATTTTAAGCAGGGCACGCCACACCGATTGTTGAAATAAAGTGCCGCCACTGATGTCGTATTGCAAATCGAAGTTGCGCCGCTTGCCGGCAAAAAACTCGGCGAGCTGCTTCGCGGCCTTCGCCAGCGTGGGGTGGGCGTCGCTGCGCGGCCAGGGGTGCGGCACGTTTTTGAAATCCAGCGCCTCAGGGCGATGCCGCTGGTCGGTGAACCAGGCGCCCGCCAGACCGTCGGGCGTGGCGGCCAGCACCATGGGGCCGAGAGGGGTGGTGATGGCGGTTTGAACAGTTGAAGGATTAAATTTCATGTATAACTAAAAATAGTAAGAATAATTTAGCTATTAAGTCTCGTATTATTTAATTTTATAGCTATTAAATTTGATATAAAAATGGTTATTAAATACTTAATTTTAAATATAAATATAAAAATACACGATAAAAATTCAAGTGAATTAACATGCATATCAACATTGCGCCAGAGCCATCAAAAATCCTACAGCGTCGCCCAGGCCCGCAGCACCGCGTAACTGCGCCACGGCTTCCAGGCCTGCGACATGGCTTCCACTTCTTTCGCAGCGGTTTTGGAGCCCAACACACCGAGCGCTTTGTGCAGCGCCACGTCACCCGCCGGGAAGGCGTCTGGCCAGCGCAGCGCGCGCATCGCGATGTAGTGCGCCGTCCAGTCGCCTATGCCGGGCAGCGCTTTCAGGGCCGTCATGGTGGCCTGCACGTCGGCCCCCGCGTGCAGCGCGATGCGCCCGCCCGCAACGGCCTGCGCGATGGCCACAATCGCCGCCTGGCGCTGTTTGACGATGCCCAAACTTCCCAGCGCATCGCCGCTGGCAGCGGCCAACACCTCAGCTGAAGGGAACAACCGCGTCAACGCCGGGTGCGGCGTGGCGATGGCCGTGCCAAATTTGTCCACCAGGCGCTGCGACAGCGTGCGCGCCGCCGCCACGGTGATCTGCTGGCCCAGCACCGCGCGCACGGCCAGTTCAAAGCCGTCCAGGCAACCCGGCACCCGCAGGCCTTCACCTTCCGGAAACTCGCGCTGCATCACCGCGTGGATGGCCACCGGGTCGGCGTCCAGGTCCAGCCAGTTGCGCACGCGGCGGATCACCAGCGGCAACACGTCCAGCAGCGCATCACTCACCCGCAGCAGCACCTGGTGCTTGGGTTCGTCAAACGAAACCGCGAGCCAGCCGGCCAGCGTCTTGTCACCCGTCTTCACAGAAAAAGTCCGGTAAATCGTTTCGATGTTTCTGCTGGACGCGACGCATTCAATCGCCCCCATAGCGCGTTTCTGCATGAAGGCGATCATCGCCGCCACGTCATACGGCGGCCTATAACCCAGGCGCACCGTGCTGCTTTGCGCGGTGCCAGTCATGCCCGCCACCAGGCCGCCCGCGCCCGGCGCCGACTTGCCGCCCACGCGGCGCAGCGCCGTCGGGTTGAGTTTGTAGTGCCCCACAAACGCCGCGTTGAAACGCCGCACGCTGGCAAAACCACTGGAAAGCGCGATCTGCGTCACCGGCAAATCGGTGTCGGTCAACAGCTGTTTGGCGGCCAGCAAGCGGCGCGTCTGCAAATACTGCAGCGGCGAGACGCCAAACTGCGCCTCAAAAATGCGCCGCAAGTGCCGGTCGCTGATACCCAGGCGTTGGCTCAATTGGTGGATGTGGCTCCCCTCCGTTTCGCCCAAGCCATTGTTTTCGCGCCGGGCCGCCCCAAGCGAAAATGCGCCCCCTCGGGGGGCAGCGACCCGCGAAGCGGTGGAGCGTGGGGGCCAGCTTTCCGGTTCGTCCAATAGCCGCGCCGCCTGCTGTGACAACATGGCACTCGCGTCCTGGATCGACCAGTGCAGCGCGCCAGAGGTATGGAGCGGCGCCAGCTCGGGCCGGCAGCGCAGGCAGGGCCGGAAGCCCGCATGTTCGGCTTGGGCCGCATGGTCGAAGAAGCGGCAGTTTTCCTTTTTCGGCACCCGCACTTTGCAGACCGGGCGGCAATAGATTTTGGTGGACGTGACGCCGATGAAAAACCGCCCGTCAAAACGTGCGTCCCGTGCCTGCAGCGCCACGTAACAGGCGTCTGCGTGTGTTGCTTGGCTGGCCTGTGCCTCTTGCTCTGTTTGCAGGGATTCGACGGTGGTCATGGTCTCAATGATAGGCCTTGGGCTTTGAATGACTAGCCGTTTTCGGACATGTTCCTTTTGAGCTTCGTTGGCGATGGAACCCCCGCGCGGCGACCGGGCCATGCGCATGCGGTTTTGGGGTGGAAGTTCCGCGCGGGAACGAAAAATTCGTGCGACGCGGCGGTCGCGAAATTTTTTGTCGGCAACTTGTGAGGCCGCTACCGCAACGCGTTCCACCCCAAAACCGCATGCGCCTTGCCCTGTTGCCGCGCGGACGCCGATCCAGCACCTGCCCCAGGGCTTTCAAAAAATAATATGCTACTAATAATATAGCAAACTATTTATATTTCACGTGGCCTAAAGCTAGAAATTTCACAATTTTCGGCAGCAGAAGCATCAAAACCTCATTTTGTTAATACCCATGTTAACAAAAATTGAAACGCGAAAAGAACCGCGACGCCTCAACGATACTCAGCAGCCATGTCTTCCCTGCTCCTGCTGGCCCTCATCTATTTCGCCTTCATCAGCCTGGGCCTGCCGGATGGCGTAGTGGGCGCGGCGTGGCCGGCGATGCGGCTGGGCTTGGGCCAGCCGGTCGAGGCGGCGGGGCTGATCACGCTGGTGGTCACGGCCTGTTCGGCGCTGTCCGGTTTTGCCAGCGGCGCGGTGCTCAAACGCTTCAGCGCGGGGGTGGTTGTCACCGCCAGCGGCTTTGCCACGGGTTTGGCGCTTTTTGGGTTTGCTTATGTGCCGAGTTTTGCCATGCTCTTGCTGCTGTGTGTGCCCCTGGGCCTGGGCGCGGGCGCGGTGGACGCGGCGATGAACCATTTTGTGGCGCGGCATTATTCATCGCGCCACATGAACTGGCTGCACGGCTGCTGGGGCCTGGGCGCGACGTTGGGGCCGGTCATCATGGGCTGGGCGCTGGCTGCGCCTGATATGGCAGGCGGCCACTGGCGGCTGGGTTATCAACATATCGGCACATTGCAACTGGCGCTGGCGCTGCTGTTTCTGTTGAGCCTGCGTCTGTGGCAACTCGCACCTGAAGTGCCTCAGGCCGCCGCCCTACAGCGGGTAGATGGGGGGCACAACTCCGGTGGGTCTGATGAGGTTGGTGTGTCACCCGCCGCCGGTCGACCAGCCCCAGCACCCGCCATGGCCCAGTGGCTGGCGCCCTTTCTGTTCTTTTTGTATGCGGCAGTCGAGGTCGGCACCTCCTTGTGGAGCGCTACCGTGTTGATCGAGCAGCGGCACTTGAGCGCAGCGGTCGCCAGCCTGTGGGTGTCGTGTTTTTTTGGGTCGATCATGGGCGGGCGCTTTGTGACGGGCTTGATTTCGCAGCGCCTGGGCAATCGCAAGCTGGTGCGTTACGGGCTGATGACCGCCATCGTGGGTGCGGTGTTATTCAGCGCACCTGAGCTGCCCAATGGGATGTCGCTAGCCGGGCTGATGCTGCTGGGCCTGGGCTGCGCGCCGGTCTACCCGGCGTTGATGCACGAGGCCGCCCGGCGCTTTGATGCCGCCACGGCTCAGCGGGTGATAGGCCGCCAGGTCGGCTCGGCGTACTTGGGCTGCATGCTGGTGCCCGCAGCGCTGGGCTTGGTGGGGGCCCACTGGGGCCTGGGGCTCATCCTGCCGCTGATTGCGGTTTGCGCAGGCCTGTTGTTGTGGCTCTCGGCCATGCTGGACCGCATGACCTGAACCCTACAATCTTTGCCAACAACTTCAGGAACCTCAACATGCAAGTGGCAGCGTCGATCTTCAAGGCTTACGACATCCGTGGTGTCGTGCCCGCCACCCTGACCGAAGCCGTGGCCGAGGCGCTGGGCAAGGCCTTTGGCACGATTGCTTTGGCCGAAGGGCAAAGCACTGTTGCCGTCGGCCGCGACGGGCGTTTGAGCGGCCCCAGTTTGAGCGTGGCTCTGGTACGCGGGCTGGTGGCAGCAGGCATCGAGGTGATCGACGTTGGTGTGGTCACCACGCCCA
Organism: Rhodoferax sp.; assembly: GCA_031365665.1. Lineage (GTDB taxonomy): Bacteria > Pseudomonadota > Gammaproteobacteria > Burkholderiales > Burkholderiaceae_C > JANYCG01. Next base: position 283 of record JANLYO010000278.1, on the reverse strand, counting down.
TGTTGTACTTTGCCGCCAACACGCTGTGCGACAGCGGCATCCAGGTCACCGGCAGCCATAACCCAAAAGACTACAACGGCTTCAAGATGGTGATGGGTGGCCGCGCCATCCATGGCGAAGAGATTCAGGCCATCCGCCGCATGATGGAGGCCGAAACCTGGGTCTTGAAAGACGGCGGCGGCGTGCGCAACATGAACATCAACGCCCCTTACCGTGACCGCATTGTGGGCGGCATCACGCTGGCGCGACCGATGAAGATCGTCGTGGACTGCGGCAATGGCAT
>JANLYO010000276.1:0-2931 GCA_031365665.1 Rhodoferax sp. | reverse complement strand
ATTGCTACAGATTTTGTCGGTGTCGGTTTTCGAGAAAACCCAGATTTCATGGGCCTTACAGCCCGATGCCCCAATCCCAGAAACACCACTCAGCTCTAACCAGTTGAATTTGTTCACCTTTTAACCGGACACTACTGAATTCATATAATGAAAACATTGATATCAAAAATAAGAATTGGAAATCAATGTCCTCCATGACCATACGCAACCTGCCCGAAGAGACTCACCGCGCTTTGCGTGTGCGCGCGGCGATGGCGGGGCGCAGCACTGAGGCTGAAGTGCGGGCCATTCTAGAGAGTGTTGCGCGACCGGAAGGCCGCATCAAGCTTGGCTCATTGTTGGCTGAAATCGGCCAGCAAGCGGGCGGGTTTGACTTGACGATCGAGCGTGACAAGTCAGCCTCAGAACCCTTGAGTTTCGAATGATTCTTCTGGATATTAATGTGGTGTCTGAGCCGCTGAAACTCAGCGGTGACGGGGTTGTGTTGCGCTGGATCGATGCTCAAATGATCGAGACACTTTATCTGTCAACCATCAGCTTGGCCGAGCTGCGTTTTGGCATTGCGACACTGCCGCCGGGCAAGCGCCGAGACACGCTGCAAACCAGTCTTGAGCAACGCATTTTGCCCTTGTTCGCAGCTGGCGTCCTGCCCTTTGATTCGGCCGCTTCTGAAGCCTACGCGCAGCTTCGCGCCCGCGCCCGTGCTCAGGGGAAGGCGATCGCGCCTGCAGATGGCTACATTGCCGCCACTGCGACCACACATGGTTTGATCGTCGCGACGCGGGATACTGGCCCTTTTGAAGCGGCTGGTCTAAGGGTGATCAACCCATGGCACACACCGCACTGAGTTTTTGACCGAGGCGAACCGTTTTGCTCGACTGTTGTGGCGCGTTTTGACAATCAGCGCGTCTCCGTCTCTGATTGCTATTTAATATATAGCAAACTATTGATATTTTGCGAGGCCTAGGGCCTGATATCTTCCAAACCTCCAAATTTCAGCCTGAAAATCGACAACTATTAACACCTATATTAACAATAGTCGATTCAGCGTCGATTCAATGTCGATCCAGGTTATCGGGCTGCCCCAAGCACAATCCAAGTGCTCCAAAAGAGTGCAAATCCTGGAAATTCCTAGGGTTTTCCATAAGTAAACCTAATTGATTTAGTAATCAAATGGCGTTAAAATACAGTCCGCGCCACAGACCGGCTCACGCCTTAAGTAGGTCATTTCGTAAGTCATTTTGCAGTCGCACTGCAAGCCCACTTAGGCAAAACTTTGTTCAACCCTTTGTTCATTTCACCAGGAGACAGCATGAAAAAAACCACCGCCGTTTTGGCACTCACCGCTCTGGCCTTCGCTGCGTCCAGCGCCTTTGCACAAGCCAGCAAACCACCTGTCATCGGCCTGATCACCAAGACCGAAACCAACCCCTTCTTCGTCAAGATGAAGGAAGGCGCGCAGGCTGAAGCCAAGAAACTCGGCGCCAAACTGATGACGGCCACCGGCAAGAAAGACGGCGACACCGCTTCGCAAATCACCGCCATCGAGAATATGACGGCCGCCGGCGCCAAAACCATCCTGATCACTTCCAGCGGCGACGCCATTGGCCCGGCCGTGAAAAAGGCCCAGGCCGCCGGTGTGCAGATCATCGCGCTGGACAGCCCGTTTGACGGTGCTGACGCCCTCTTCGCCACCGACAACTACAAAGCCGGCGAGCTGATCGGCGCGTACGCCAAAGCCGCCATGGGCGGCAAACCCGCCAAGATCGCCATGCTCGACCTGTTCCCCGGCCACCCCGTGGGCGCGCAGCGTCACAACGGCTTTATGAAGGGTTTCGGACTGGCCGCCAACGACGCCAAGTCGAATGAACTGAGCAAAACTGCTGAAACCGTGTGCGCCGCCGACACTGACGGCAACCAGGCCAAAGGCCAGACCGCCATGGAAACCTGCCTGCAAAAAGACCCCGGCATCAACGTGGTGTACACCATCAACGAGCCAGCCGCCGCAGGCGCTTTCCTGGCGCTGAAAAAGGCCGGCAAAAAAGACGTCGTCATCGTCTCCGTGGACGGCGGTTGCGCTGGCGTGGCTGACGTGGGCAAGGGCGTGATCGCTGCCACCTCGCAGCAGTACCCGCTGAAGATGGCCGCCATGGGCGTGGCTGCGGGTGTTGACTTCGCCAAGGGTGGCAAAAAAGCCAGCGGTTATGTCGATACCGGCGTGACGTTGATTGCCGGCAAGGCCATCAAAGGCGTTGACAGCACAGACGTGAAAACCGGCACAGCCTTGTGCTGGGGCAAAAAATAAGCGATATTGACGCTTCGAAAAAGGGGCTTCGTGCCCCTTTTTTTGAAAATCTTTAATTAATCAAATGGATTGATTTATGGCCACCTCCAGTCCTCCCAACACCCCCAAACAAATCCCCTGGGCCATGCTCGGCCCCTGGCTGGCGCTGCTCGCGGCCTGCGCCTTTTTTGCCACGCAGTCTGACCGCTTCCTGACCGGGCAAAACCTCTCGCTGGTGTTGCAGCAGGTGATGGTGGTGGGCGTGCTGGCGATTGGCCAGACGCTGATCATCCTGACGGCGGGCATCGACCTCTCCTGCGGCATGGTGATGGCGTTGGGCGGCATTGTGATGACCAAGTTCGCCGTGGACTTTGGCATGAATCCCTACCTGGCGGTGGCTTGCGGGCTGGCGGTGACCTGCCTGTTTGGCCTGATCAACGGCCTGTTGATCACCAAGATCAAGCTGCCGGCCTTCATCGTGACATTGGGCACCATGAACATCGCGTTTGCGATCACGCAGATCTATTCCGAAGCGCAGACAGTGCAAAACCTGCCCGACATGTTGATCGCGCTGGGCGCCACGTTCAACATTGGCGAAACTGCCATTTCGATGGGCACAGTGGTGATGGTGCTGCTGTATCTGCTGG
>JANLYO010000239.1:0-33721 GCA_031365665.1 Rhodoferax sp. | reverse complement strand
TCCAGGCATCCAAGCGCCGTGCGCGTGGGTTTACGCGCATCACAACGATCAGGACGGTCATCTTCTTGATCGCCGGGAAACTCGACTTCCATGCTATCAACCCTCATGCTGGGCAACCCACTTGAAATTCATCAGAGCCTTTCTTGTATTTGGATGTGGCGTAGCAGCCGATCACCATGCTTATCGGGCAGCAAATGAAACCTCTGGAGATAGCCCGAAACCTGTGGATAAAAGTGCGGCGCCCGCTCGAAGACGTGCCACAGTCGGTCAAGGACACGAAGCGAAGGATTGGCCTTGGCCAGCAGGAATTTAAACCGTGTTGAGTCCGTGACTCGATAGTCGTTTTCGCGGGGAGCCAACTCGGCAAGCCGTCGCCGAATGCCCGCTTGGTCGGGCACCGGGTCCGTGAGCACGGTCTCCACCGGCGAGCTGACAGACTTCAACTCTTCCTGTATGTTCGCCACTTGGTGGATGTCAATCTTTCCCGATTGCGGGAACAAGCCCACGTCCTTGCTCAGCCGATCTAGCGACACCAGCGCGTGTCGAAGGTGATCCTCACTCTTAGCAAATAGGCGGATGTCATCGACGTACCGGAAGTACTTGACATCGAAGCGGGGGTGGAAGTTGTCATCGAAATGCTTTAGCACCGCCTCGGAAATCAAGCCCGAGCTAAGCGGTCCTTGTGGGATACCGTGATCGTGGTAGATCTGCGTCGTCGTGGCAGTCCACTTGTTTAACAACCTGGTCAGCTCCATGCAGAAGTCATGGTCAAGGCCAATTTCCCTGAGCATGTGACGCAGCACGTTGTGATCGATGCTGTCATAGAACGCGGTGAGGTCGAAGCTCGCGGTCCAGAAGTAGCCGTCGGCGAACACCTTCTCGGCAGCTTTGTTGAAAGCCTTGTAGCCGTCTGTCCACCTCCTGTAGAACCAAAGGCTGGCCACACCGGCGTACTGGTGGCCGAACACCTGGCGGTTGTATTTGCTTCTGACCCGCGGGTACAACCTTTCGGCAACGACGTTTGCCATCGCTTGATAGACGATCTGGTCCTCGATGTTGAGCAGCGTGTACGGACGAAGAATGCCCGAAGGCTTGGGCAGAAACAGCTTGCATGCATCGGATGGCTCGAAGATGCTTCGATCAAGTCGATTCTTCAGGTGTTTGAGCAAGGCCCCGTCAGCGGTCGCGTAGGCCGAGTACAGCTCCCTGAAGTGTGCCTTGTACATGCGATCCGGATTAGAGCGAATCCACTGCCAGGCCAGCTGTAAATTGTCCAATCGCGCTGCTGACTTTGGGAACGGCATGACTTAGAGGAAGAGTTAAACGAAGGATTTGAAAAGGTACAGGAAGTATGACTAATTATTGATGCCTTATCAGGTGTTTTTCGTGCTCGCCCGCAAACGTCAAAATTGAATGTTGCTAGATCCGATTGAGCACACCGCGCTTCGAAGGCTTATCTCAGATTGCCATCTGAATTCCGCGAATTTAGTTCGACCACACATACGACGAACCATCGGTTCCAAGCAGCTATCGCCGTTGAACTCCCACCAGCACTACTCCACCCGCGCGCACAAACTTGCTTGCTCCCAGGTGCGAAATGGTCTGCAACTCTGCGTTGTCTTCACGAAAGTCCTAGCACCGGTTGATTAGGAAGCGCGCATTGGCCACGGAGACAACCACTTCAGCAAAGGGAGTGTCACCGGCGCTTTCAGTGTGCGGCTAAGAGACGAGGCGACGCCCCATAATGCATTCCCCCCCCAATGCACTTTGAGGAGCCAACATGGTCAGCAAAAACACAATTTGCCTCTGGTACAACGGCACCGCCTTCGAAGCCGCGCAGTTTTACGCCCAGACCTTGCCCGATAGCGCCGTGGGCGCGGTGCACCGCGCACCTAGCGACTACCCCGCTGGCAAGCAGGGCGATGTGCTGGTGGTGGAGTTCACGGTGGCGGGCATCCCTTGCATAGCCATGAACGGGGGACCCGGTTGCCCGCACGGCATGGCGTTTTCATTCCAGATAGCCACCGACACGCAGGAAGAAACAGACCGCTTGTGGAGCGCCATCGTGGGCAACGGTGGCGAGGCCAGCGCCTGTGGTTGGTGCAAAGACAAATGGGGCCTGTCGTGGCAGATCACTCCGCGCGTGCTGACGGAGGCTTACACCAGCCCGGACCGCGCGGCAGCCAAGCGTGCGTTTGAGGCCATGATGCAAATGGGCAAGATTGACATTGCGGCCATTGAGGCGGCGATGCGGGGGTGATGCGCTTCACTCTGTGGGTTCTCCGCTGGGTCTGCCAAACAGGTCACCCAGGCTTTTGGGTGTGCCGGGTTCGGTGCCAGTAGTTTTCATCGGCACGCCCTTGGGGTATTCCTCGGCAATGCGGTCTTCCCAGTAAGTGGTGGGGTTGGGCGCGCTGCACAGGCGGCGCCACACTTCGCCGGGCACCTGCTTGTAGGCCAGAGTGGTCTGGTTGTCCCATACCAAGTCAAGCTGGCGCGAGGTATCGTCGTAAACGGCCTTGCGGATGCGGCCGCTGGTGAAGGCTTTGGTTTGCATGGCGCCATTGTCAGGGCGCGGCGATATCATCCCGCGCATGGCCAACGACTCCCCACCCAACGTCCCCCAAATCCGCCTCTATCAAAACTGGCTGCGTGACCAGCGCGGCCTGCGTTTTGATTACTACGACGCGCTGTGGCAGTGGTCTGTGACCGACCTGCCCGCGTTCTGGCAAAGCATCTGGGACTACTTCGACTTGCAGTCGCCCACGCCGCACAGCGCCGTGCTGGTGGAGCCGCAGCAGCCAGATGGCCAGTCCAGAATGATTGACGCGAAGTGGTTTCCGGGCGCGCAGGTCAATTACGTCCAGCAAATATTCCGCCATGTCGAAGCCGCAGACAAAGCCGGCTGCATGGCCATCATCAGCCACAACGAAAAATCCTTGGGCACGTCGCCCGCGCGGCAGATCAGCTGGCCGGAGCTGAAGCGGCAGGTCGCCTCGCTGGCGCTGTACCTGCGTGCGCGGGGCGTGCAGCCAGGCGACCGGGTGGCGGCCTACATGCCCAACATTCCCGAGACCATCGTCGCCTTTCTGGCCACGGCCAGCATTGGCGGCGTGTGGAGCATCTGCGCCCCCGACATGGGCACGCAGGCGGTGCTGGACCGTTTCAAGCAGATAGCACCCAAAGTGCTATTCGCTGTGGACGGTGTGACCTATGGCGGCAAGGACCTTGACCGCCGCGACGTGGTGGCCGAACTCTGCGCCGCGCTGCCCAGCGTGACGCATCTGGTGCTGCACGACAACCTGGGTTTGAGCGCGGACGCTATAAAATCAAGAGCTTATTGTGTAATGTTGACGAGGTTCACAGCCCATAATGACCACGCAACGCAAGCGTTTGAGCCGCTTTCGCTGCCATTTGACCACCCGCTGTGGATCGTCTATTCCAGCGGCACCACCGGCCTGCCCAAGCCCATCGTACATGGCCATGGCGGCACCGTTATCGTCGCGCTGATGGGGCAAGGCCTGCACAACGACCTGGGTGCAAGTTACTCAGAAAACAACTTTGGCGAACGCTTCCACTGGTACAGCTCGACCGGCTGGGTGATGTGGAACGCGCAGACCAATGGCCTGCTGTTTGGCACGACCTGCTGCACCTTTGACGGCAACCCGGGCGGGCGCGCTGCGGACGCGGCGGGCAACAGGCTGGCCCCGGACTGGACGACGCTCTACCGCTTCGCCGCCGAGGTGGGTGTGACTTTCTTTGGCGCCGGCGCCGCCTTCTTCGCCAACTGCATGAAGGCCGGCGTAGCCCTCGCCGCCATCCCTGGCCTGCACACCGTGCGGGCGCTGGGCACCACCGGCTCGCCGCTGTCGGCGGATGTGCAGAGTTGGGGCGACGCGCAGTTCGCAAAAATAGGAAGCCAGAAAAATATCTGGTGGGCCAATATTTCTGGCGGCACCGACTTCGCCGGGGCCTTTATCGGCGGCAACCGAGAGTTGCCACTGGTGCCGGGCGAAATGCAATGCCGCATCCTCGGCTGCGCGGTCGAGGCCTGGGATGAACAGGGCGAACCGGTTGTCGGTGAAGTGGGCGAACTGGTCTGCACCCGGCCCATCCCGTCGATGCCGCTGTACTTCTGGGGCGACGAAGGCCACAAGCGTTACCTCTCAAGTTATTTCGACATGTACCCAGGCAAGAACGGCCTGAGCGCGCCGTGGCGGCACGGCGACTGGCTCAAGATCAATGCCAACGGCGGCTGCATCATCTATGGCCGATCAGACGCCACCATCAATCGCTACGGCCTGCGCATGGGCACCAGCGAGCTCTACAGCGCGGTCGAGGCCCTGCCCGAAGTGCTGGACAGCATGGTGGTGGATCTGGAATATCTGGGCCGCGAGAGTTACATGCCGCTGTTTGTGGTGTTGCGCGAAGGCGTGCCGCTGGACGACACGATGCGCAGCAAACTCAACAACGCGATCAAGGTCGCCCTGAGCCCGCGCTTTGTGCCCAATGACATCTTCCAGGTCGCCGAGATTCCGCGCACGCTGTCGGGCAAAAAGCAGGAGCTGCCAATCAAGAAACTCCTGCTCGGTCAGCCCATCGAAAAAGTCATCAACAAGGAGGCTATGGCCAACCCGGGGTGCCTGGGGTGGTATGTGCAGTTTGCTGAAAGCTGTGCAGCGCAGAGCGGCAAAGCCGGCTGAGCCATTATTGACATCGGTAGCACCTGGTGCTAGACTAACCCATGGGCTCAACACCGGAAGGTCGTATTTTCAAGACGGCGCGATTTTCAAAAGATGCGAAGAAAGCCAAGATAAAAGACCAGGCTCTGTGCAACGCCATCCGGCAGGTGATGGCGGGTCCGGCCGATGACCTTGGCGGTGGTGTGTTCAAGAAGCGGCTCAATGACAATCAGCACAGATCCATCATTCTTGCCAAGGGTGCCAAATATTGGGTTTACGAATTCCTTTACGCGAAAAAAGACCGTGACAACATCAGTGATGACGAGTTGCCTGCTTTTCGGCTGCTTGCCAAAAGCTACGCAGGGTTGACCGAAATGCAGCTACGCCAATTGTTGGAGGCGCGCGATCTTCAGGAGATATGCAATGACGACTAAAGCCAAATACAAAAGTGATGCCTTTGAGGCGATTCATACCTCTGCTGCGGCTTTGCAGCGTGTGGGCGCCATTGACACCGTCACAATGCGCAAATTTGATGCGTCGTGCCTGGCGACGCCAAGTATCTTGAAGCCCACCCAGATCAAACGCATCCGTGAAAGCGCGCATGTCAGCCAACCGGTGTTTGCTAGGTACTTGAATACCAGTGAGTCAACTGTTCAAAAATGGGAGGCTGGGAGTAAGCAACCCAGCGGTATGGCATTGAAACTGCTGGCGGTGGTGAAGAAGCACGGGTTGGAGGTGTTGGCCTGACCCGTCGCGTGAGTTGCATGGCCTGCCGAAACAAAGGGCACTTCACTTGCGAAACCGCAAATCAAAATTTGACAACTCGTGGGACATTGAAATGACGATTCTGAAATGGGTGGTGTGGCTGGTGGCTTTTCTTCCAGTTCTTGCTGAGGCAGCTGAACCGGTGGATATCAACTATGAAGCTCAGCGACTGGATGCACGATATCGATTATTCAAAACAGCCAACGCTTGGAATTTCCTCGAACTCGATACCCAAACTGGACGGGTGTGGCAGGTTCAGTTTTCTGTTGGTGAAAAAGAAAATCGACTGAAACTTGAGGTTCGTCCGGAAGTGGTCAGCAACGCTGGAAAGCCTGGTAGATTTACGCTATATCCGACAAGAAACACGTTCAACTTTATCCTGCTTGATCAAGATGCCGGGAAAACTTGGCAAGTGCAGTGGAGCACTGGTGACAATCAAGGTAGCTGGCCTATTGAGCCTTCCGTACCAGTAAACGAGTGGAAGAAATGATGAAAATATTCGCTCGCCAGGCTTCAGTCTTTTTGTTGGGTTTTTGCTTGGTGAGTTTTGGCTATGCTCAAGTAGAGACAAACGAGGCCGTCGAGAGGCTGATACGTGCATACCAAGCGAGCGGTAGTGAGCAAGACGGGTCGCTTGCGGCTGGTTTGGTGCGATGGACAAAACATCAGCGTGGCATGGATTGGTTTGTTGACCAGGCGGTCAAAACCGACAATTCACAAACCAATTATTTTGCTGGGGAAGCACTCAAAGAGTTAAGTCCTGAAAAGGCACTAGGATTTTATAAAAAGGCGAGAGTACAAGGCAGCATTTCGGCAACACTCGCACTCGCCGATATGTACTATGAAGGCGATGGCGTAAAGCAGGACAAAAAGGCTGGTTGCGAGTTGTATCGAGAGGGAGTGCCGAGCGCTCTGCCGACCAATCGAGCAAGTGAGCTTGCCAAATGCTTTGACCCCCAATTCGAGGTTATAGCGGGTTTTCAGCAGTCGCCTGCTGATGCCCGCAAATGGTACAGGGTTGCCGCAGAACACGAGGAGAGGCAATCCCAAGACTCAACTTACAAACTGACGCTGCGGCAGCGAATCGCGTTGGCATATCTCTACTACGGGATTTGTTTGTCGGACGCGCTTTATGGGCAGACTGACTTGAAGGCAAGTGCGGCGTGGATACAAAAAAGCTCGGATATGAAGAATCGTTACGCCATGTATCTTCATGCTGAAAATTTGCTTGAAGGCGTTGGAATTCTTCAGGATACGTCTACGGCATTGAAATACTTGCTTGAAAGCGCAAGCCTTGGAGAAACGACTGCCCAAAACCGGATTGGAATCTTCTACGCAGAAGGTAAGTCCACGCCTAAAAACTTGGTCGAGGCCTACAAATGGTTTCTCATTGGGTCTGCCAATGGATATGAAAACTCAAAAACAAATAAAGAAAAAGCGGAGAAATCGCTTTCTGAGGTTGAAATTCTGAGGGGGCGGGGAATGGCAAAAAAATGGCTTGATGAAAACCAAGCGGAGCGAAAGTAGAGGATCTCCAAAGCCAGACGACGAGCATCAGATAAGATTGCCAAAGTTCGAATTCGGGTGGATATTCCCGCTTCTTACATCGATACGCTGATGCAGGTATATCTTGCGGTTCTGGCATATGATTTTGACATCGCACCGTTGACGGTGGAACAAATGATGGCGCTTCGAAAAGACGCTACAAGCTGTTTACCCAAAGGAATGGCTCTCGCCCCGACAGAATTTGTTTGACTGAACTCCGGCCAAAGGCATCATGCTGTCAAGGTTGCCCGTTGCGCAGGTGCCAGTCCGCCAGCGACTCGTCCGGGTAGGTGTCAAAGCGGGCGTCGCCCGGTTTGGCGTTGGCTTCAACCCAGGCAGGTTTGGAGCCCAGCATCATGTGGGTGACTGAGGGCGGAACGGGCAAGCCGGAATCGATGGCGCCCGCATGTGGGTGCACCAGCTCTGGCCAACGCGGGTCCCACAGCCACAGGGCGGTGCCGCACTGCTTGCAGAAATGCCTTTGCCCTTGGCTGACGTGGCCGTCAGGCATTTTTGCCTGGTACATCGAAAGATATTCTTTGCCCTGCACCTGCAAGCTGGCGAAGTCGGCCCCGAGGTTGATGGCAAAGCCGCCGCTGCCGGCGGTTTTGCGGCAAATGGCGCAATAACAGCGCATGAAGGGCACGGGCGCGCTGGATTCGACGGTGAACCAGACCGCCTGGCAATGGCAAGAGCCGCTGAGCAACATGGATCAAGCCGCTTTTTTCAGCGGCAAAGCTGGCGCAAACATCGCCTCCATCTCGCGCCGCACCTTGTAGGCGTCGGTGCCTGTGTCCATCGCGACGTCGGCCCAGCTCAGGCTCTGGCCCTTCTTGACCGCGCGCACCACCTTGACCTGATGCGCCAGGCCCAAGGGGAGGCCGCCCATCTTCATCGACGTGTCAGACGGCAGCAACTTGCCCCACACCGTGTAGCCGCCCTCGCCGTCCAGCATGTCGCCGGGTTTCAAATCTTTTTTGGCGGTAGCAACGACGTCAGCGTTCCAGCAGGTGGCGACGCCTGTGGGCTCGCCGCGCAGGGCGACACTGGCGACGCTCACACCCACTTCGAGGCCGATCAAATGCCAGCGCTTGTACAGCGTGAAGTAGCGGCCGCTGGGGTCGGTGTGGGCGTTGTATTCCTCGAAACAGTTGCGGATGTACTGCGTCTCGCCTTCAACCGTCACCCACACACCCATGCGGATGTCGTAGGGGATTTTGCGGCCATTGGCTTCCAACGACGAGATCACTTCGACCATGCCTTTGCGCTCCAGCACGCCGCCTTCAGAAATCGGGCGCGTCACAAACGGGATGTCTTCCACGCTGGCGGGGGGGTACAACAGGCCGTTGCTCGGCACCGTCAAGCCGGTGGCGTTGGCAACCGCCGTGCTTTCAATCGACGGCTTGGAGCCATCGAGAAAACTGTTGAACATCTTCGGATTGAGCCCGCCGCGCAGGGCCTGCTCGGGCGTGAGGCCGTAATTGCCCCATACGGTGTCTGGCGTGGATTCGCAAAAATGCGGCAGCCATTTGTGGCCTCGCCCAGCGGCCACCACCGGGAAGCCGCAGGTGCGCGCCCAATCCACCAAGTCGCAAATCAGCGCGGGCTGGTCGCCAAAAGCGAGTGAGTACACCACGCCTGCATCTGCCGCCTTGCGTGCCAACAAGGGGCCGCAAAAAGCGTCGGCCTCCACCGTCACGTTCACCACATGTTTGCCATGCTGGAAGGCCAGCAAACAATGCGCCACCGCTGCGACGGGGTTGCCTGTGCACTCGACAATGATGTCGATCTGAGGGTGCGTGACTACGGCTTGCCAGTCGTCTGTGATCCAAGTCGCTCCTGATTGAATAGCGACTTGCGCAGATGCTGCGTGAGCTTGCCCTGGGTTCCACCCGACGCGTGCGAGGTTGGCCCGTGCGGTATCGGGCGAGAGGTCTGCAATCGCGACCAGATGCACTCCGGGGGTGCGCGGGATTTGCGCGAGGTACATCGAACCGAATTTGCCAGCGCCGATGAGGCCGATGCGCACCGGCTTTTTGTCTGCCGCGCGTTGCTGGAGTTTGGAATGCAGACTCATCAGGCAGCCTTTTTCATCGGCACGATTTCGTCCATCGACGTTTGCATCGCCGTTGCGGGCACGCCATTTTTCCAGGGCAAATCGACGGGGTAGTCTTTCACCAGGCAATCGTCGGGCAGGCAGTCAATGGGCGTGAAGTCGCGGTGGGCGATGTACTCGGGGCGTTTGAAGCGGCGAATGTGGTTGCTCACGGCGCACAGGCTCAGGTACACCGCCACGCGGTTGAAGGGCGACAAATTGGCACCTGAAGCATGCACCAGGCAGGAGTGAAACAGAATCATCGAGCCGGCTGGGCCTTTGGGGCTGACGATGCCGCCTTCCTTGCCGCCGGCGCGCTGCACCAGCTGGCGGATCAGGTCACTGCTGACTGTCCATAGCGGGTAACTGGTGGTGGTCAGGTCATGTTTGGCATCGACCACGCCTTTTTTGTGGCTGCCGGGGATGAACATCAGCGGGCCGTTGTGCTCGTTCACGTCGTCCAGAAAAATCGCGATGTTCATGGCGCGCTCGGTCGGCATCAGGTCATCATTGAGCCAGGTGCCGTAGTCCTGGTGCCACTGCCAGACGTCGCCCTCAAAGGCCATCTTGCCGTTGATCTTGAACTGGTGCATGTAGAGTCGCTCGCCCAGCAAGTCTTCAACCGGTTCAATCATGCGCGGGTGGCGCGCCAGGCGGGCGAAAGGCTCGCTGTACATGTGGGCGGCGAAATTGGTTCGCACCGCGTCTTTGCCTTTTTCGCGCACGTTGTAGTCTTCGCGCCGCTCATACAGCGCAGGCACTTCTTCCACCAGCTTTTTAGTCTCGTCCGTCGTGAAATGGCCGGGGAAAAACAGGTAGCCGTCGCGGTCGAATTGGGCTTTTTGTTCGGGCGTGAGGTTCATGGCCAGTCTCCTGAAGTTAACGCTACGACTTTATCGTGGAATGACCAGCAAGTCCTCAGGCCTGTTTTTCGTCCACGATGCTGTTGCGCAGAATGCCAATGCCTTCCACTTCGACCTCGCAGATGTCACCGGCTTTCATCCAGAGCGGCGGCGTGCGGGCCAGGCCCACGCCGGACGGGGTGCCGGCGATGATGATGTCGCCCGGGGCCAGCGCCATGGCTTCCGAACAGGCAGCGACCAGGGTGGCGATGTCGAAGATCATGTCGCGGGTGTTGGCGTCCTGCACCACCTGGCCGTTCAGGCGGCACTTCAGCTGCAGGCCACGCGCGCCGGGCGGCAATTCGTCGGCGCTGACGAACTCGGGGCCAAAGCTGCCGCTGGCGTCAAAATTCTTGCCCATCATCCACTGGTTGGAGCGGAACTGGTGGTCGCGAATGGAGCCGTCGTTGAACAGTGAATAACCGGCCACGTAGTCCAGCGCCCTGTCTTTGGCGATGTAGCGCCCGGCCTTGCCGATGACGGCCACCAGCTCGGCCTCGTAATCGAATTGTGTTGACACATGCGGGCGCACCAGCGGCTCGCCGTGCGCCACCCAGGACGACGGGTAGCGGTGAAAGATCACCGGGTATTGGGGCGGCTCAAACTTGCTTTCTTTGGCGTGGTCGATAAAGTTCAGCCCGATGGCAAACGCTTTTCCCGGCGCCAGCACCGGCGGCAGGTAGCGGATCCCCGCCAGCGGCAGGCAATGCGCGCGTTTTGCGACGGCCGCCCTGGCAGCGGCCATGCCGGCGTCGCCCTGGCGCAGCAGGGCGTCCAGGCTGTCGGGCAAACCTGCGGCACTGAGATCCACCACCTGGTCGCCTCCCTGGCCAGGTACACGGGCGCCGAGTCGGGGTTTTCCGGCCTCGTTTTTGAAGGCAATCAATCGCATCGGGGTTCTTTCTGTAGGGATGTGGAGTCGGCGAACAGTCAGCATCAAGGTGCCGGCTGTTCCTGGTTGCTGATGAAGTTTTCCGGCACGGCTGGCCCCCAGACGTAGAGCGAATCTTCCGGCGGGTGGTCGGCGGCGGGCCAGTCGAGGTCGGGCGGAATGAAGTCAATGCCGGCGGAGTACTCGCAAAAGCTGCCCCAGGGGTCTTCTACATAGTTGAAGAAATTCGAGCCCAGCACGTGGCGGCCGACGCCCCAGCCCTTGCCCCAGCCCGCATTGCGCATCTGCTCCATGCCTTTGCCAACCTCGTCTGCGCTGCCCGCGTCCCAGCTACTGTGGTGCAGGCCCGGCGCGTGCGATTTGGCAAAGGCCAACAAGTGATGGTCGCTGCCGTGCGGTGTGTGGGTGAAGGCGATGATATCGCCAGAGTGATCCGACAAGCGCAGGCCCAGGAACGACGTGCAAAACGCCACCTGCGCCGTCACGTCGGGCGTGAATTTCAAAATATGCGACAGGTAGCGCGGATGCACGGGCGCTACCTTGCTGCGGCTTGGGGCGGCACCCTGGCCCGGTGGCACGGGCGGCACCGCGCTGGCCACAGAGGGGGCCGAGGGAGACACTTTGTTGGCCACCACCAACTGTACGGCGGTACCGTCCGGGTCGCGCAGCCACAGCCCCTTGCCATCACCCAATGGGTGCGGTGCCATGCCAATGCCGCGCTCTTTAATGCGCTGGCGGAAAACCGGCTCATCTTCGGCATAAATGCCAAAGCTAAAGTACTGCAACTGTTTGCGTTCGCCCGCCTGCAGCACAGACGCCCAGCAGTGCGGATGGCCAAAGGTGTACAGATCCAGCCGGGCCTTTGCGCCTGTACCGGATGGGCGCACGTCCAGGCCAAAGGCTACGTAGAATTTTTCGGCAAGCTGAAGATCGGGAACGGTAAAAACAAAACGGTCTATCGAGTGGACGGCGACAACGCCAGAGCGGCGCGAAATGGGGTGGGCAATGGCGCTCATGAAGTACCTTTGGCTGAAATGAAAGAATTGGCGTTGCCGGTGACGGTGCCGAGAATTCCTACGGACGCGGCAGGCCAGGCGTTGCCCCGCCACGCAATGTGCTGGTCGGGCCGGATCAGCGTAAAACGGGTCGGATAAAGCTCGGCAATGCCGGCTTCGTGTGCTTGCAGCACCTTGAGCGGCACCCCGGCGTTTTGCGCCTGAACCCGCGCCTGGTCGACCGCTTCGGACGGCGCGTCCTTGGACGCCAGCAGCGTGAAGCCGTCGCCAAAGTGGTCAAACAGCGAACTGCCGTCGTGCATCCAGGCGTGCGGCGCCCGTGCACCCGGGCGCGAGGTGGGCACGTAGTTGACGTAGTCATGGCCCGGGGCATGGCTGCCGTCCGGCACGATCACGGGTGAATCGTCATAGCGGTAACCCAGCATCACGCCCAGTGTGGTGAATTCACGCATTTTGGTGGCCTGGATGCGCGACCCCACCTCGCGGCGCATGGCGGCGCCGGCCTGGCCGTCGGCGTCCAGGCCGTCTTTCCAGAGCTGGTTGCCCAGCATGGCGTGGTTGGCCACTGCCTCGTCCAGCACCATGTCATGCACCGGGCGGCGCTCGCGCTCATAGCTGTCCAGCAATTGGGCACCGCCCCAGCCTTTGAGCACGGCGGCCAGTTTCCAGCCCAAGTCAACGCCGTCGGCCACCCCCATGTTCATGCCGTAGCCGCCAAAGGGCGGGTGCAGGTGGCAGGCGTCGCCCGCCAAGAAGACCCGGCGGTCGCGGTATTTGTCACCCAAAAATCGGCTGGCCACCCACTCGTCGGTGGAGAGCACTTCATAGGGCAGATCAATACCGGTTGCCTTGCGTATCAGCGCGGGTGCATCGGCGGTGTCGAGCTTCCAGCCTTCCTTGACGCCGGTGGGCATGAAGAACCATTTGTCGCCACTGTCCATCGGCCCGATCAGGCTCGGCGCGTCGCCGTTGACTTGCCAGTACATGATGGCGGGCCCCAGCGAGTGGGCTTGGGCCAGCCCGGGCGCACGAAAGACGATGTTGTAGTTGCGCGATAACCCGTAAGTGCCCTGCATCCGGGCGCCAATCGCCTCACGCACTTTGCTGCGGGCCCCGTCAGCGCCCACCAGAAACCCGGCCTCGATGGTGATGTCTTCGCCCCGGACCAGATCCCGCGCCAAGGCCTGCACTTGGTCTCCATCCTGGGCGAACGATGTCAGTTCGCAGTTAAAACGCAGCTCTACGCCCGGCAACGATTGCGCGTGGGCGCGCATGACTTCTTCCACCGTGTACTGCGGCACCCATTGCGCATGCTCCGAGTACAGCGGGTTGCGGCCAGGTGCGCAGTACATGGCATTTTCAAACCGGGTCAACTCAAAGCCTGAAAGGCGGGTGCAGAACACCACGTTGGAGGGGTAGCTCACGCCCAGCGGCGAGGCTGCGCGCAGTTTGTCGGCAATGCCCCAGCGCCGAAAGTGCTCCCGCGTGCGTACGTTGGTGGTCTTGGCGCGGGGCGCGTAACCGACGCGGTCATTGCGTTCGATCAACAGGCAGGGGATGCGGCGATGGCCCAGCTCAATGGCCAGCGCCAGGCCGACCGGCCCGGCACCCACAATCAGCACGGGTGTACGCCGCAAAGACTTATCCGCCATCACTTCTCCTGGGTTTCCGCCCGCAACCGTCAGTCAGGGCGTTCGATTGAATGTTTGCTAGGGATGATACGGATGCACCCGTGATGCCAGAAGATGATAATTTTCTGTAGGCAATGTCAAATTTCGATCACTCCGCTGAAACTTTCAAACCATGGCTGTGAAGTTCAGTTCTCTGCGAGACTTTCTGGCCGTAGCCGAGCGCGGCAGCCTGCGTGCCGCCGCGCGCCAGTTGGGCAGCGCACAACCGGCCATCAGCCGCAGCATTCAGGAACTCGAGCGTGAACTGGGGGTGGCGCTGTTTGAGCGCCGCCCGACTGGTGTGCGCCTAACACCCATGGGTGAGGTTTTTTTGCGCCGGGCCAGCACTGTGCGCAATGAGCTGCGGCTAGCGCAGGAAGAGCTTGACCAGTTGCGTGGCGAGACCCATGGTCGTTTGATCGTCGCACTGTCCAGCGTGGTGCACATCGCGTTGTTGCCCAACGCGCTGCGGCCCTTCCGGCTGCGTTACCCCCACGTGGCGCTGGACATCATTGACGCGGTTTACCCCACTGTCGAGCTGGCGCTGAAAGAGAGCCGCCTAGACCTGTACATCGGGCCCGCGCCGGGCGAAGTGGCACCTGAGCTGTTGAATGAGAAATTGTTTGACAACACGCGTCTGATCGTCGGGCGCAAAGGGCATCCGATGGCCCAAGCCCGCTCTTTAAGTGAGTTGATCGACGCAGAATGGATCACCACCTCCATCACCCACATTGCCGAAGAAGAGCTGGGCCCTCTATTTGCGCAGAACGGCTTGCCAGCCCCCAAACTGGTGTTGCAGGCCCATTCCACACTGACTTTTCTGGTTGCACTGGCTTATTCTGATCTACTCATGATGCTGCCCATCCAATGGACCAAATCACCCCTGTTGCGCCATGCCGTTCAGCCCATCCATGTGCGTGAACTCTTGCCAGCACCGCCGGTCTGCCTGGTGCGGCGCAATGGCCTGCCTATGACGCCGGCCGCTGAATACTTCTGCGACATGATGCGCCGCGCGGTGCTACACCGCGACGAGCTGGGGGAATAGGCCGCTTGGTGGGGCTGAGCGGGTCTGAATTGGGCTGAACTGGGATCAGGCGATGCCAATCCGGTATCAACCCCCGTAATTTGCAGTCTGCCGGTTTTTTGATGCGGCCCCTACCATCCGCTCCGCCTGTCAGCACTACCGATTGGAGAAAAAATGAAGCAGCGATTTGCCGTATTTCTGGCTGCAAGCCTCAGTCTTGGTCTTGGTTTGTTCACAACGCCGAGCGGGGCCCAGACTTTTCCCAATCAGAGCGTCCGTTTGATTTCGCCGTTTCCGGCTGGCAGTGGGCCCGATGTGGTGGCCCGCATTGTGGGCGAGCGCCTGTCGTCCGGCTGGAAGCAGCCGGTGGTAGTGGACGCCCGCCCTGGCGCCAATGGGTTTCTGGCCATGAGTGCAGGCAAGGCGGCGGCACCGACAGGTTATGACCTGTTACTCGCCGATGTGGGCCACCTGTCGATCAGCCCTTCCCTGTTCAAGAAGCTGCCCTATGACCCGAAGGCCGACTATGTCGCCGTGGGCGGTTTGTTCCGCACCGCCTTTTTTGTGGTGGTCAGCACCAACAGCCCCCACCAATCGGTCAAGGATCTGCTGGCTGCTGCGACAGCACAGCCCGGCAAGGTCACCTACGGCTCCAACTCAGTAGGCGGGCCTTTGCACCTGGGCGGCGCACAACTGGAGGCGGCATCCAACACCAAAATGGTTCACGTACCATTCAAGGAAATCTCGCAGCTATACATCGCCGTCTCCACCGGCGAGGTGGACTGGGCCATGGGCAGCCTGGCCAGCGCCGGGCCCTTGTTGAAAGCCGGCAAGGTTCGCCTGCTGGCGATTGGCGACAACGTCCGCTCAGCCAATGCGCCCAATGTCCCGACCATTGAAGAGTCGGGCGGCCCCAAGAATGTATTGGTTCGCAGCTGGGTGTCGGTATTGGCCCCCAAAGGCACACCCGCAGCAGCCATCAGCACCCTCAACAAGAGTTTGAATGAGGTGCTTGCCCAGCCAGAGGTCGCCGAAAAGCTTTCGGGATTTGGCTTTGTGCCGTATCCGATATCGCCTGCCACCCTGGCCAACCTGATCGACACCGAAACCGTGTTTTACGCCGACATGGTCAAGCGCACCGGTGCCAGCGCCGACTGACGCTACCCCCATTGAGGAGACTCTTCATGGAAAAGGTTCTTGCTTCCTGCTCGCAAAATGCGAAGCCTGCCGTCATATCTCCAGCGCGGCTGGCCCATGTAGTGCTGCGCACATCGCAGTTTGATGCCCTGGTCAACTGGTACACCACCGTACTGGGGGCAAAAACCGCGTTCACCGATGGCGCATTGGCGTTTCTCTCTTACGACGAGGAACACCACCGCATCGCCGTATTGAACATTCCTGGCCTACCGCGTCAACCTGATGGTGTCACGGGCGTGCACCATTTTGCGTTTACCTATGCGTCGCTGAGCGACTTGGTCGCGACTTATGAGCGCCTTGACAAGGTCGGCATACGCCCGGTGCTGTGCATCAACCATGGGCCGACCACTTCGATGTATTACGCCGACCCGGATGGCAACCAGATCGAATTGCAGGTGGACAACTACGATACGGTGGAAGAAGCCGGCGCATTTTTCTACAGCCCGGCCTTTGCAAAAAACCCCATTGGTGTGGACTTCAACCCCGCCGATCTGGCCCGGCGCTTTCATGCCGGTGAAGACGAAGCCAGCATCAAGAAGCGCCCCGATAGCGGTGCCCGCGGTCTGGATACCTTGAGCCTTCGTTAACCTTTCTCAGCTTCATTGAGCCCTACCCCAAGACTCCAAGGATGACCCCCATGAACGCCTTGCCCCAACCCGTCTTTTCTCTGGCTGCTGTTGTTATCAGCCTGACACTGGTATCTTGTGCCAGCCCCGGTGGCGAGCCGCTGGAGGTCACCCAAGGCCTGGTGATTCGCAATGTCAATGTGGTCAACACCCGCGACGGATCCACCTTGCCACAGATGGCGGTGGTGATGGAAGGCGGCAGCATCCGCAAAATCGCGCCGGATCGGGCCATTCGGGTTGGCAGCGCAGTGCAAACCGTCGACGCATCTGGCAAGTACCTGATGCCTGGGTATCTGGACATGCACACCCACGCCATGGCCGCCGCAGATCAGCCCACCACCTTCTGGCCCCTGCTGATTGCCAACGGCATCACGGGCATCCGCGAAATGGCAGGCTCACCCGAGGTGATCAAACGCGTGAACCAGCTGAACGCAGACAGTGCCGCAGGCCGGGTTGACGCGCCGGAGGTGTTGCAGGTTTCTGGCCCACTGGTGGCCGGCATACCCGCGCCCGCCATCGCGACTGCCCAGGTGCAGCAACAAAAGGCCATGGGCGCCGGGTTTGTCAAGATCGTCGCTGGCAGCCGGGACGTGACACTGGCCGTGTTGGCCGAAGCCAAAGCGCAGGGCCTGGGGGTTGCAGGGCATCTGTCATTGGGCGTCACGGCGATTGAATCGTCCGAGGCCGGCTGGCGTGCGATTGAGCACCTGGGCGCCGGCATGGGGATTTTGCTGGATTGCGCCACCGACGCAACCAGCATCCGCCAGGCCGTCTTTGCCGGCGGTGGTGCCCAGGTTCCGTTTTCGTTGGCAGCCGTTGTCAGCCCCTTGCGTTTTCGCGCGCTGGACGCGCCCTTTTACCAGCGCATCATGGACACCTACAACGAGCCAAAGTGCCAGGAAGTGTCCAGGGCTTTTGCCAAAAACGACACCTGGCAGGTGCCCACGCTGATTCGCGTGCGCACCATGGCTTTCAGTGATGAACCGAGTTATCGGACCGACCCTAACCTGGCCTATATCGACAAGGGCAGAAGAGCGTTATGGGAAGGCTTGGCTCAACAATATTCAAGCAGTGTGCCAGCACCCGCAGCGGCCACCTTCAGGCAGTACTACAGCCTGCAGGAAAAACTCACTAAGACGATGAAACAAGGTGGCGTCAAGATGTTGACGGGCTCAGACCTGGGTGGCATCTGGGTGATTCCGGGCTTCAGCCTGCATCAGGAATTCAGGGCGCTTGCCGATGCCGGTCTGTCACCGCTTGAAATATTGCAGATGACCACCTTGAACGGCGCGCAGTTCCTGAACCGCGAGGCAACGATGGGAACCGTTGACGAAGGCAAGAATGCCGACCTGGTGCTGCTGGAGGCCAATCCGGTTGAGTCGGTGGCCAATTTGGGCCGGATTGCCGCCGTGGTTTTGAAGGGTAAATACTTCTCAAAAGACATGCTCGACAAAATGAAAAACGATGTTGCCAGTGCATACAAAAACTAGCCTGAAGATTCCTCCCCCCAAAAACCAGCGGAGATTTATTCCCATGAAAATAGTGAATGTTTTGCTGACCACCTTATCCCTGTCGGCCATTGCCGTGTCGGGTGCTGTCCAAGCCCAAACCAACCCGGCATTTCCGGCCAAGACAGTCACCCTGGTGGTGCCCTTCACACCTGGCAGCGGGGCTGACCTCATCGCACGGGTGCTGGCGCCCAGGTTGTCCGCCCGCTGGGGCCAGCCCGTGATTGTGGACAACAAGCCGGGGGCCAGTGGCAATATCGGTGGCAACTTTGTGGCCAAGGCTGCGCCCGATGGGCACACGCTGCTGGTGACGGTTGACGCGTTCACCATGGCCCCGGCGCTCTACAAAAACATGCCGTACGACCCAGTGAGCGATTTTTCGCCCGTCGCCACACTGGCTGATTCCAGCTACGCTTTTGCTGTGCACCCTTCCGTACCGGCGAAAGACTTGAAGTCGCTGCTTGCCTACTTGAAGGCGAACCCGGCAAAGGTGAACTACGCCAGCCCTGGCAACGGAACGCCGCATCACCTGGCGATGGAGGTTTTCAAGGCCAAGGCCGAGGTCGATGTCCTTCACGTGCCCTACAAGGGCATTGCCGGCGCGCTGACCGACCTGTTGGGTGGCCAGGTGCAGCTGATGTACGGGAGCGTGAATTCGCTGATGCCCCATGCGGCGTCCGGCAAAGTTCGCCTGCTGGCCGTCACCGGCGCAGCCCGCAGCGCAGTGATTCCTGAGGTGGCCACCTTCCAGGAACAAGGCATGGGTGTCATGGACGCCGGCAACGCCTACTATTTTGTGCTGGCCCCAGCGCGCATGCCCGCAGAATTGCTGACACGTTTGAACAGTGACCTCTCAGCCGTCATCAATGCAGTTGACGTAAAGGCCGACCTTCTGAAGCAAGGCCTCACCGTTCGAACCGGAACCCCGCCCCAGCTGGGTGCTGCCGTCAAAGCTGACCTCGTGCGCTGGCGCAAGGTGGTCGCCGACGCTGGCATCACCGCAGACTAATGCACCGACGCGTCAAACCGGTCATCTAACCAAGACCCGGGGGTTCCCGTGAAACAACCCAAAATCGACATCTACAACCACGTCATGCCCCCCTCCTATCTGGCGTTGGTGAACCAACACGGAAAAGAGCCGGGTATGGTCAGACGCATGAACTCCCTGCGCATCTTGTGGGACATGGAGGCACGCGTTGAGATGCTCAATGCCTGGCCTGAAGTCCAGCAAATCATCACACTGGCCGTCCCGTCCCCTGAAATGCTGGGTGGTCCGGATGAATCGCCCGGTTATGCCCGTGTGGCGAACGAAGGCATGGCCGAAATCTGCCGGCAGTGGCCGGACAAGTTCCCTGGTTTTGTGGCCTCTCTGCCCATGAACAACCCAGGCGCAGCCCTGCTGGAAATGGACTATGCCATTGGAAAACTCGGTGCCAAGGGCGTGCAGATCCTCACCAACGTGAATGGTCGCCCGCTGGACGAACCCGAGATTTTTCAAATCTTCGAACGCATCACCAACCACCACAAAATGCCGGTGTGGATGCACCCAACCCGGCCGGCTTCCAAGCCAGACTATGCCAACGAAGATAAATCCAAATATGAAATCTGGCAGGTTCTTGGGTGGCCGGTTGAAACCAGTGTGGCCATGTCGCGCATGGTGTTCTCGGGCCTGTTGGAGCGTTTGCCAGAGCTGCGCCTGATCACCCACCACTGCGGCGGCATGTTGCCGTATTTCGCGGGCCGCGCCGAAACGCTGTGGGCGCAGATGGGCAGCCGCGGTGACGGCTCGGAAGCCAATGTATTGAAGTCCCTGTCCAAACCACCCATCGAATATTTCAAAATGTTTTATGGTGACACTGTGCTGGGCGGCTCCAGTTCGGCACTGCGCTGCGGGCTGGATTTCTTTGGGGCGGACAAAGTGGTGTTTGCCAGCGACTGCCCGTTTGACCCGGAAGGCGGGCCGATGTTCATCCGTGAGGGCATCCGGTCCATTGAAGACCTGGACCTGGAGGCCGATGACGCCCGCAAGATTTATTTTGGCAATGCTTTCAAGCTGCTGGGGATGACCTGAATGTCACTTCGTTAAACCCATTGATAAAGCGCCATGAACAAAGTCTTTCTATGTCTGGCCGTGTTGCTGCTGATGCACACGGGCGCACACGCGCAGCCTGCCACCGGTCTCGGCGAGACCGTCCAAGTCGAGAATGGCGCGTTGCGTGGCGCTCCCCGCAATCCCCAGGGGCTGCTGGTCTTCAAGGGCATCCCCTTTGCCGCGCCGCCTGTGGGTTCGTTGCGCTGGCAAGAGTTTCAACCGGCCAAACCGTGGGATGGGACGCGCGATGCCACTGGCTTTGGCAACCGTTGTTGGGCGAATGTGCGGGTGCCTTCACTGGCGGGTCGCAGCGGCGGTGTGCCGCTGGGCGAAGACTGCCTCTTTCTCAACCTGTGGACCGGTGCCAAAACGGCCAGCGAAAAGCGTCCCGTTATGGTCTGGATCCATGGCGGTGGCTTTCAGTTTGGCACAGCGGGCGACCCCAACACTGACGGTGCCTTGCTCGCCTAAAAAGGTGTGATCCTGGTCAGTGTGAACTATCGGCTGGGGGTGTTCGGTTTCTTCGCCCACCCGCAGCTCAGAAGTGAGGGTCGGTTGGCTGGCAACTTTGGAATCCTGGATCAGATTGCAGCCTTGAAATGGGTGCAGTCCAACATTGCAAACTTTGGCGGCAACCCCAAGAACGTCACTATTTTTGGAGAGTCGGCAGGGTCCCAAGCCGTCAGCCTGCTGATGGGCTCGCCAATGGCCAATGGGCTTTTCCATCGGGCGATTGGGCAAAGTGGCTCGTCGCTCCAGCAGCTCCCGAGCCTGGCCGAAATCGGCATTCGGGGTGCAGCCTACGCCGGTGCCTTGGGCGCCTCATCGGCCACCAAGTCAATTGAAGAGTTGCGGGCCATGCCAGCCGAACGCATCAACGCCGCGGCCACCTGGGATTTCGCAGGCGGCGCCCCGATGGTCTTTGCGCCGGGCATTGATGGCCACGTTTTTCCTGCCAATATGGAGGAAGTTTTCCGCAAGGGCCAGCAGAACGACGTGCCGCTTTTGGCCGGGTACAACAAGCGCGAGGCTTTTCCGTTTCTGGTGGAAACGCTTCCCCACAGCACAGCTGCGGAGTTTCACGCAGCCGCGCAACTGGTGTTTGGACCCCAGAAGATGCCTGAATTCATGGCGTTGTATCCTACCGATACCACGGCCGCCTTAAAAGCCTCCGCCGAGGATCTGCATGCCGACATCCGGCAGAAGGCTGAGACCTGGGCCTGGCTCACTCAGCATTCGCAGACTGGCAAATCGGCGGTGTACGGCTACCACTTCGCGTTTGAGTCGCCTTACTCTCCCATTGCGTCCCATGTGGCGGATGTAGCGTTCGTATTTGGCACTTTGGCACCGCAATTCTTCGCGCCCTGGGCACCGCCAGCAGGGCCAGCAGATAGAAAACTGGCTAATGAGATGATGTCGTATTGGGTGAACTTCGCCACACGGGGCGACCCGAATAGCACTGACCTTCCCCAGTGGCCGGAGTTCAGGGCCAAAACCGCCCTGCTTCAGATTCAGGAAGATGGTCGCATCACGGCCAGCCCGCCTTCAGACAAGCAGATCGCAAAATTCAGGTTTCTGGAAGGTTTTTTGATCTCGGCGTCGACGGGGCAACGCTGATCCGGCTGGGCTCGGACGCAAAGCGCGGTCGAAGAGGTACGCCGCGCGGGGGAAGAGGTGGCGCAGTTATCGGGCGCAGGGCACGGCAGTGTGGCGCTGGCACTTTCTACGGCGGCCTTGATCGCGCTGCTGCCAGCAGCTGCCCGAGCGTTTCGCCGTCAATTTGCAGAGGCGCGCGTCTGCGTGATCGAAGGTGTTTACCCAACGATGGAGGCGCGCCTGCTTTCGGGCCAACTGGACTTTTTCATTGGCCCGCGCCCTGAGCGGCTCGACGCCAGCCTGCGGCTGGAGCTTTTATTCGCGAACGAACGCGCCGTGGTGGGACGGCAGGGGCATCCGCTGGCGATGGCGACAAACCTGTCCGACCTGGCGGGCGCAGATTGGCTTCTGACCGGATTGCGCGAGCGTGAAGAGGAGGAATACGCGGGGCTTTTTGTTGCCTATGGCTTGGCCCCACCGGCCACCTGGATGCGTATGGAGTCGACGCTGGGGCTCTTGAGCATGCTCACCAGCACCGACTCGCTGGTGCTTTTTCCGCGTCAGTGGACGGCTGCGCCAATGTTCAAAAACGTGCTGGCAGAAATTCCCGTCAAAGAGAAATTGCTGGCATCCGACATTGTGCTGATGTACCGATCCGCCGTGCCGCTGACGCCGCTGGCCGCGCGCTTGGTGGAGTTGTTGCGGCCGATGCTGAGTTGAGCTGATAGACTTACGTCGAATACTGATAATAAATTTATATTGACAAAAACAATAGTATTCAATTTTAATATTAGGCCTCGAATTTATTATAATTATTGCTATTAATTTTGTACATAAATAGAACCAAATTTATACAAATACATCATTTAAATTTAATATAAACGACATTTTTGAGGCGTTTACGTGTCGCACCGCACGCCATTGCCGCCGCCGGTAAGCGCCTCGGCACAGACGCGACCTGAAGCGTCTACAGCAAACTCAGTAGCCCAATTTTTCCGGCCCACCCCGCGCGGCCTCGTGTAAGGCCTTGGTGATCAGGCCGGTGGTGGTGCTGGCAAAGTACCTGGCTCCCCATGCCGCATAACGTTCTTCTTCCTGCGGTGACAAGGCCAGAATGCCAGGGCATTTGCCAGCTGCCGCCACGGCTTTGAGTGTGGATTCAATCGCGGCCTGCACGGGCGGCTCGATCCAGCGGTTCTCGCAACCCATGCTGTGGGCCAGATCGTTGGGGCCGATGAAGACACTGTCAACACCGGGTACGGCAGCAATGGCTGCCGCATTGGCCACGCCCTGCGGGGTTTCGATCATCACGATGAGGGCAATGCCTTCGTTGCTGCGCTTGGTGTGCGCCGGGCCACCAAAGGCACCGTAACCCGCCGCGCGGCTGCTGAAAGCGCTGCCGCGCGCACCCTGAATGCCCGTCTGCCCAGGTGGCAGGGGGTACTTGATGCGTTGCACCAGCGCTGCCGCGTGAGCGGCGGTGTTGACCATGGGAATCTTCAGCGCGGCGGCACCGGCATCCAGCGTGCGGGCAATGTCCTGCTCCAAGCAGCGCACCGCTATGGGGATACCGCTGGCACGCCCCGCTCTGAGCATGTGTTCGGTGGTTTGCAGATCGGCAATCCCGTGCTCGTTGTCGAGCACCACAAAATCGAAACCCGCATAGGCGCACATTTCAACAATCGCTGGCGAAGGCAAACCGTTGAATACGCCGCGAAGACGCCTGCCACTGTAAAGCGCCTCGCGCAAGCTCACATCCAGCGGGTGAATGGCGTGGGAATCGTTCATGACCATAACTCCTTGCTTGCAATTGCTGCGCCTTCGGCCATTGACTTGAGTTTGGCATAACCAATGGAGGGGTGAATGGCACCAAACCCGGCAAAGGTGCCAAAGCCGCAGTCGGTGCCCGCCATCACGCGCTCGCGTCCCACGATGTTGGCGTAAGTCAGCAGGCGCTGGGCGACCAGGCGTGGATGCTCGATGAAGTTGTTGACCGAATCCAGTACGCCCGGGCACAAAATTTTGTTGTCAGGCAGTTGGCCCTTCTTTTGCACATCGGCCCAGACCTCCCACTCGTGCGCGTGGCGCGGGTTGGCGCCTTCAAACAGGAGGGTGGCCGGTTTGGCCTTGCAAACGAGGCCGATGATGCGCTCCAGGCCAATATCGTAATGGTGCGGCCCTTCGTAGTTGCCCCAGCAAATGTGCATGCGCACGCGTTCGGCTGGTACATTGCGCAGCGCATGGTTCAGGGCCTCCACTTGCTGCTCGGCCGCCTGCATGAACTCGGCATCACTCGCATCGCGAAACCGGATGTGGCGACCCATGGCCAGATCGGGCGCGTCAATCTGCAACTCCAATCCGGATTCCACAATGGCCTCATATTCGGCCGCCATGGCATCGGCCAAGGCACCCAGGTAGTGCTCGTGGGTGGCGTAATACTTGTTGGGCTGAAAGACGGCAATCACGCCGGGGGAGGCGCTGTTCATGAAACCACGCGCTGCCCCTGCTGCCTTGCAAGCGGCCTTGAGGTTGGCGATGTCCTTGTGCAGACCGCTTAAATCCTTGACGGCAATCGGCCCGGTGCAGATGGGCCGGTGGTACTTGGGTGTGGCGCCGAGTTTGGCCAGGCGTTCCTTGAAATCGGGAAAGTCATCCAGGTCTTTGGGAACTGCGCGTGGCATTTCGCCAATCTCGAAACCGGTGAGTCGGTGACGAATGTAGGTGGCGTAGCTGATCTTGCTCATCTCGCCATCACTCACCACATCTACGCCCGATTCTTTTTGACGCGCGACCACGGCGGCAACTTCGGTTTGCATCAACCCGTCAAACGCAGCCTCGTCATAGTTCAAACCGCTGTCTTGGGCAAAAAGCTGTTGCACCACGGGCTCAGGCCGGGGCAGGCTGCCCACCAGCGTTGTCAGTATGCGATTGGGCGCGGTCATCGCTGCGACCTGTCGGTGAATTTTTTGAGCGCCACGTACCCATTGGCGTCCGTGGCGTAGCCTGCTTCAGCGGCTGCGGCGACGACCTCGGATGCCCAGGTGATCCGTTTGCGGCCATCGCCGGGTGTCATCAGCAACATCACCGCCTCGGTGTCGCCCAGATTGCGCAAGCTGCGCCACACCTGCGCCGGCATGGCGTAGCTGTCCCAACCGTCAGCGCTGCCATTCGCTATACAAACAGGCGCTATTGATGCAGATTCTGCTTCGGATGGGGCTTCATTTGACACATAAATTCCCACCGAACCCAAGTAGACAGACAAAACCTGCTTTTCGGCCAGCATATGGGCAGACACGCGGCCTCCCACCGGAATGCGCAGCCATTCAATCGAAAACCCGTGGGAGTTGGTGACCGGGGCATTGTGATTGCGGCATTCAGTCATGCCTAGGCCGATGACGGGCGCCATTCGCGTGCCGCAGCCGTGCAGAGCGCCATCCAGGAGGGAATCTGATCGCCAATCAAGGTCTTCAAAGCGCACTACACGTTTGAGCATCTGCTCGCTTGGCCAGCGCTTCAACTCTTCAATTTCCTGCGGCGTCATGGGCTGCAGGCGCTTCATGTTGGCGCCATCCCAGGTCTGGCCCGCCTGTTCGTCGATGATCTGGTAATCCTCGGTGAGGTGTACGCCTTGTGCGCGGGCGGCTTCCAGCGTTTGCGGGCCCCACAGAATGCCACCGGTATCGTCGCGTCCCAACGCGGTGAACATGAAGCCTTCATCTTGCCCCACGTTCTGAAAGCCACGGTAAATCCAGGTCGGTATGCTGGCAATGTCGCCGGGGCCAATGGTGGCCTTGAGCGGATCGGGGTTAAATCCCCAGTGCAAATCCCACAGACCTTTGGTACAAATGAAAACCTCGGCCGTGAAGTGCATGTGTGGCGGGTTGATCTTGCCCGGCGGCATGGCCACGCCACCCACCTGGAAGCCATGCTTCTCGCGCAAGCTCACTGGTTGGTTGGGATTTTGCGAAACGCCCGGGCCAATCAGCGCATAGTTCTTTTTGGGTGCGCAGCCAGGTATGCGGTAGTCAATAAAAGCTTCGGTGCTGTAGCGCAGGCTGCTAAATGGGATGAATCGGTTCCGCAAGTGTGATTCCGTCACGTTGAATGCTCCAAAAATTGATGTGTTCAAGGTCAAAACGCGGTTTTGACCCTGCTAACGAATACGCTCACCCGTCATGCTGTCAAACCAATACAGGCGAGACTTGTCAAACCGCACGCCGACGCGGTCGCCGAACTTGAGCCGCAAATCCTTGCCGCCCTTTACCGTCACGCCAACCGAGCCAAACTTGATCGTGACCATGGTCGAGTCACCCAGCAATTCAAAGGCAAACAGTTCGGCTGAAAAAGCGGCATCTTCTGCGGTGGTGAGTTGCATGTCTTCGGCGCGAATGCCCATGGTGATGGCACCCTGGCGCGGGGCCGCAACCTTGATCCGGATGCCGTTTTCAGCCGATGCAAAACCGGTATCTGCCTGGAGATTGATCAGGTTCATGGCCGGGCTGCCGATGAACCCGGCCACATAGGCATTCACCGGATCGTTGTAAATCGCCTCGGGTGGCGCCAGTTGCATGATCACACCATCCTTCATGATCGCCACCCGGTTGGCCAGCGTCATCGCCTCGACCTGGTCGTGGGTGACGTAGATGGTGGTGACCTGCAACTCGTAGGCCAAATGTTTGATCTCAGCGCGCATCGCCACCCGCAACTTGGCGTCGAGGTTGCTCAAAGGCTCGTCCATCAAAAACACCTTGGGTGTGCGTACGATGCTGCGCGCCAACGCCACGCGCTGACGTTGGCCGCCCGACAATTCGCGCGGGCGGCGCTGCAAATAGGGCCCCAGTTCAACCCGCCCGGCCGCCTTTTGCACGGCTGCTTGACGCTCTGCACCTTGGATGCCACGCAGTTTGAGCGGGTAGCCAATGTTTTCGGCCACCGTCATGTGCGGGTATAGGCCGTAATTCTGGAACACCATGGCAACGTCGCGCTGCTGGGTAGGTAGCTCGTTGATGCGCCTGCCGTCAAAGGCGATTTCACCATGGGTGGCCTGCTCCAGCCCGGCCACCATGCGCATGGTGGTGGTTTTGCCGCAGCCCGATGGCCCCAGCAAGACCAGAAACTCCTGGTCTGCAATCTCCAAGTTGAGGTCGCGCACCACATGGGTTGCGCCAAAGCTCTTGTGCAGGCCGCGAAGTGAAATTTGGGTCATGGGAATGGGCGGGTCAGGCCTAACGCACCGAACCGGCAGTCAGGCTTTGAATGAACTGCTTTTGCACCAGCAGCGAGATGATGAACATGGGCGCAGTGATCAAAATGCCGCCCGCAGCCATAAGCTCCCATAAATCACCGCGCTCTGTTCTGAACCCGATCAGGCCAATCGGCAGTGTGAGCGCATCCTGCTTGCTGATGATCAGGGCAAAAAGAAACTCGTTCCAGGTCAAGGTGAAACTGAAAACGGCGGCGGTGATGATGCCCGGCAGTGCAGCGGGCACCACAATCTCCCAGATCACACGTGCGCGATTCGCGCCATCGACCATGGCGGATTCTTCAATCTCTATCGGCACTGCGTCAATAAAGCCTTTCATCATCCAGACCGCGTAGGGCAGTACGATTGACATGTTGATCAACACCAGCGCGGTGCGGGTATCGAGGAGGCCGAACTGTTTGAACATCAGGAAATACGGCAAAACGATGACGGCCGCCGGAATGAATTGCGACGCAATCACGACCAGGAAAATCGTCTTTTTGAAGCGGAATTCGAAACGTGAAAATGCATAAGCCGCCATGGTCGCCATGGGGATCGCCAGCAGCACGGTGCCGCCAGCCACCGCGAAGCTGTTGATGATCTTGGCGCCCAGATTCCACGGGTGCTGAAACACGGCCTGCAAGTTTTCAAGTGTCGGCGTGAAATTGAAGGCGGTGTCCAGGGTGTAAACATCACGCGGCAACTTGAATGCTGTCAGCGTGATCCACGCGATAGGCAGGAGAATGGTGCAGATGCCAATGAAGACCAGCATCTGACCAAGCCACTGCCGTGCCCGTTCGTCCACGGGCGCCAGATAGCCCGGAATCAGGGCCTGCGGGGTGGATGCGTGCTGCGCAATGAGGGCCATAAGCTATCGTGCCTTCGCAAACATCAGCCGCAGGTAAAAACCAGCCAGAACCAGCAGCACCGCCGTCAGCACATAGGCTGAAGCGGCTGCGTAGCCCATGTCGTAATAGTTGAAGCCCTGTTCATAGACAAAGTAGGCGAGCGTCTTGGTGGAATTGCCTGGGCCACCGTTCGTCAAGGTGTAGATCGTGTCGAAAGCCTTGAGGGCAAAGACAGTCTTGAGAATTAGAACCACGCTGACCACAGGCAATAGCTGCGGCCAGGTGATGTCCCGGAAAACTGCCCAGCTGGAGGCGCCGTCAATGCGTGCCGCCTCTTGCGTCTCGGTGGGAATCGATGCCAGCCCGCCCAACATCACCAATGTCATATAGGGTGCCCAGTGCCATACGTCCGACGCAACCACCGCCATCATGGACAAGGTGGCGTCGGCGAGCCAGACGGTATCCTTCATGCCGGGTAGGAGGACACCGATCACATGGGCTACCACTCCGTATTCGGCATTGAGGAAAAACCGGAAAGAAATGCCGATGAGCGCCGGGCTCATGACAAAAGGCAAGATCAGCAGTGTGCGGGCGAGCGAGTTCAAACGCCCGGCGCGATGCAACAACAAGGCTGCGATCAATGCAACTGCCACTGTAATCAAGACATCGGCGGTGATGAAGATCCCGGTGACGCGAACCGCCTCGAAAAAATCCGGGTCGTCGGTCAGCAGGTTGCTGTAATTCGACAGTCCGACGAAATCTCCAGCCGTATTGCTTTTGGCCAGCTTCCACTCGCGAAAACTCAGGATGAGTGAATACCCCAGTGGAAACAAGGCCATAGCGCCCACGAACAGCAGCGCTGGCGCCAGCAGCACCCAATGGACCGGCAGGCGCATCGCAGACACCCAACGCATCAAGCGCGCATGGCCTTGCGGACACGTGCCGCAGCGTCATCGAGTGTCGGCTTGACTTGCGCCTTGCCTGATGCCAATTCGCTGATGCTGGCCTCCAGCACATCGCTCACCTGCGGCCATTGCGGAAACAGTGGCGTACCCTTGGCGCCTTTGAACGCCTGCGCGGCAAAAACATGCATGCCTTGGTAGCGCAAGTTCACATCGGCATCCAGCAGGTTCTTGGTCTGCATGGCCACTACCTCGTTCATGCTGCGATCCAGCAGAACGCTGCGTTCAATCTCGGGATTGGACAGCCAGGTGAGGAACTCCATCGCGGCTTCTTTTTTCTTCGAATTCTTGTTGATGCCGTAAAACCAGGTATTGGTATACGTGGTGTTTGGTTTGCCGGGCATACTTGGCAAAGGGGCGAACGCGATCTGCTCAGGCTTGAGTGTCGAGACTTTGGGATCGACCAAACTGGCATAACGCCACCACCACACCGGCACCATGGCGCTCTTGCCTTGGGCCACGGAATTCACCGCATCGGTCTCGTTGAATGATGCGGATGCTGCCGGTGCAGCCTTGTGTTTCAGCATCACATCAATGTAAGCCTGCGTCGCAGCAACGCCCGCCGGGCTGTTGAATGCAGGCTGCCCCTTGGCGTCCAGCAGATCGCCGCCGGCACCCCATAGGTAATTGAACCAGATCATCAGGTTTTGCCCGGCCGTCTTGCCGTAGTACATGGCCACGCCCGACATGTCTGTCTTGGCGGAAATCACTTTGCCGTGCTCGACCATTTCATCCCAGGTGTTGGGCGCCTTGAGGCCCAGCTTGTCAAAAATGTCTTTACGGTAGAACATGAGTTGGACGTGACCCCGGATTGGGAACCCCAAGACGTTTTTGCCGCTGCCATTGCCGTCGCGCGAGGCGCGCAGATGAGCGTATGGGTAACGTGACTCCAGGTCAATTTTCTTTTCAGCGAGCATGCCATTGAGCGGCTCAAACAGGTTGTAAAGAGACGGGCCCCATACATCCATGGTGCTGAGCACGTCGTACTGTGAACTTTGCCCCACCAGCTCGGCGGTGAGTTTTTCACGCGTACTGGCAAATGGAACGTACTGGTACTTGACCTTGATGCCCGTCAGCGCCTCAAACTCGGCCAGTCTGCCTTCATGCGCCTTGAACTGCGGGGCGACCACGGTCAGCAGGTTGACCTCTGTGCCCGCGTAGGGCTTGCCGGATTTGAGCGAGCCGATGCCTTGCGCAAGGGCCCAAGGCGCCAGCCCGCCGCCCATGCCGGCAGCTGCAGCCTGAAGAATGTCGCGACGTTTCATTGATGTCTCCAGTTAAGAATGAATTCGAATTCAAGAATATTTGAATTTTGAACTTGAATTACACTTCAAAATTCTGAAGTAGACTGGAAAAAACGGGAATACCCTAATATGAATCCGATTTCATGGTGCGTCGAAAACTAAAAGTCCCAACTTCGTATGACGTCGCGCGGCACGCGGGCGTGTCCCAGGCGGCAGTGTCACGCGCTTTTCAGGCGGAGTCGCCCATTGCGCCAGCCACCCGGACTCGCGTTTTAGCTTCGGCCGCCGCGCTGGGTTACTTGCCCAATACGATCGCCCGAAGCTTGATCACCAAACGCTCTGGTCTGGTGGGCTTGCTTTTGACAGAGGCCACACAAAGAGACACACCGGACGTACTGATCCTGCTCGCGCAGGCGCTGTTATTTCAAGGATTTCAGCCGCTGCTGTTTCCATGTGCGCACGAACGCGAAGGCAGCAGCGCGTTGGGCAAAGCCCTCTCTTTTGGCGTGGACGGCGTTGTGGCCTGTGTCAGTCTGTCACTGGAGGACTTGGCGCTCGCCCGTTTGCACCAGCGCCCGATCATCTTCTTCAATCGACAATGCGCCGACCCGAACGCCGTGCGCGTTGCATGTGATCACGCCAGTGCAGCGCAATTGCTGGCATCGCGCCTTTTTGCGGCGGGCCATCGTCGGTATGCCATTGTCTCCGGGCCTGCTGACGCACCCGTGTCGGCCCTGCGCACGAGCAGCTTTGTGGCCCGTCTGAATGAACTTGGCGTTGAAGCAGTGACGACTTTCGAAGGTGACTACCACTATGAGTCGGGCCACGCTGCTGCCATGAAGCTACTTGCTCCTTCACAGAACCCAAAGCCCGACTCGCGCCCTGAGGTCGTGTTTTGCGCCAATGATTCGATGGCGCTGGGCGTGCTTGACGCCGCGCGCTTCGCGCTTATGTTGCGGGTGCCCAGCGATGTTTCAGTGGTGGGTTTCGACAATATTCCCGCCGGTCGCAGGCCAGCCTACCTGCTCTCCACGGTCAGTCAACCCATCGAAGAAATGGCTGTCGCTGCGGCACGTTTGTTCCGGCAGGTTGTGGACGAGCAGCCCGTCAGGTCTTGTGAGGTGCTGCTGCCGGGAACCCTGATTGAACGAGGTTCTGCCCAGTTGTTGCCCAACCCATTGCCAGCTTAGGCTAGACGCTGTTTATTGCGCAAACGAATAGCGGCACTTGGCTTCCTTGGCCCGGTACATCGCCTTGTCGGCACTTTGAATCAAGGCATCCGCAGTGATGCCGTCTTTGGGGAAGATTGAAATACCCACACTGGCGCTTACCCGGGTGTTGACGGTGAGATTGTCGACAGTCACAACGCATGGCGATTGAATTGACGCCAGTATTTTCTCCGCAACAGTCAGCAAGTCCTGTTCGTCTTTGACCTCCGTCAGCAGGTACAGGAATTCGTCACCGCCGTGCCTGCTGATGGTGTCATCGTCACGCACACATTGTGAAAGCCGGGAAGCGACCGCCTGCAAAACACTGTCACCCGCCGCGTGTCCATGGGTGTCGTTTATTTTCTTGAAGCCATCCAGGTCAATGAACATCACGGCCAGGCGCCATCCGTGCCGACGGGCCTGCGCCAGGCCATGTTCCAGCCGGTCGTTGAACAAAACCCGGTTGGGCAGACCAGTCAACCGGTCATGAACAGAATCATGTTGGGCCGACTGCGCCTGTTCCTTGACCACCGCCAGCTTAAATTCAAGGATATGACGGGCGCGCACCTCATCCTTCAGGTCACCACGCACATCTGCAAGTGTGTCAGCCGCCTCCAGCACCTTTTCTTCAATGGCTTCGCTCTGGAGTAGCACTTTCTCCATGCTTTCCAATGGGTTCTCGCTTTCCAGGCCGTCCTTCAATTCTGAATTGACCGAGGACAAATCCTGCGCCGCTTCATCTACCAGGGCCTTGACTTTTTCAGTTTGCCCCAAAGCCTTCGCGATGGGCTTGAGCACCATTTTTTGAGTCGATAAATTCGTGTCTGTAGCGGTATTCATGCAAATGTTTCTGCACAGGTTGTTGTAGACGACTGTTGCCCGCTTCGGCGGATCACCCGCTGTTTGGCTGTCCAGCCTTGCGAGCCGGATTTCCAATCAAGGAACAGGCCCGGCAGTCTCCAGCAATCAAGTGAACCAGTCTGTGCGGTAGCCCACATAGTGTGCAGTTTTCAGTAAAGCCGAATCGCCATATCAAAGCGCCAAGTTCGCCGGATTTCAATGACATCGTAGTCGCGCAGCAATTCGGGCGGGAAGGCCGGGTAGTTCGCCTGGCTGTTGACGACGCGGCGTATCGCCTCGTCAATGCCATGAATGGTGCTGGATCGAACGAAAGTGACCGACTCCACCGAGCCGTCACTTCGGATGGCCACCGTTACCATGGGTTCTGCATGCCGCTGACGCGTGACTTCGCGCACCATATCGAAGGTCATGTTGAGCTGAATCTTGCGAGCCCAAGCCTCGGCATACGCGACGAGCGCCATATTCGGATCCGTGTGCCCAAAGAGTCGGCCCCGGCGCAGACTGCTTATGGTGGGCGGCAGCCGCCCCGCAGCGTCTGCTACCGCATCGCGCCGGTCGGCTTCTTCGTTTAGCTGGCGGCCTATCGCGCGCCGCCTCTCTTCCCGTTTTTCAGCCTCAGCCTGCACTTCTGCCAGCCGCGCGGCTTCGATCAATCCTCTTTCCCGGCGCAGTGCCTCGCCGTCTGTAGTGGCCTGGATTGCAGCGGCGGATGCGGCCTCCTGTGCAGCGCGACGGCGGTCAGCTTCTGCTCGATCTGCGTCTCTTTGAGCCGCGGCGGCCCGTTGGGTCTCCTGTCGTGCGGCTTCGGCCCGCGCAGCTTCGGCTCTCGCGGCTTCACCTTTTGCCGCTTCAAGTCGAGCAGCTTGGGCTTTGGCGGCTTCGACTTTCGCAGCCTCTTGACGCGCGGCATCCTGGCGTGCCGCCTCTTGTTTGGCCGCTGTTTGCCGTGCTGCTTCCTGGCGCTGGGCTTCGGCCTGAGCCGCTTCAGCGCGCGCTTTTTCTTGCCGGGCGGCAAGTTGACGCGCTGTCTCCTGCCGTTCTATTTCCGCGCGGGTCGCCTCCTGGCGCGCCAAATCTTGCCGGAGTGCTTCCTGACGCGTTGCCGCCACACGGGCGCTCTCCTGGCGTGCGGTCTCCACCCGCGCGGCTTCAAGCCGTGCGGCCTCCAATCTTGCGGCGTCAAGCCCGTGCAGCCTCCAATTTCGCGGCTTCTGCTCGGGCAGTTTCCTGTCGCAATACGGCTTGTTTTGCCGCTTCCAGGCGTTCAGTCTCCAACCGTGTGGCCAGCGCTTTTGCAGCTTCCTGCTGAGCCGCGTCAGCTTGAGCAGCTTCTGCCTTCGCTTGAACCTGCAACAAGGACTGACGCTCAGCCTCGGCTTGATCTTCTTTTCTTGACTTCTCTTCTTGACGAAGCTTCTCCTGTGCGGCGTCCGCTGTGTTTTGAAGGGGTGGCGGCTGCGCCGGTGGAATCTGCGCGACGGGTGGATCGGCGGCGATGGCAAGAGCAAGGGGCGTAGGCTCTTCAGCGTTGGGCGGCACAGACCAAGTCGACGCAGTGGCTTGCGCCAAGTCGGTTACGGCGTCTTGCAGCGTCGGCAAGGTGAGGCTAGGAGTCTGGGCGGCAGAGTAGTTTGACCGCATCCAGATGCGCGATTTGGAATGTATTTTTGAAGTTGCCGCTTGAATTCGTGCAATTTGTCGGTTGAGACGGTCTGAGCGCGTGTGCAATGAGGCAGTTCGATGGCC
>JANLYO010000238.1:0-10229 GCA_031365665.1 Rhodoferax sp. | reverse complement strand
CCTGCTTGGTCGCCAGATGGACGCACTTTGGCAGTAACGCTTAGCCGCGACGGTGGCTCGCAGCTTTTTTTGATGGATGCCAATGGTGGTGAACCAAAACGCTTGGCCCAAACCGGCAGCATCGATACCGAACCAGCCTTTTCGCCTGATGGAAAACTTATCTATTTTGTGAGCGACCGAGGCGGCGCACCACAAATCTATCGGATGAGCACCAGTGGTACGGGCGTTGAGCGCGTTACCTTTACCGGTGGTTACAACATCTCACCGGCGGTCAGTCCTGACGGGCGCTGGCTCGCTTATGTATCGCGGGTGAGTGGTGCGTTCAAACTACAGGTGATGGAACTTGCAAGCGGAAACGTCAGTCAGATCACCGAAACCTCAGCCGATGAAAGTCCGAGTTTCTCGCCCAACAGCCGTTTGATTGTGTACGCCACCACAGCCCAAGGCCGGGAGGCCCTCATGACGACGACGCTGGATGGCAAGATCAAGGCCCGTTTGACGGGCCAGGCGGGCGATATTCGAGAGCCAGACTGGGGTCCGTTTCAGAAACAATAGGGCGTTGGGGCACTTTTTTGCAAATCAGTATTGGGAGCGCATAGATGATGAAATTATTCGTGGCAATCAGCTTGACCGCAGCTTTGGCAGGCTGCGGCTCGTCCGTCAAACTGGACGATGTGCCAGTGGAAGACAAATCCGGAAGCCGGGTGACGCAGGGCAGCACGTCCGGGGCAGGTGCGCAGGGATCCGGTGGTACCGCTGTCGGCTCAGGGTCTGTCACCCAAAGTGCTGTGGCACCAGTGGATCTGAACCGATCCCCGCCCAACACAAGCCCAGGCGCATCGGCTGCCAAAGTGATCTATTTTGACTACGACAGTTATGTCATCAAGCCAGAGTTTCAGTCGGTCGTCGACGCCCACGCGCGTTATATGGTGGCGGACAAAACCCGCAAGATGTCAATCGAAGGGCACACCGACGAAATCGGCGGACGTGAATACAACCTGGCGCTTGGGCAAAAGCGGGCTGAAGCCGTCCGGCGCGCGTTGGGCCTGTTGGGCGTTGTTGATGCCCAAATGGAAGCCGTGAGTTTTGGCAAAGAAAAACCGGCAACCGAAGGCACCAGCGAATCGGCGTTTGCGAAAAATCGCCGCGCTGAGATCGCCTACCGTTAAGGATGAAGTCTGTGAAATTCCTGCCCTACCGCCAGCTTTTGACAGCTGGCGTTTTCGCCTGGTGCAGCCTGCCAGCACAGGCGGGCCTGTTTGACGACGAAGAGGCGCGCAAGGCGATTCTCGAATTGCGTCAACGCGTGGAAGCAGTGCGCCAAGAGTCTGAGCTCAAACTGAACGATCAAATCAAACGATCAAACGAACAGTCAGCAGCTCGGGCTGCCGAGGATGGCGTGCAAATGAGGCGCAGCCTTCTGGAGCTTCAAAATCAGATTGAAACCCTGCGTGGCGAAATCGCCAATTTGCGCGGGCAAAATGAGCAAGTGGCGCGGGACAACCAGCAGTTGACCCGCCAAATGGCCGAGATGCAGCGTCAGCAAAAAGATGTCGCGCTGGCAGTGGAGGAGCGTCTGCGGAAGTTTGAGCCGGCCAAGGTGAGCGTGGACGGCAAGGAGTTTGTGGCTGAACCGTCCGAAAAACGTGACTTTGACGCAGCGCTGGCAATTTTTAGAAAGGGTGAATTTCCGCAGGCACAACTTGCTTTTGTGGATTTTCTGAAGCGTTACCCACAAAGCGGTTATGCCCCGTCTGGCCTGTTTTGGTTGGGCAATGCGCAATATGCGACACGTGACTACAAGGAGGCGATTGTCAACTTTCGCGCGCTGCTGGCGCAGTCGCCCGACCACATGCGTGCCCCCGAGGCGGTGTTGTCCATCGCCAACTGCCAGCTCGAACTCAAAGACACCCGAGGTGCACGTAAAACCTTGGAAGACTTGACCAAGGCTTATCCGCAATCCGAAGCGTCTGTTGCAGCCAAGGACAGATTGACAAGGTTGCGCTAAACACTGCGGCAAACCAGCGTTTGGGTTGACCATTCCCATCCCCCTAAAATTGGGGGATGCAAGCCTCTGACGTTTCTTCCCTGACAACCCAAGTGCTTTGGGCGGGTTTTCTGCTGTCCGCCGTCTTTGGCGCGATTGCCCAGCGCACCCATTTTTGCACCATGGGCGCGGTGAGCGACATCGTCAATATGGGCGACTGGACGCGCATGCGCCAATGGGCCATGGCAGCGGGCGTGGCCATGATCGGGTTCGGCGCTTTGGCCTATTTCGGCCTGATTGACCCCGCTAAAACGCTTTATGCATCGAGCCGCTGGTTGTGGCTCTCGGCTTCGGTGGGCGGGTTGATGTTCGGATTTGGCATGGTGCTGGCGTCGGGGTGCGGCAGTAAAACGCTGGTACGCATCGGGGCGGGCAACTTGAAATCACTGGTGGTGTTTGTCGTCCTGGGCCTGGCCGCATTTGCGACGCTCAAAGGCATCACCGCTGTTTTGCGGGTTGCGACGGTGGATCGGGCTGCTTTGGAGGTCGTTTCTGGTGTGGGCCTCGCACAAATGCTTGCTGCCAGCATGGGCGTAAAAGTTCAAGTCGTCGGATTTTTCTTGGGGCTGGTCTTGGGCGGCGCCTTCGTTGTCTGGGCTTTGTTGGGCCGTGAGTTCAGAACTGCGGACAATCTTCTGTCGGGTCTGGGCATTGGGGCTGTCGTGGTGGCCGCTTGGTGGTTAAGCGGCAGCTTCGGTCACTTGGCAGAGCATCCTGAAACCCTGCAAGAGGCGTTTTTGGCCACCAACTCCGGACGGGCGGAAGCTTTGAGTTTTGTCGCCCCGATCGCGTACTCGCTCGACTGGCTGATGTTTTTCAGTGACAAGAGCAAGGTGTTGACTCTGGGCGTCGTGTCCGTTGCGGGTGTCATTGCGGGTTCTGCGCTGATCGCCGTGGCAAGCGGCGTTTTCCGTTGGGAAGGTTTTGGTGGCACGGAAGATGTTGCGAACCACCTGATGGGCGCCAGCCTGATGGGGATTGGCGGTGTCACCGCCATGGGTTGTACCGTGGGGCAGGGCCTGTCGGGGCTTTCCACTTTGAGTGCTACGAGTTTCATAGCCGTCATCGCAATCATTGCTGGAGCTGTGGCCGCTTTCAAATATCAGGAGTGGCGCCTTGACCGTATGGGCTGAAGCCGACGCCACGTTAACTGCAGCGCCGCGCCGCTTCGCGGGGTTAGAGCGCCTCTATGGCGTTGAAGGAACTGCGCGAATCCGCAACTCACATGTCGCGGTAATCGGCATTGGCGGGGTGGGCTCCTGGTCGGCCGAGGCGCTGGCGCGCAGCGGTGTTGGGCAGTTGACCTTGATTGACATGGACCATATTTCTGAATCCAACGTCAACCGCCAAATTCATGCCCTCACTGACACCTTGGGGCAATCGAAAATCGTGGCGATGCGTGACCGCATCCGGCAAATCAACCCGGATTGTGAGGTGACGCTGGTAGATGATTTTGTGGAAGCCGACAACTGGCCGCAGATTTTGCCGAAACCAGTTGACGCGGTGTTGGACGCCTGTGACCAACTCAAGGCTAAAACCGCCATCGCCGCCTGGGCGCTGCGCAACAACCCTCTACCCGTAGTCACCGTGGGGGCGGCAGGTGGCAAACGCCAAGCGCACCGGGTGGAAATCGACGACTTGAGCCAAAGCACTCACGACCCGCTTTTGGCGCAGTTGCGCTACCGCCTGCGCAAGGAGCACGATGGCGCCAGGGAAGGAAAAAAAATCGGCCTGGCCTGCGTATTCAGCCGTGAGGAGGTGCGCACGCCCGACGCGTCTGGCAACGCCCCGGAGGATGGCACGCTGAATTGCCACGGCTACGGCTCAGTGGTTAGTGTCACCGCCACTTTTGGCCTGTGTGCTGCGGGCTGGCTGCTGGAGAAAATTTCAGAGGGGCCACTTGCCGGGAAGCCAAAAATAAGGCTATAATTTAAGGCTTTGCAGCAGGGCAGGCCCCTTGGGGTTTGCAGGGCAGCAACTGGGTTCAAGAGGGGTGATTTCCCCCACCGCTTTTGATCCTTGATGGGACGTTAGCTCAGTTGGTAGAGCAGCGGACTTTTAATCCGTTGGTCGGCAGTTCGAGCCTGCCACGTCCTACCAAAATGTGAGGGCCTGATAGCAATATCAGGCCCTTTTTCTTTTGATTTCCTTCGGGTTGTCTTTGGATTTTGGCGTTGTTCAGTACGCGCGCTCACGCGGTCGACAGTTCCAACCATTTTTCCTCAAGCGACTGCAGTTCGCCATTGACCTCATTGAGGCGCTTGCCCAGATCAGCGATTTCCACTGGGTGGACCGATTTTGCAAGATGGGCTTCAAGTGCCGCACCCTCGGCATTCAGGGTTTTCATGCGTTCCTCCATCTGCGCCATCTCACGCTCAGTCTTGGATTTGCTGGTTTTGGCGGCCCCTGCCTTTTTGGTCGCCGCCAGTGCGGCAGCGGCCGCCGCCGCTTCTTTGGCGACGCGGCTGCTGGCTTCTTTGATCGCTTCACGCTGGCGTTTGGCCTCGTCCAACAAATAGCGCTGGTAGTCGTCGAGATCGCCGTCAAAGGGCTCAACGCCGCCGCGCGACACCATCCAGAATTCGTCGCAGACAGCACGTAACAGGGCACGGTCATGGCTGACCAGCATCACGGTGCCTTCAAACTCGTTCAACGCCACCGAAAGCGCCTCGCGAGTGGCCAAATCCAGATGGTTGGTAGGTTCGTCCAACAGCAGGAGGTTAGGTCGCTGCCAGACGATCATGCACAGCACCAAGCGCGCTTTTTCACCGCCGCTCATGCTGCCCACGGCCTGTTTGACCATGTCGCCGCCAAAATTGAAGGTGCCCAGAAAGCTGCGCAGATCCTGCTCACGCGTTTGTTGCCCGGCGATCTTGCCCGCAGCCGTCAGGTCTTTGACCAGCTTGATCATGTGCTCCAGCGGGTTGTCCAGCGGGCGCAACACGTCCAGCTCTTGTTGGGCGAAATAACCAATGTTGAGGCCGCGGCCCTCCGTCACATCACCACCCAGCGGTGCCAATTCACGCGCGATGGTTTTCACCACGGTTGATTTGCCTTGCCCATTGGCGCCCAAAATTCCAATGCGCTGTCCGGCGAGCACCGAACGGCTTACGTTGCGCACAATCACAGTTGGCGGCGTGTCGGCTGGTGCATCTTCCGGTGGTGGGTAACCAAAACTCACGCCCTGCATCGCCAACATCGGGTTGGGCAGGTTGGCAGGCTCCTTGAATTCGAAACTGAAATCGGCATCCGCCAGCAAAGGCGCGATTTTCTGCATGCGGTCCAGCGCCTTGACGCGGCTTTGCGCCTGTTTGGCTTTGCTGGCCTTGGCTTTGAAGCGGTCAATGAACTTCTGCAGATGCGCAATCTTGTCTTGCTGCTTGGCGAACGCCGTTTGTTGCAAGGCCATTTGTTCGGCGCGCATGTCTTCGAATTTGCTGTAGTTGCCACCGTAGCGCACCAGTTTGCCCGCATCGATGTGCAAGGTGACGTTGGTGATGGCATCCAGGAACTCGCGGTCGTGGCTGATAACGACCATCGTGCCTTCATAACGCTTCAGCCAGGACTCCAGCCACACCAGGGCGTCCAGATCCAGGTGGTTGGTCGGTTCGTCCAAAAGCAAAAGGTCAGACGGGCACATCAACGCACGTGCCAACTGCAGGCGCATACGCCAGCCGCCCGAGAAACTGTTGACAGGGTTGTCCAACTCAGTGGTTTTGAAACCCAGGCCGAGAATCAGAGCCTGCGCGCGCGCCGGCGCGTCGTGGGCACCGGCATCCTGCAACACCATATAGGCGTGCGCCATGCGGTTGTAGTCGTCGGTAGCCTCGGAGGCCGTCACCTCTTGCTGGGCATCCAGCAGGACGGTGTCGCCCTCCACCACGAAGTCCGTCGCGCTTTGACTCGTCTCCGGCATATCCTGTGCCACCTGGCCCATGCGCCACTGTGCCGGGATGAAATATTCACCCGCATCTTCATGCAAACTGCCGTTGAGCAGCGCAAACAGCGAAGACTTGCCCGCGCCATTGCGGCCAACCAGGCCGACTTTCTCGCCAGGATTGAGCGTGACAGAAGCGCTGTCCAGCAGCACTTTGGCGCCTCGGCGCAGATTGACATTTTTTAGAGTAATCAAAGGGAAACTGTCGTAACAAAGGGGAAGAAGGTACAAAGGGCGCCACGGGTGAGCAGCAAGACCTGGTCTTCGCCTGCGCTGGTCGCCAGCCAAATCGCCTCCAAATGGGGAAACGCCGTTTCAAAATGGCCGCGCTCATTCCCGATTTCCAGCACCAAGACGGCTTTGGGCGACATGAATTCGGGTGCGGCAGCGAGCAGGCCCCGGATGAAATCCATGCCGTCGACGCCGCCCTTCAGGTTGCCGTCCAGGGCCAGGGCAGGTTCAGCGCGAAACTCCGGCGGCAAAGTGGCCATGCTATCGGCATTCACATAGGGCGGGTTGCACAGGATAAGGTCAAACGGGCCGCGCGCCCGCAAATCAGGGGCCGCGAACCCATCAGACCGCAGCAAGCTTACCCGTTCGCTAAGGGCGTGTTTGTCAATATTGATGTGGGCAACATCCAATGCGTCTTGTGACAAATCACTCGCCGTGACCACAACGTCCGGGAAAGCCATGGCTGCAAGGATCGCCAAGCTACCGTTTCCGGTACACAAATCCAGCACCTGGTGCGTCGATTCATGCAGCCAAGGGTCGATGCCGCCGTCCACGATCAACTCCGCAATCAGCGAGCGCGGCACGATCACGCGTTCATCGACGTAAAACGGCACACCTTGCAGCCAAGCTTCTTGGGTGAGGTAGGCAGCGGGTTTTCGGGTTGAAATACGTTTATCAAAAAGAATAGCAACATCGTCGATATTTTTAGGACTCAGCACACTATTTTTCACTTGAGCCTCGCTCAAATCGCTGTCCAGCGGCAAGCCCAGACGCCACATCACCAGCCACGCGGCTTCGTCAAAAGCGTTGGTCGTGCCATGGCCAAATGCGACGCCAGCGGCCTCCAGGCGGGCTGCGCCCTGTTCAATCAATTCAAGGAGAGTCAAACGCGAAATCAAATACTGAGGTTTTCCAGAATGCGCCGATAGATGTTCTTCAGCGGCTCGATATCCGCCACCGGCAAACACTCGTTGATTTGATGAATGGTGGCGTTGGTTGGGCCCAGCTCAATCACCTGCGGACAGATTTTCGCCATGAAACGGCCATCGCTGGTGCCGCCCGTGGTGGAGAGTTCGGTGGTAAGGCCGGTTTCGGCCCGGATGGCGTCTCGCACAGCATCAACCAGAGTTCCTGGCGTTGTGAGAAAGGGCAAGCCACCTATGACCCACGCCAGGTCGTAATCGGCGTCCTTTTGCAAACCGTGGTGTTGAAGAATCTGGGCCAGGCGCGATTGCAACGATTGCACAGTTGATTCCGTCGAAAAGCGGAAGTTGAAATCCACCACCACCGCGCCGGGAATCACATTGCCCGCGCCTGTGCCGGCGTGGATATTGCTCACCTGCCAGGTTGTTGCCGGGAAAAACGCATTGCCTTTGTCCCACTCCGTGGCGACCAACTCTGCCAGCGCCGGGGCCAGCAGATGAATAGGGTTTTTGGCCAGGTGCGGGTAGGCGATATGGCCCTGGATGCCCTTGACCGTCAATTTGCCGCTCATGGTGCCACGGCGGCCATTTTTGATCATGTCACCGGTGGTTTTGATCGACGTGGGTTCACCCACAATGCAGTAGTCAATCACCTCGCCACGGGCGCTGAGCGCCTCACAGACCTTGACGGTGCCATCCACTGACGGGCCTTCTTCGTCGCTGGTGAGCAACAAGGCGATGTTCAACTTGGCATCGGGCTGGGCGGCGATGAACTCCTCTGCAGCCACCACAAACGCCGCAATCGACGTCTTCATGTCACTCG
The DNA here is from genome assembly GCA_031365665.1 of Rhodoferax sp. Classification (GTDB taxonomy): domain Bacteria; phylum Pseudomonadota; class Gammaproteobacteria; order Burkholderiales; family Burkholderiaceae_C; genus JANYCG01. Next base: position 2,268 of record JANLYO010000238.1, on the reverse strand, counting down.
CGCCGCGCCCATAAAGTTTGCCGTCGCGGTGGGTTGGCGTAAACGGGTCGCTGAGCCACTGGTCAAGCGGGCCGGTCGGCACCACATCGGTGTGGCCGACAAACGCTATCGTTTTGAAAGCGATTTGCGAAGTATTTGTAAGGCTCGCAGGTCTTTTTGACCATAGATTTGTGACACGAAAGTTCTCCGGCCCCCGAAGCATGGTTTCATTCACAAAGCCGAGAGGCGCAAGCCGGTGCGCGATGATGTCCTGGCAGCCGCCATCTTCAGGCGTGACCGAGCGGCACGAAATCAGTTGTTCGGCAAGGCGAAGTGTTGCCGACATCAGTGTTTGACGTCCAAAGTGATTTCAGTGAATGACGGTTCGTCATCCGGATCCTCTTCTTGTGCTTTGGCGGCTTGGGCGTTGCTGGTGAAATCGTTTTGCATGCGCCACATCAGGTTGGTGGGCGAATCGGAATTGGCGAGGCCTTCCTTGCGCTCCACGGTGCCGTCCACAATCATGCGCGCGATGTCGGCCTCGAAGCTCTGTGAACCTTCGGACATCGACTTTTCCATCGCTTCCTTGATGCCCGAAAAATCTCCTTTTTCGATCAGTTCTGAAATCAGCTTGGTGTTGAGCAAAATCTCAACGGCCGGCACGCGCGAACCTGTGACGGCGCGCAGCAGACGCTGCGAAACAATGGCTTTGAGGGCAGCGGCCAGATCGCCCAACATGGTTTGGCGCACCTCCACCGGGTAGAAGCTCAAAATGCGGTTCAGCGCCTGGTAACTGTTGTTGGCGTGCATGGTCGCCAGGCACAGGTGGCCCGACTGCGCGTAGGCAATCGCCGCCGACATGGTTTCGCGGTCGCGGATTTCCCCGATCAAAATCACGTCGGGCGCCTGGCGCAGCGCGTTTTTCAGTGCCACCTGCAGGTTTTGGGTGTCAACGCCGATCTCGCGCTGGTTCACCACCGACTTTTTGTTCTTGAACAGAAACTCAACCGGGTCTTCAATCGTCAGGATGTGGCCGGTTTGCGTGTCGTTGCGCAGGTCGATCATCGAGGCCAGGGTGGTGCTTTTGCCCGCGCCGGTGGCACCCACCATCAGCAGGAGGCCACGCTTTTCCAGGATCAAATCGGCCAGCGACATCGGCACGCCCAGCGAATCCAAGGCCGGAATCTGGTTCGGGATAAAACGGATCACTGCGGCGATCGAGCCGCGCTGGCGCATGCCGCTGAAACGAAAGCGGCCAATGCCCGCCAGGGAGAAACCCATGTTCAGCTCGCCGGTTTCTTCCAGCTCAGCCATCTTGTCGGCAGGCAGCACCTCGGCCAGCAGGTTGCGCGGGGCGTCGGGCGGCAGCAGTTGCGCGTTGATCGGCAAACACTGGCCATTGATTTTGATCAAAGCCGGCGAGTGCGCCGACAAATACACGTCAGAGGCCTTTTTGTCGCTCATCAGGCGCAGGATGCGCTCCATCGTGCCGGGCGCCTGGGCCGGGCTGGGTGTGGCGGGTGCGGACATTGGGGCGAGTTGTGCTGACATGGGAACTCCTCTAGACCGTTATTGCCGAATTGACCGAATGCTGGACGCTGCGTTGCCAATTCTGCGTTGAAACCGGCCGAATCTCGATTTAATCACGCAGCAGCTCATTGATGCTGGTCTTTGAGCGGGTTTGCGCATCGACCGTCTTGACGATGATGGCGGCATAGGTGGTGTAGGCCACGCCATTGGCATTTTTGGTCAAACCGCCACTGATGACCACGCTGCCGCTGGGCACGCGGCCATAAATCATTTCGCCAGTTTCTCGGTTGAAAATCGGCGTGCTTTTGCCTAAGTAAACACCCATGCCCAGCACTGAGTTCTCCTCGACCACCACGCCTTCGACCACCTCGGAGCGCGCCCCGATGAAGCAGTTGTCTTCAATGATGGTGGGCCCCGCCTGTACTGGCTCCAGCACGCCGCCGATGCCGACGCCGCCGCTCAAATGCACGTGTTTGCCAATCTGCGCACAAGAGCCCACAGTGGCCCAGGTATCGACCATGGTGCCCTCGTCCACATAAGCGCCAATGTTGACGTAAGACGGCATCAAAATCGCGCCTTTGGCGATGTAGCTGCCGCGCCGTGCAACGGCGGGCGGCACCACGCGCACGCCGGTGGCTTTCATCGCGGCTTCATCGAGGTGGGCAAATTTGGTCTGCACCTTGTCGAAAAACCCCAGGTCGCCCGCGCGCATGACTTCGTTGTCTTTCAGGCGGAAACTCAGCAACACGGCCTTTTTGA
>JANLYO010000195.1:0-70403 GCA_031365665.1 Rhodoferax sp. | reverse complement strand
AATCCCCACCTGCCCTCACACTACGACTTCACCTTGCAGTACGACGTGCTGGTGTTCCGCCGCCTGGCAGCGGGGGTTGGCGCCGTGACAGCGACGGCGGCAAGCACGGTAACGGCGGTGGAAGCGGTGGAGGCGGTGGCTAAAGCGCCCCCCGCCCCAACCTTGCCACCGCCTCACGCGATGGCGCGCGGCGGCCCCCCGGTGCTCAAACGCATCGACACCACACCGGTCGGCTTTGCCGTGTTTGACCGCGTGGTGCTCAGCGTGCACCCGTTGGACGGCGCGGTGCGCGACGCCTTTGCCAACCGCCTGCTGAGTTCGGGCAACGCCGACAACCGCACCGCCGGCAGCCGCCTGCCAACCAGCCCGGCCGATTTGATGCTGCGCGTGGTGAACCAGATCGTTGATGGCTTTTTGGAGCTGCGCCGCGAGTTGACCCACCAATTGGACCACTGGGAGGGCGAGCTCATCAACCCCAGCACCCGTTTCAACAACTGGCGCTCGCTCTTGGAAGCGCGGCGCAGCCTGCATTACCTGGACGAGGTCTGCGAAGACCAGCGCTCGGCCATCCAGGACTGGAACGAGGCGCTCAAAACCTGGCCAGAAGCCGAAACCCCCGCAGCCGCGCGCGAGCGCGACCTGCTGCAAGTGCGCAGCCGCGACGTGTTGGAGCACATCGAACGTGTGGTGCACCACGTGCGCCGCCTGGAGCAAAGCGCCGAAACCGCCGTGCAGATCCACTTCAGCGTGCAAGGCAGCCGCACCAACGACATCATGCGCACGCTGACGGTGCTGACCGCCATCTTTTTGCCGCTGAACCTGATCACCGGCTTTTTCGGCATGAACTTTGAATTCATGCCGCTGGTTCACCAAAAAGGCGCGTTCTGGTGGATTTTTGGCGCGATGGTTCTGATCGCCCTGGGCACCTCGATGTTTTTTGTGCGCAAGCGGTATTTGGCGCGTTCTGGGCGGTAAATTCAAGGGGCGAGCCGCAGAGACCGGGGCGGGCAGCTATGGGAATGTCCCCCGAGGCAGTCTCCTGCTCCTGCGTATCAGAGACGAGCAACCCGTTAACTTTCATTGGATGGCCCTCACCTTCGCAGCCTCGACACTCTTTCGTGCGCGGCCAGCAAGTTCACGAAGACGACGATCAGATCTCAGCGCCCCTAAAGCAATCCGCCGATCCAACAGCCTGCATCTGGCACACTGAGCCTGAATGGCATGACGCCTATTGGAAAAATCAACAAAATGACCTGCAAAGTCCGCTGGGGCGTACTCAGCACCGCCAAGATTGGCTGGGAAAAAGTCATCCCGGCGATGCAAAAGGGCGAGTGGTGCAGCATCGACGCCATCGCCTCGCGTAACATCGATTCGGCCAAAAGCTGGGCTGGCAAACTCGGCATCAAGAAGGCTTACGGCAGTTACGAAGACCTGCTGGCCGACCCTGACATCGAAGCCATCTACAACCCCTTGCCCAACGATTTACACGTCGAATGGACGCTGAAGGCCGCGCGCGCCGGCAAACACGTGCTGTGCGAAAAACCCTTCGCCATGAACGCAAACGAAGCGGCTCAGGTGCGTGAAGTGGCGGGCCAGGTGCACATCATGGAAGCCTTCATGGTGCGTTTTCACCCGCAGTGGCTGCGCGCGCGCGATCTGGTGCGCGCAGGCGAACTCGGCGAGTTGCGCTGCGTGCAGGTGGCCTTCAGCTACAACAATCAAGATGCCCACAACATCCGCAACAAACCCGAGAACGGCGGTGGCGCTCTGTATGACATCGGCTGTTACGCCATCGTCGCCGGCCGTTTTCTGTTTGAGGCCGAGCCGTTGCGTGTGATGGCGCTGATAGAGCGTGACCCGGTGTTCAAAACCGACTGCCTCGTCAGCGCCTTGCTGGATTTTGGCGATGGCCGGCGGCTCGATTTCACTGTCGGCACCCAGTCCACACCGTTTCAGCGCGTGCAGGCCATCGGCACGAAACAACGTTTGGAGATCGAAATCCCTTTCAATGCACCGCCCGGTGAAGCGATGCGTTTGTCTCTGGATGACGGCAAAATCATCGGCGGCCGCGCCGCCGTCATCGAAACCCTTGCGCCGTGTGACCAGTACACCCTGCAAGGTGATGCGTTTTCACGCGCCGTACGGGGCGAGATTTCACTTCCCTATGGTCTGGACGATGCAATTTGCAATATGCGCGTGATTGACGCGCTGTTTGCGTCGGAGAAAAACGGCGGCTGGGAGGTTTTGGGTTGAAATTTCCAGATATTAAGCGCCTGCCAAGGAAGGCAGCATATGACACCGCGAGCAGCGCGTTGAAAACGTTTCTTTTTATTTTTGAGATTCGCCGGAATTCAAAAATTAACAACTGAAAAAGCAGATGCAATAAACGTCACACCGGTACACTTGAGTGAATATTTTGACGCTGACCAGATCGAGCAATTTGCCTCTGCTCTGGGTGGTCTCTTGGGGCGGTATTTCGAAATAACTCTGAGAACGAATTGTGGGAAAACAAGTCGGTGACAACCGCCTTAATAACCGGAACAGAAACCGAGTTTCCGAATTGCCGGTAAGCGTGCAAATCAACAGGATGATGTTGAAAAGTGTCAGGATAACCTTGAATTCGAGCGCACTCTCTTGGTGTGATGTGCCTCATTCGGCCTCGGTGCGTCACGCCTAACTTATGTGCGTCACTGGTGACCAAGGTGATCGAAATGCTGTCAGGATCCAGAAATTTAAAGACCTCAAACGACATATTGCCGGAGACGGGGTTGAACAAACTATCGCGCTCGCGTAAATATTTCTTCTTTACCAACGATTTTATGATTTGGTTGAGTTCAGGGTGTTTGAAAAAGCTCTCAATTTGATCGCGGCTCAAGTTCTTTCCGTCTTGATGAGAGCCGAACTTTTTCTTCCGCCGATTGGCGATAAGGGCATTCATAAACTCAACCTCTTCTTTAGAGCAGTCGCCTTTAATTCCGAGCTCCCATGAGTGAATCGAGTTCCCATTCCGAAAATCAATCAGACGAACGCCATTAATAGACAAATTCTTCTGTTTCAAAGCAGTTTGCACCCGCCTCTGAAAGAGTGTCGTGCAATCGTATGAGGAAGGCGGATTTGGCTCCAAAATATCGCGGACGACCAACGAGTTATCGGTATCAAACAAACTCTTGACCTTGCGCTGACGCTTGTATTGATGGGAGTCGGTCGCTCCTCGGTTAGATTGCAAAGTCATAATGGGCTGACTGCCCTTGATTCCTGCAATGTAAACGCGCACCCGGTTTTGGGGGACATTCAAATCAGAGCTATTGAGCAACAGACAGCTAACGCCATACCCCAGGCCCTCCAATTTTTCCACTATGGTTTTTAAGGTTCGACCGCCATCATGGGTTGTCAAACCGCGAACATTTTCCAGCAAAAATCCCTTTGGCTGATGGGTAGCCAGCAGGCGTTCGATCTCGAAAAAAAGTGTCCCACGCGTATCGCCAAATCCTTTTTGTTTCCCAGCATACGAAAACGGTTGACATGGAAACCCTGCAAGCAAAAAGTCAAAGGCGGGAAAGCTCTGTATTTTGTAAATATCTCCACGCGGCTTTTCACCAAAATTCAGTCGATATGTTTCTTGAGCGTGTGCGTCGATTTCCGAAGAAAGTACGCACTCACAGTCCAGTCCGATATCACCCATGGCTTGTTCAAAGCCCAATCGGATACCGCCGATGCCGGCAAACAAATCAACGAAGCGAATCATTGAGCTTCCCCTGAATGAAATCAACGAGCGTGTCCAATTCGCCTGCTGAATAAGCCACAGTGCAGTCGCTTGATTGGCAAAGAGTCGTCAATGCAGAGCTTCGACTGAAGTTGCCAGCGCCATCCAAGACATAAGCGATGAAATGACCTTCTTTGCTCATTTGAGCCAAGCGATCTTCTGCGAGTGCTGCTTTGCGCTCAATCAGGCTGTTGGACGTCACCTGAAAACTAACCTCAACGCCAACGACCCGCGCGCCGCGCCTAACGACGACGTCAAACGGCATTCCTGCGTCGCTGTCGTAGGTCCTGAGTTTTACCTTGCCGTTGCTTTGTACCGCGTACGAATCGTCCAGTTTGCTTCTCAGGTAATCAGCAACGTAAATTTGCGCGATTTGTCCGAGGCTGTTCGCCCGCGCACCAGTCGTAATGCGGCTAACTTGGATGTACTTTTGCTTGACGTAGAGATCGATTTCATCTGGCTTGCCCATCAAACCACCCAAATCGCATCGCTCAAGCGCCGCCAAGTCACTGGCCGTTGACACTCCTCCGAAAAGCAAGACCATGATCATGTCTTTATAGAGGTCGTCAAGCTTCGTCGCTTTGACGATTGCCTTGCCGTCGATCTTTAGCTTTGCATTGCTAAGGCTTGTGACGGGTAGCGCTTTGAATGTGTAGTGATGTGTTTCTCCCCGGAAAACGAATTGAAGTCGCCGCTTTTTGGTTTTGGCGTCCCGTGGAAAAACGTCTTCGAACTCTTTGCCCAGCCGCTTGATCAGCTCGCCCCCGTAATCCGCCAGGACGACCAAGTGCTTTAGAAAAAGATTGGGAGGCAATTCACTTGCCTCAATCACACTGAAAATTTGCTCAGGGGCGTTGCCTGACAGTTTCAAAATAGAAATAAATTGATCTTGTGTCTGAATAAGCTTCGGAATAACGCTGCTATGGGCAACTTGCTCCTCCAAGGCTTTGGGCCACCATTTGATGGCGACCCTTTCAAGATCAACGAGAGTTTTCTTGTACTTCATGTAGCGGCAATAGTTTACTGTTATTTTGTACAGTGAAGAATTCGACTTGAAAATCCCGTCAGTTTGGTCGAGTCATCCTACCTTAGAGCTGACACGCCGCCGTATTTTATGGACGCAAATGTCAGTCTGATCTATGGGTATCGGTTAAAATCAGCCCTCCAAGGAGCGTTGCAGCGGGTTTTGCAGATGGATGCGGAAACCGGCCAGGCTTGGAACAAGTTATAACAAACTTCAACGGCGCTCACCTGAACTATTCGACAGGTGAGATGCATGCCCAACGCCCTACACGTCACGTCCAACCCAGCCGCGCAAGATGCCGAAAGCAGCGTCGCTCCCATGCGCCTGTCCGGCCTGGAGCCGGTGCTGATCGACGACAAAACGCTGTTTGTCAACATTGGCGAGCGCACCAACGTCACCGGCTCCAAAGCGTTCGCCAAGATGATTCTGAACGGCGAGTTCGATAAAGCTTTGTCGGTCGCCCGCCAGCAGGTGGAAAACGGCGCCCAGGTGATCGACATCAACATGGACGAGGCCATGCTCGACAGCAAGGCCGCGATGGTGCGGTTTTTGAACCTGATCGCTTCTGAGCCCGACATTTCCCGCGTGCCGATCATGGTCGATAGCTCGAAGTGGGAGGTCATCGAAGCCGGCCTGCGCTGTATTCAGGGCAAGGGCATCGTCAACTCCATCTCGATGAAAGAAGGCGTTGAGCAGTTCAAACACCAGGCGAAGCTGGTGCGGCGTTACGGCGCTGCCGCTGTGGTGATGGCGTTCGACGAAAAAGGCCAGGCCGACACCTACGCGCGCAAGACCGAGATTTGCGAGCGCGCTTACCGCATTCTGGTGGACGAAGTGGGCTTCCCGCCTGAAGACATCATCTTCGACCCCAACATCTTCGCCGTGGCCACTGGCATTGAAGAGCACAACAACTACGCGGTTGATTTCATCGAAGCCACGCGCTGGATCAAGGCCAACCTGCCGGGGGCCAAGGTGTCCGGCGGCGTCAGCAACGTGAGTTTTTCGTTCCGTGGCAACGACCCGGTGCGCGAGGCGATCCATACCGTGTTCCTGTACCACGCCATCAAGGCCGGCATGGACATGGGCATCGTCAACGCGGGTATGGTGGGGGTATATGACGAGCTTGAACCGGTCCTGCGCGAGCGCGTGGAAGACGTGGTGCTGAACCGCCGCGCCGATGCGGGCGAGCGCCTGGTCGAAATTGCCGACTCCGCCCGTGCCGGCGCCAAGGACGAGAGCAAGAAGAACGACTGGCGCGGCAATGCCGAGAAGCCCGTGGCGGTGGAGCAGCGCCTGGCCCACGCCATGGTGCATGGCATCACCGACTTCATCGTCGAAGACACCGAAGAGGCCTACCAGAAGCTGCTGAAGGACGGCGGCCGTCCGCTGCATGTGATCGAAGGCCCGCTGATGGCCGGCATGAGCATCGTCGGTGACCTGTTCGGCCAGGGCAAGATGTTTCTGCCCCAGGTGGTCAAGAGCGCCCGCGTGATGAAGTCGGCGGTGGCGCATCTCATCCCCTACATTGAAGAAGAAAAGAAGCAGGACGAAGCCGCCGGCCGCGATGTGCGCACCAAGGGCAAGATCATCATCGCCACTGTGAAAGGCGATGTGCACGACATCGGCAAGAACATCGTCACGGTGGTTTTGCAATGCAACAACTTCGAAGTCATCAACATGGGCGTGATGGTTCCCTGCCACGAGATTCTGGCCCGCGCCAAGGTGGAAGGTGCCGACATTGTGGGTCTCAGCGGCCTGATTACCCCCAGCCTGGAGGAGATGCAATACGTTGCGGCGGAAATGCAGAAGGACGACCACTTCCGAATTCGCAAAATCCCCCTGCTGATCGGTGGCGCCACCACCTCGCGGGTGCACACCGCCGTCAAGATTTCGCCGCATTACGAAGGGCCGGTGGTGTATGTGCCGGACGCCTCACGCAGCGTCGGAGTGGCGCAGTCATTGTTGTCGGATCGGGCCACCCAATACGTAGCGGAGCTCAATGCCGACTATGAGAAGGTGCGTCTGCAACATGCCAACAAGAAGGTCACGCCGATGTGGCCACTGGCCAAAGCGCGCGCCAACAAAACGCCCGTCGATTGGTCGCAACACCGCCCCGTCAAACCGAAGTTTCTGGGCAGGCGCGTGTTCAAAAACTTTGACCTGGCCGAATTGGCCAAATACATCGACTGGGGCCCCTTCTTCCAGACCTGGGATCTGGCCGGACCCTTCCCGGCCATCTTGAAAGACGAGGTGGTGGGCACCGAAGCCGTGCGCGTCTACGCCGACGGCCAGCGCATGTTGAAGCGCCTGATCGAGGGCCGCTGGCTCACCGCCAACGGCGTGATCGGTCTGTACCCCGCCAACAGCGTGAATGACGACGACATCGCGCTCTACACCGACGAGTCGCGCACCGAGGTCGCGCTGACCTGGCATGGCCTGCGCCAGCAAACCGAAAAGCAGGTGATTGACGGCATCATGCGACCGAGCCGTTGTTTGGCCGATTTTGTGGCCCCTGCACTGGTGCCTGAAGATGCTGCTAATTCAGGATCTGATAACGCAATCAATGCGAGGCCCAGCAGCCAAAATAGCGTAGAAACGCGGGCCGGGCAAGATTACGTGGGTGTATTCGCCGTCACCGCCGGCATCGGTGCCGAAAAGAAAGAAAAATACTTTCAGGACGACCTGGACGACTATTCCTCCATCATGCTCAAAGCCCTGGCCGACCGGCTGGCCGAAGCCTTCGCCGAGTGCTTGCATCACCGCGTGCGCACCGATTTATGGGGCTACGCGCCGCAGGAGGCGCTCACGAACGTGGACATGATCGCCGAAAAATACCAAGGCATCCGCCCCGCGCCCGGCTACCCCGCCTGCCCCGACCACAGCGTGAAAAAAGACCTGTTTGCGCTGCTGCAATGTGAAGAGATCGGCATGTCGCTCACCGAGAGCCTCGCCATGACGCCTGCCGCCAGCGTCAGCGGCTTCTACCTTGGGCACCCGGACAGCGTTTATTTCAACGTCGGCAAGATTGGCGACGACCAGCTCAAAGATCTGGCGGCGCGGCGCGGGGTCACGGAAAAGGATTTGCAGCGCTTGCTGGCACCGAATTTGTAACGGGGATCCGTGTCGAAAAATTTAACACCCATACAATTCGTTACGTTAAAAAGTTTGTAAGCATTTGATTTTAAATGTTTTCTTTTGATGGCCTGCATATTGCTTGGTAGAGGTGTTCGTTAAATATTTGGGGAAATATCTCATGAAGATCGTTACATTTGCGGCTCAGCTTTTGGCGAGCGGCGTTTTGGCCCTCGGTCTTCAACCATCGGCACAGGCTAGCCCCATCGTCATTCCACACAGCTACAACTTCACGGCCAATTGCACCGACTGTGCTGCGGCAGCCAACACAGAAACCTATCAGGTAACGGGCACCCTGAACACCCGTGAAAGTGGCAACGGCATCGATTTGTTGCACTCTTTCAGCTATGGCGGCTCCAACCTGGTGGACCCCTATACCGTGAGCTTTGCCGGCCCCAGCGACTACTTCTATTCGAATCTCAGCAGCATCACAGGCTTTCATGGTGGTGGTGTTGACGCGAACTGGTCTATTACTTTGCTGTTCGGTGATGGCCTGTTTTTTGTGGGTGACAGCTCGGGTGCCTGGAGCACCTGTGCGCGTAGCAATCACCTGGAAAGTTCACGCTCGACCTCTGCGGTTTGCGACGGCCCGACCAATCCTTATTTTTTCCAGACCGATGACATTGGGGACAAAATGGCCTTCGCCACGGTGCCCACCGACAACAATGTTCCTGAACCCGGCAGCCTGGCGCTTCTGGGCTCCGGCCTGGCGCTGATCTGGGTCGCCCGGCGCCGCCGCGAACAGCAGCGCTGAACCTCCACTGCCCACCCAGCCCATCGATGCGCAACAGGGCTTGCGCCGATTGGCTTTTTAGTTTGTGGCGGTCAATGTCAAGTTAAATTGCGTGACAAGCATTGTTTTGCGAGCTTTGCGCGCCAACCAGAGATTTTCGAGGCGGCAGCACCTTACTTTTTGGCTTCCAGAGCCGTTAGTTTGTCATTTAGCGCCTTCATGGCCTCTTCAAACTGCTTCTTCGTCAGTGTGCTGGTTTTCTCTTTGCCCAAAGCGTCTTTGCAGCTATTGAGGGCAGCATCGAACGCCTTGGCAAGATTGTCTTTCGCTGCTTCTTTTAACAACAACCGTTTGTCCATTTCTTCGGCTACGCCCTTATTGGCCATACTGACCAAGAGCTGCATGCAGGTGTCGCGCGTGTAGCTTAAGTTAATTTCGGCCACGATTTCTGTCACACCTTTGGTGAGTGACTTGGTAATCTGAGCAGACGCTTCCCGCATGTCGCCAATCTGGCCGACGCCGGAAGCTGTCGACGTCACTTTGGATTTCGCCTCCCGCAAGGCCGTTTCGGCATCACGCTTGGCCAGTTCGGCAGCTTTCACTTTTCGATCTGCGTCTTTTTTGGCATTGCGGGCATCGGTTTCGGCCTGGGCTAGGGCCGTGTGCGCAGCGTCCAGATCAGTGACCGTTTGGGTATCGGGCGGCGTTTTTCCCGCCGCAGCGGTGCGTTTGTCGCGGTTTTCCTTCGCGTTCCTGACGGCAGTGGTTTCCGCTGAAGTTGCGGTATCCAGCGCGGCTTGCGCGGTCGTCAAGGCCGTCGTTGTTGTATCCACCCGGCCTTGCGCTTTGTCCACCGCAGCATCCCCCGCTGACGCCCCGGCGCTTGACCCCGCCGAAGCCGCCAACACCACCTGTGCGGCCACAACTGGCCGCGTGAGCTGCTCAATCGCCAAGAGCCCCATCATGGTGCTCTGAAAGCGCCGCTGCATGCCGGAATACTCATCTGAATCGATGGCGCCAGACGCGTAGCCCTCACACAGGCGGTACATCGCGTCGCGCAGGAGCTGGATCGACTGGGTGCGCAAACCGACGTAGGCCCCGCTTTCCGCAAGCGCAGCGGTCACATTGGCTACGTCGCCCGTGGCACCGGTGGTGGCGCTGGCGCTGGCAGATGCGCCGATAACGGCCAGCGCATCAGGGCTGGGTTCGGCGCAGACGACGCGTTGGCCGGTCTTCGTCGTCGTGGTGGTCTTGCCACCCTCCGTGACGATGATTGACTTATTAGACCCAGCTTCCTTTGTTTCAGTGACCTTGCCTGCCTCCGTGACAGTGCTGGTCTCATTCGGCCTGTTCTTTGAAATCACCACCCGCTGCTTGATATCCAAGGCGTAAGACTTGTTTTCAGTGTCAATGGCGTTGGTGTAGGTGGTCAGATACGCGCAACCCGTATTCGCCAGCGCCACGAACAATAAAGCCAAGTTCAAAAATGCGGTTTTCATAGAGGCTCCTCAAGGTGGGTCAATTGGAGGTGCGCGCGTAATGCCGGGCCGTGGCTTAACCCTCGCCACGGTGGTGACTTTAGGCATTCCAGGAAAATACGCATCCCCAAAAAGGGGGACGTTTGCCGCGCACGCCAACCCGTTGAGCCGGACCGTGAAAGCGCAAAAACTAAAAGTTAATATACGTATCAACAATTGTCAAAAATCATGCGCCGCCACAGCAGTTCAGTGTCAAATCAGCCATTGGGTCTCGTAGAATGGCGTTATTTTGCTATATAAATAGGAGCGTCCACCATGGCCCTGCACGTCGTCCGTCTCGGCACCAGCCGCCTGCCAGATGAAGGCCCGCGCCTGGGCACCGTGCGCAGGCCGCCTCGGGGGGTGGCCAAGGCGCAGTTTGCGGCTCAGAACTGGTACGACGTGTGGTTTCCCACACTCGCGCCGAGCATGGGTCTGATGAAGTTCGCGCAGGGCGTGCAGGGCCTGGACGACGTGCAGCGGCTGCGCGAGTGGCCGAAGTTCATCAAGAAATACCGCACCGAGATGGCCGCGCCAGAGGCCAGCCACGCCCTCAGGCTGCTGGCAAAGCTGTCTCAAACGGCGAACTTCTCGGTCGGCTGTTATTGCGCCGACGCGTCGCAGTGCCACCGTTCGGTGTTGCGCGCGCTGCTGGTGGAAAACGGCGCAAAAATCGCGCCCTGACGCGGCTTCAGCCCGGTAAGATGGACGGGGTCGGCGGCGCGAATCCTGCCGCTGATGGTTTTGTTCAAAGCCCTGCCCAACACCTCGCCCACCCTGCCCATCCTGCCCAAAGGAGACTGTTTTGCCTGACCAGTTCCGCACCGCTGCCCCCTCTACAGCCGCCCTTGCCTCATCTTCCCGCGCCATCCTGATCGACCGCGCCATGGGTGCCAAGCGGGCCTCGCTCGCCAGCGCTGCTGACGTGGCCGCCATTGAGGCAGTGCCGCTGGCCGAGCGTCTGGCGGCGGCCAGCACGTATGAAGCGATCCAGATCGGCGCGCGGGTCAACCCCGAGGCCCCGGCGATCCAGTTTTTGCCAACCTGCGACCCGGCAGAGCCTGCCGTAGTGCTCACTTATGCCGAGTTTTTGAAGCGCGTCACGCAGTCGGCCAATTTGTTCACGGCGCTGGGCGTCGGGCCGACCGACGTGGTCAGCCTGCTGCTGCCTTTGATGCCGCAAAACTTTTACGCGCTGTTTGGGGCCGAGGCGGCGGGCATCGCCAACCCGGTGAACCCGCTTTTGGAACCCCACCAACTGGCCGAAATTTTGAACGCAGCGGGCACTAAAGTGGTGGTGGTACACGGCCCCAACGCCGGCACTGATTATTGGGACAAAGTGCAGCGCGTCCGCGCGCAGGTGCCGAGTTTGACGGCGATCCTGCTGGTGGGCGGCGATGCAGAGGCAGTCGCCAACGACACCGGCCCCCAGGAAATCCTTTCCTTCGACGCAGAAATCAGCAAACATCCTGGCGACACGCTCACATCAGGCCGCCAAATTGGCCGGCACGACGTGGCGGCCTACTTCCACACCGGCGGCACCACCGGCACCCCCAAACTGGTGCGCCACACACATGAAAACCAGGTCTACCAGGCCTGGGTGTGCAACGTGATGCTGAACACCGAAGGCAACTCGGGCCCGGGCCGCGCGATGTTGTTCGGCCTGCCGCTGTACCACGTGGGTGGCGCGCTCACGCAGGCGCTGACTACGCTGGCGGCGGGTGGCAGCCTGGTGGTGCTCTCGGCGTCAGGCTGGCGCAACCCGGCGGCGGTGAAAAACGTCTGGAAGCTGATCGCGCGCTTCCGCTGCCCGGTGTTTGGCGGCGTGCCCACTGTGCTGGCGGCAGCGGCGGCGATTCCGTGGGACGACGTGGACGTGAGCTGCATCAAGATCTTCAGCGGCGGCGGCTCGGCGATTCCGGTGGCCGTAGGCGAGAAGTTCCACAGCCATTTCAAGGTGCCTGTGCTCGAGGTCTACGGCATGACCGAGACGGCCAGCGTACACACCATCAGCTACGGCGACCGCCCGCTGCGCCTGGGCACGGTCGGCCACGCCGTGCCGTACAGTCGCGTGCGTGTGGTGCGGATCGATGCCAACGGCCACCTCGCCGGGGACTGCGCGGCGAATGAAATCGGCGTGGTGGCCATGGCAGGCCCTGGTGTTTTTAGCGGCTATTTGAACGACGCTCACAACAAAAACGCGTTCGTTGAGCCCGGTTGGGTGAATTCTGGGGATTTAGGGCGGCTCGACGCGGAAGGGTATTTGTGGATCACCGGGCGCGCCAAAGACCTGATCATCCGGGGCGGCCACAACATCGACCCGATGCCGATCGAAGAAATCTTCTACCAACATCCGGCGGTGGCGCTGGCTGCGGTGATTGGCCAGCCCGATGCGCGGGTGGACGAGCTGCCGCTGGCCTACGTGCAGCTCAAACCGGGTGCCGTGGCCACGCCAGCCGAGTTGCACGAGTGGGTGCGCGCGCGTACACCTGAGCGCGCTGCAATCCCCGTGGCGGTGTTGATCATCGACGCGATTCCGCTGACGGGCGTGGGCAAAGTCTTCAAGCCGCAACTGCGCTGGATGGCTGCGCAAAACGTGTTCGCTGCCTTGCTGGCTCCCGTGGCGGTGGACGGCATCGGCATCGCGGTGCATGTGGGGGCAGACGGCACACACGGCACTTTGGCCACTGTCACGCTGTCGGCCACCCGTGGCACCCTGGCGGCGGCAGACCGTGGCCGCGTGCAGGCCAAGGTGTCAGAATTGCTGGGGCCTTTTACGATTCGGCATTTGGTGGTGTGGGTGGATTGAAATAAATATATTGAACACTTACTATTCTAGAAAAATAGAATATAGTTCACGCGCTATATTTATAGTTTGCTATTACTTTAGTAAATAATTTATTTAAAATTTAACAACAATTACAATTTTATTCAAATTAAACAGGTTTATTTTGATCGCTCAAGGTTCAGCCAAACCCGCCGCTTCCAGCGCCATTTCAGTCGAATTTGTCCAGCCATCACACCCCAGGAGACCCGCATGCGCCACTTTTTGCTCCCCCTCGCACTCGCTGCCAGCGCCTTGAGCGCGTCGGCGCAAACAACGCCCGCCGCCCCGCAGCCCACCCTGCCAGACGCGGTCGCCTGGGCCGGTGTCCCGACCATGCCGGGTTTGCAGGCGGCCTGGTTCATCGGCGCGCCGGGCAAACCGGGCCTGTACGCGCAACGCGTTCGCCTGATGCAAGGTGCGCGTATTCCGCCGCATACCCACCCGGATGAGCGCATCTCTGTCGTCCTGAGCGGCACGATTTACGTCGGTTTTGGCGAAACTTTTGATGAATCCAAAGTCGTCGCTATCCCGACCGGCGCAGTCTACGTCGCGCCCGCTGGCGTGCCGCACTACGTCTGGGCCAAAGACGGCGACGCGATGTACCAGGAGACCGGGCCGGGGCCGACGGGGACAACGATGATTCAGCGCTGACCCGCTGACCTGTTTAGCCTGCGGCCTTTACCGCCATGCGTTGCGCCAAGGCCAGCGCCACGACTCCGGCCATGGCCATCACCACCATCACCATCAGGCCGTTGCGGTAACCGCTCTGGGCGGTCCACAACAGCCCCAGGCCCAGCGGGGCGGCGGCGCGCACCAGGGCCAGCGGGAAGCCCAGCGCGCCGTTGAGCGAGGCCACGTGTTCGCGGCTGACGTATTGCGCCATCGCCGTGCCTTTGACGATGGTCAACATGCCGTTGCCCATGCCCCACAAGAGCACAAAAGCTGCCAAAAACAGCAACATGGCTTGACTTTGCGGTGTTGCCACCCAGGGCGCGACGAGCAACATCGACAGGCCCAGCGGCATCAGGCAGGGGATGAGCAAATTCGCCACGTGCACGTCAAACCGGTGCTCGAAGAAATACAAAAGCAGGCGCCCAAACACCTGCAACAGGCCGATGCCCGCTGGTACGGCGATGACCCAGCGCTCGTCCAGCCCGTATTCGCGCAACAGCGTCACCATGTGCGAGGGCAGCGCGGCGGTGGCGACCGTCATGAGGGCGATGGAGAGGCCGATCAGCAAATAGGGCGCGCTGGTGAGATGGGCGCTGAGTGAGGTGGCGGGTGGCTTGACCGGGGTGGCGGTGGTCGTGTCAGATCGCGCTGCGGGTATCGATGCGTGCCTCGATGGCGGTGTCGATTCTGGGGCTAACCCCGCCGCCTGGTCGCTCACCGATGATGGGCAAATTTCAGCATCGGCCCTCGTATTATGTGTATCAAATGCTACTTTTTTGGGAGCGCCCCGCAGCCAAAAGTAGTGCAAAGGCGCACACACCAGCAGATTCAAGGCCGCCAGCACGCCCACCGCGCCGCGCCAGCCCATCGTCGAGATCAACCACGAGGTCAGCGGGATAAACACCGTGCTGGCCAGGCCGCCCAGAAAAGTCATGGTGATGATGGCACGGCGAAAGTCCTGGGGAAAGCGCCGCGTGACGACCGCAAACACCGGCTGGTATAAGGTCATCGCCATGCCTACACCCAGCAATATCCACACGGTGTAAAAACCAGTCAGGCTGGTGACCCGCGCGTGCAACGCCAGGCCCAGGGCCAGCAGCACGGAGCCGGTCGTCATCACCGCGCGCTCAAACCCGCGGTCGATCAAACGCCCGACCCAAAAAGCCAGCAGGCCATCCGTCAACAGGCACAGGCTGAAGGCCAGCGAAGACTGCACACGCCCCACGCCCAGCGCCTGCTCCACCGGCCCCATCACCAGCGCGAACAGGTAAAACACGCTGCCCCAGCTAATGAGCTGCGCCAGTGAGAGCCAGCCGACGAAGGGGCGGTTGTAGGGGGTGGGCATGGTCAAAGGCAGGGGCGCTTGAGGAGAAAAATCAAGCGATGACTTGGGCATTGGCCAAGGGGACGATCAGATGCGGGTGGAAAGTGCAGTGCAGGCGGTGCATGGGCTTATTTTGCTCGAGCCCGTGGGCGCGCCAGTCGGCACACAAAACCCCAAAATGGGTATGATTGATGTCGAAATCTGGTTTTGCGCAGATTTTTATGAAAAATTCACTCTAGTCCACGTATTATTTAGATATATTGCTATATATTTTATAACAACTAACTTGCCGTGCGCAGTGCCCGCCGGTACTGGATCGCCTCGGCCACGTGGGTCACCTGGGTGGTGTGCGCCCCGGCCAGGTCGGCGATGGTGCGGGCCACTTTGAGGGCGCGGTGGGTGCTGCGGCCTGACCAGCCCAGGCGGGTGGCGGCGACGTTCAAAAACTTGGCGGCGGCAGGGTCCAGCAGCAAATGGGCGTCGATCTCTTTGCCTTGCAGGGCCTGGTTGGTTTTGCCCTGGCGGGCGTGGGCGCGCTCGCGGGCGGCCACACAACGCGCGCGGATGGCGCTGCTGGCCTCCCCTGGTGCGGCGTGCAGGAGCTCGTCGGCGGGCATGTTGGGCACTTCGATGTGCAGGTCGATGCGGTCGATCAGCGGGCCGCTCAATTTGCCTTGATAACGGGCAACTTGGTCGGGCGTGCACCGGCAAGCCTTCAGGTTGGAGCCCAAATAGCCGCACGGGCAGGGGTTCATCGCTGCGACCAGCTGAAAGCGCGCCGGGAACTCGCTGCGCCGGGCGGCGCGCGAGATGGTGATGGTGCCGGTCTCCAGGGGCTCGCGCAAGGCCTCCAAAGCCGCTCTTGGGAATTCAGGCAACTCGTCCAGAAACAAAACGCCGTTATGCGCCAGGGAGATTTCACCGGGCCGGGGTGGCGAGCCGCCGCCCACCAAGGCCACCGCGCTGGCGGTGTGGTGCGGGCTACCGGTGGGGCGCTGCGCCCAGTTGGCCAGTAGAAACCGGCCACCGACGGAGGCCACGGCGGCGCTTTCCAGCGCTTCTTGCGTCGTCATGGGTGGCAACAAAGAGGCGAAGCGCTGCGCCAGCATGGATTTGCCAGCGCCCGGCGGGCCCGTGAGCAAAATGCTATGGCCGCCCGCAGCGGCGATTTCAAGGGCGCGTTTGGCGCCGGCTTGGCCTTTCACGTCGGCCATATCGGCGTAGTGTGCGCAGGTGGTGATGGCGGCGGGCAAGACACGCGCCCAACCTGCACCAGCATCGCTTGTTGAGGACACCGCCACCGCACCCGCCTCGGGCGGGCGATCGGCCGAGTGGTCCGATGAAAGCGGCAAAAACTGCGCCACCACGTCCAGCAGATGCCGCGCGCGATAGACCATGGCGTCAGGCACCAGGGCGGCTTCTTCGGCGCTTTGCGTAGGCAGCACCAGTTTGACGGCGCGCGCGGATGCGTCAGCGCCACCGCCGTGCAGCGCCAAACTCATGGCCAGGGCGCCGCGCTCCGGACGCAACTCGCCAGAGAGCGACAACTCCCCGGCAAACTCATGTCCGGCGAGGCGTGCGCCATCGACCTGACCGGTGGCTGCCAAAATGCCCATGGCAATGGGCAAATCAAAACGGCCTGAGTCTTTGGGCAGGTCTGCCGGGGCCAAGTTGACAGTGATGCGTTTGTTTTGCGGAAACTCCAGGCCTGAGTTTTGAATGGCAGACCGCACCCGCTCGCGGGCTTCTTTCACCTCGACATCCGCCAGGCCCACCAGTGTGAAACTGGGCAGCCCATTGCTCAAATGCACCTCCACCGTGACGGCAGCGGCACTCAAACCCAATAGGGCACGGCTTTGGACAAGCGACAGGCTCAAACGGTATTCCTTGGTGCAAAGAGGGTGATTGAAAAGGGGAATAAAAATAACTGGCTATTTATACAGTATTCTAAATGAAGCAAATAAACATGCGCCTATCAAGTACCTACCAAGAGGCGTGAATAAGTCACGCTTATCGGCCTTTAAAAAACAGCGGCTTGTGTGCATAATGAATTGCAGCCGGTTCGATAACGCATCACATACTAGGTTTGTGCCCGTTTGGAGTTGGTTGGGAGAAAAACGTGTCGCCCCATTCGTTCATCGTCCATGTGGCCAAAACAACGCTTGCCGTAGCGGTGGCGGCTTGTCTGGCGGGCGCTCTGGCCCAGGCACAAAGCCGGGGCAGCTATTCGCTCGCCTCGACCGCCGCAGACTTGCTGGAACGTGAGTCAAACGCCATAGGCGAAGCCCGTCCTGAAACCCGTCTTAATCGCCAGGTCACCAGCACCCGCTTGGGGGCCAGTTGGCCCACGGGCTTGGATATCAACCTGAAACACGGCCTGTACCTGGGGGCTTGGGGCTCGGGCATCCGCTGGGATGGCCAACACAACGTGGGCGGTGCGCTGGGCAAGTCCGTGCCTTCTTCCGATCTGGACATTTACGCCGGGTTTCGCAGTGAAATTGGCAAAAAAGTCTGGCTGGACGTGGGTGTGCAGCGTTTTGCCAATGGTGGCAGTGGCTTGGGCAATCGGGCGGATATCTTCTCCGGGCAGGCTGTCGGGAGTCAAAATGAAGTCTATGGCGCAGTGACCTGGGGCTTGTTTACGGCGAAATATTCACGCAATTTGGCTAACTTGTTGGGGCCGGGATTAAGTGCTGGTGCAGCCGCTGGCTCAGGCAGTGCAGCGATTGCCGCCAGCCAATATATCGACCTGTCGGCGAACTTTGACTTGGGCAATGGCTACAGCCTGGCGCCGCGCATCGGCAAACAAGACGTCGCCAGCCAAAACCCGCTGGCGTTCACTGACTACTCGCTCACTTTGGGAAAAACCTTTGCCAACGGCTTGTCGCTGACTGTCACCGCTTTGGGGACACAGGCTGGGCAAAGCCTGTATGTGTTGCCGGGCAGCGACTTTACCGGCCGCATTGGCCTAGCGGCAGGGCTGAAATACGCCTTCTGAGCCCCGCGCTCGCACTATCACCAGTTTGATTTGCGCAGATTGCGCTCATCTCTTAAGCCGCCGCATTTTGGTGCGCACCCAAAGAAAATACGAATTTCGCACCAAAAAGGTGATGTTTAGCTTGTTGCGGCCTTGCGTTTGCACCTTGGAGTGCAGTTTGTTGCTGGCGACCCGCCTTGGCATGGTCTGTGCATGAGTCCTCCCATCTATCAACTGCACGGAGTGTTTCATGTCTTTCAAATCAATATCTCTTTTGGCTGCCGCATCTTTGGTCAGCGTGGCCGCCATGGCACAAACCAAGGCGCCCGAGCCTGATTACACACTGTCGTTCAATGCAGGCGTTGTGACCGACTACCGTTTCCGGGGCTTGACGCAGACCAATTACACCGCTGCGCTGCAAGGTGGCGTGGACTTCTCCCACAAGAGCGGTTTCTACGCCGGTGCGTGGGCTTCCCCTGTGTCTTGGGTGAAACAATTCAATGGCGCGACCCAAGGCGATTTTGAGCTTGATCTGTACGCCGGTTACAAAGGCGAGATCGCCGCTGGGTTTGGTTTTGATGTCGGCCTGATCGGCTACATCTATCCGGGCAACAACTCCGGCGCTGCCGGTACGCCAGGTTTCCCCGGTGTGACGAACGCCAATACGACCGAAGTCTACGGTGCGTTGACTTACAGCGTCGTCACCCTGAAATACAGCCAAAGCGCGGGCAACTTCCTGGGCTTTTTGAACAGCAGCGGCAGCAATTACATTGACCTGTCTGCCGCTTTTGACCTCGGCAATGGTTTCAGCTTGACGCCGCACGTGGGCCGCCAAGTGGTCAAAGGCCAGGCCGGCAATTTGGGTGATTATTCCGACTTCGCGCTGACGCTGGGCAAAGACTTCGGCAATGGTTTCTCGGCGTCCCTGGCCGTTTATGGCACAGATGCCAACCAAGTGTTTTACGCCAATACCAACGGCAACACCAATTTCATCGGCAAGAGCGGCGCAG
This sequence comes from Rhodoferax sp., assembly GCA_031365665.1. Lineage (GTDB taxonomy): Bacteria > Pseudomonadota > Gammaproteobacteria > Burkholderiales > Burkholderiaceae_C > JANYCG01. The sequence goes on along the minus strand of JANLYO010000195.1, from coordinate 51,424 downwards.
CCCTCGGTCTGAAATACAGCTTCTGATCGGCCAAGCGCCGTTTTTTGCTCATTACATAAGGAAACAACATGAAGCTGGTCACCGCCATCATCAAACCCTTCAAGCTTGACGAAGTGCGCGAAGCGCTCTCCGGCATGGGCGTGCAGGGCATCACTGTCACCGAGGTCAAAGGTTTTGGCCGCCAAAAGGGCCACACCGAGCTGTACCGTGGCGCGGAATACGTGGTCGATTTTTTGCCCAAAGTGAAGATCGAAGCCGCCATTTCCGATGAGCTGGTCGACCGGGCCATCGAAGCCATCGAGGGCGCAGCCCGCACCGGCAAGATCGGCGACGGCAAGATTTTTGTCTATGACCTCGAGCAGGTGGTGCGCATCCGTACCGGCGAAACCGGCAAAGAGGCGCTTTAAGCCCCCGGCCACCTAAAAAAGAGAAACAACCATGAAAAAACTCATTGCTTCCTTCGTATTGGGACTGGGCCTGCTTGGCTTTGGCTCCCTCGCTCTGGCGCAGGCCGTTGCGCCTGCCGCTGCCGCTTCTGAAGCTGCCGCACCTGCTGCGGCCACCGCCGCCGCGCCGGCACCCGCCGCTGCTGCATCAGCCGCACCCGCGCCCGTGCCCAACAAAGGCGACGTCTCCTGGATGATTGTTGCCACGGCTTTCGTCATCATGATGTCGATCCCTGGACTGGCGCTGTTCTATGGCGGTCTGGTGCGTAGCAAAAACATGCTATCCGTGCTGATGCAGGTGTTTGTCACCTTCTCGATGATCGTCGTCTTGTGGTGCATTTACGGCTACAGCCTGGCGTTCACCGAGGGCAATGCCTATATTGGCGGGTTTGACCGGCTCTTCATGAAGGGCTTGTTCGACCCGATGAAGGGTGAATTCGCCATGGCCGCCACCTTCAGCAAAGGCGTTGTGATTCCAGAACTCTTGTTCATGGCGTTCCAGGCCACATTTGCAGCCATCACCTGCTGCCTGATCATCGGCGCCTTTGCCGAACGCATCAAGTTCTCCGCCATGTTGCTGTTTATGGCCCTTTGGTTCACCTTCAGCTACACCCCCATGGCCCACATGGTCTGGTACTGGATGGGGCCGGATGCCTACACGTCCAAGGAAGTGGTCGATGCGATGAACGCCAAAGCCGGCCTGATCTGGCAGTGGGGCGCGCTGGACTTCGCCGGCGGCACTGTGGTGCACATCAACGCCGCTGTGGCGGGCCTGGTCGGCGCCTTCGTGATCGGCAAACGGGTGGGTTACGGCAAAGAAGCCATGGCACCGCACAGCCTGACCTTGACCATGGTCGGCGCCGCCTTGTTGTGGGTCGGCTGGTTCGGCTTTAATGCAGGCTCCGCCCTGGAAGCCAACGGCACCGCTGTGCTGGCCTTCATGAACACCTTCTCCGCCACGGCAGCCGCCGTGTTGGCCTGGTGCATCGGTGAATCGCTCAAAACCGGCAAAGCCTCGATGTTGGGTGCTGCGTCCGGCGCGGTGGCGGGCCTCGTGGCCATCACCCCAGCCTGCGGCAATGTTGGCCTGATGGGTGCCATCATCATTGGTTTCATCGCTGGTTTTGCCTGCCTGTGGGGCGTCAATGGCCTGAAGAAAATGCTCGGCGCTGATGACTCCCTGGACGTATTTGGTGTGCACGGCGTCGGTGGCATCGTCGGGGCCTTGCTGACCGGCGTGTTCAACTCGCAAGCCCTCGGTGGCCCTGGCATGGTGGGTGACTGGGTAACCGCTGCGGTCACCTCGGCACCGATTGCGTCGCAAGTCTGGGTCCAGCTCAAAGCCGTGTTGTTGACGATTGTCTGGTCAGGCGTGGTGTCTTTCGCGGCCTACAAAATTGTCGACGCGGTGGTCGGCCTGCGGGTACCGGAAGAAGAAGAGCGCGAAGGCCTGGACATCACCAGCCATGGCGAGACGGCTTACAGCCGGTAGTCTCCCGCAGTTTCGCTAATTGAATTGCCCCCGATGGCTTTGGCTGTCGGGGGCTTTTTAATTGGCAGTTGCCAACGCGCTGCGCTTGGTTCCGCACAGCAAGCGCGCAAACCGCAGCGCCTTCTTTCCGTTGAGCGGATAGGGCAAGGGCATCAATTCAGACAGGGGCTTGTCCACCGTGATCGTGCATGCGCAGTGTTCGACGGTTGATCGGACCTCGTTCATACCCGGATAGTGTTGGATGTCATCAAAAAGGTCCAAAAATACGTAGCAGCCACCCGGTTTCAGTATGCGAAGCGCTTCCTTCACCACATTCAACTTGTTCGACTCGTCCTGCACCTCGTGAAACGTCAGGCAGGACAGAGCGCACGAAAACCTGCCATCGGTGAATACGGTCTTTGCAGCTGTGCCTTTGAGGAACTCGACGTTGCCGACACCTTCAAGTCTTGCGTTCATCTGGCATTGTTCCAGTGAATATTCCCAGTTGCTTCCCCAGAAATCCATGCCAACATGATGCGATGCCCCGTCACCACGGGCTGACTTGATGGTCAGGCTTCCGTTGCCGCAACCGATGTCGACCGTTTCGCCCGTGACGCTCCTGTGCGACAGAAGCAGGTCATGGATCCTGTTCTGGTAGTCACCGCCGGTTTTCGAAAACCGCAGGTGGATCAGCGTGACGGTCATGGCGATGTAGGCGAAGAGCAAGCCTGGCACGAACGCAATCAGGAACCAAATCTCCACAAAGGAAGCCAGCCCCATCGCAAAAAAAGCGATCGCCAGCGCCCAGAAGGTGACGATCTTGTTCACGCGTATCCAGGTGCTGTATTGCGGCTTTTCATTCATGGTGGCCTTTCTTCGGACTGAAGTACCAGACGTTATCGCTTCAGGATCCCTTGATCGATGGCACCCTCAACGCGGCTATTCCCCATGTGGGCAGGTAGCAAGGAAAGCAAACCTTTGCATGGCGCAACCATTGGCCCCGAAACGGGACAAAGTATCTCCGATTACGCAACGCGGCCGAACGGCAAGACACCCTGAATTAAAACCCGCCAACCTGGTTGTCGCCGTGCTGGGTGGGCAGCGGCACAAGCTTCTGTGGGCAAGGCACAATCACGCAGAGGAGACCAACGCCCACATGACCACCCGCATCACGCTCACCCAAGGCCAATTCCGCTGCGACATCGAACCCGACCTGGGCGCCTGCATCGCAGGCCTGTGGATGGGCGATGTGCCCGTTCTGCGCTCCTCAATTGGCAAGCCGCTGGCTTCGGCGCGTGAATCCGGCAGCTACCCGCTGGTGCCGTTTTCCAACCGCATCGGCCACGCCACGCTGACGTGGAACGGCACCAGCCACCCGCTGGTCAAGAATTTCGGCAACGAGCCGCACGCCATCCACGGTGTGGGTTGGCAGCGGCCCTGGGAGGTGCTGGAGGCGAGCGATAACTTTGCCATCTTGTCCTACGAGCACAAGCCCGACGCCGCCTGGCCTTTTGCCTTTGACACCTCGCAGGCCTTTCGGCTTACCGGCAACGAGCTGGAGTTGACGCTGAGCATCACCAACCAGTCCAAAGCCGCAACGCCGGTGGGCCTGGGCTGGCACCCCTGGTTTGTCAAGCGCCGACAAAGCCGCATCAGCTTCAAGGCGGCTGGCCGGTGGGAGATGGACGCGGCCAAACTGCCCACGGCGCGCACGCCCACGCAGGGCATGGACGTGGAAGCCGCCCTGCTGGACGTGGACCACTGCTTCGACGGCTGGAGCGGCGAATTGCATCTGCGCGACGAGTTGTTCCACACCCGTGTCAGCAGCGCGCTGGCCAGCCTGGTGGTCTGCACCAACGCAACGCTGGGCCACATCGCCATCGAGCCGGTCAGTCACGTCAACAACGCGCTCAACCTGATGGCGCGCGGCGTGGCCAGCGCCGGGGCCCTGGGCGTGCAGGTGCTGCAGCCGGCTGAGTCGATGTCGGCTGAAATGACGATCCGCGTGGACGCCGCTTCGTGACGCAAAACAACGTACGGCAGGTGGCACCGCGATGAGCTGGACTGTCGTTGCGCCCGCCCCCAGCGAGCTGGGCGAGTCGCCTTTTTGGCATCCGCACGAGCAGAGCTTGTATTGGGTCGATATTGCAGGCAAAAAGATTTTGCGCTGCAACGTCTTCATGGGCGAGGTTGAAACTTGGGTGATGCCCAGCGAGCCCGGCTGCATCGCGCCCGCGGCCACTGGCGGCTTGGTCATTGCGCTGCGCGACGGCGTTTACCGCGCCGCCACTTGGGGCGGCCCACTTCGCTTGCTGCATCGTTTTGCCCATGATCCGGCTAGCACCCGCTTCAACGACGGCAAAGCCGATGTGCACGGGCGATTCTGGGCGGGCACCATGTTTGAGCCACGCACCACCCCCGCCGCCGAGCTGTTTGCGCTGGATTGCCGATCCGGTACGGCGGTGGCCCAGCGCATGGCAGGCGGGGCCACCATCGCCAACGGCTTGGCCTGGTCGCCTGACCATCAAACTCTGTACTGGGGCGACACCACCACTGCGACGATTCGCGCCTGGGACTGGGACGCCGATGCCAATCTGATGCGCCGCGAGCGGGTGTTTGCCCAATTTCCCGAGAAACCCATCTGCTGGTTGCCTGGTCAGCCGGGTTACGCGGGACGGCCCGATGGCGCTTCAGTGGATGCAGCGGGCAACTACTGGGTCGCGATGTACGAAGGCGGCCAGGTGCTGCAATTGAGCCCACAAGGCCAGGTGCTGGCGAATTTTGAAGTGCCCGCCCAATGCCCCACCATGCCGTGTTTTGGCGGTGATGATTTGAAAACCCTCTACCTCACCTCCGCCCGCCAGGGCCGTCCCGCTGACGAACTGAAGGCACTGCCGCAGTCCGGCTGCGTGTTTTCCATGCGGGTGGACGTACCGGGGCTGCCCGTGAATTTTTTCCAGGACTGAGCACCGTGCCTGACAACGCCGATAAATCTTCAGGCGCTCCCGGCGCGTACAGCGCCGCGCTGCAGCGCATCACCGATCAGGTGAAAAGCGCCGCTGCCAACCAAACATCGTTGCGGATACGCGGCGGCGGCAGCAAAGATTTTTACGTGCCCTCCGGCTTGCGCCAGCTTCACGCAAGACAAGGCGATTTGCTGGACACGACGCCCTTGCGTGGCATCGTCAATTACGAGCCCAGCGAACTCGTGGTGACGGTGCGCGCCGGCACACCTCTGGCCGAGCTGGAAGCGGCGCTGGCTGAAAAAGGCCAGTGCCTTCCCTTCGAGCCGCCCCATTTTGGCAACCAGACGGCGACCATCGGCGGCATGGTGGCCGCCGGGCTGGCAGGCCCTGCACGGGCCAGCGTGGGCGGCGTGCGCGACTACGTGCTGGGGCTCGAACTGCTCAATGGCCGCGCCGAGTTGCTGCGTTTTGGCGGCACGGTGATGAAAAACGTGGCGGGTTATGACGTGTCGCGCCTGATGGTGGGCGCCATGGGCACGCTGGGGCTGATCACCGAGGTATCGCTCAAGGTCTTGCCCGTGTCGCCCGCCGAAGCCACGCTGGTGTTTCAGATGGACCAGGCCACCGCGCTGCGGCAACTCAACCTCTGGGGCGGCCAGCCCCTGCCACTCAATGCGAGCCGCTGGCAGGCGCTTGACGCCCGCGCGCCCACGGGTCCGGGCCGGCTGCATCTGCGTTTGCGCGGCGCCAAAGCGGCTGTGCAGGCGGCCATTCAAACGATGACCGGCACGTTGGGTGGCCAGGTGATGGACAACACCCAGGCCGCCATCGAATGGCAGCAGTGCCGCGACTTGAAGCTGCCATTTTTCAGCGCCGCGCCGCAACAGGACTTTGCTGTGTGGCGCATGAGTGTGGCGCAAACCACACCGGTGCTGGCGCTGCCATGGCCGCAACTCATGGAGTGGCATGGGGCCTTGCGGTGGGTCAAAATACCATCGTCTGAAATAGATTTTATAACAAATATAGATAAAAATACAATCAAAAATACTTCGTTATTTATTACAAACTATTCAGAAGATACGAGGCCTAACTATCAAAAAAACTTTGGTATTGATGTGTCAAATATAAATTTACAGATTGCACAAAGGCTCAAAACCGAATTCGACCCGCACGGCGTCTTCAACCGCCAGCGTCTGTACGCCGCTTTTTAAGCCAAATCCAGAATCGCCCCATCGCCATGCAAACCCATCTCGCGCCTGAATACCAAAACACGGCAGACGGCCAAACCGCCGAGGCGATTCTGCGCAAGTGTGTTCACTGCGGCTTCTGCACCGCGACCTGCCCGACCTACCAACTTCTGGGTGACGAGCTGGACGGCCCGCGCGGCCGCATTTACCTCATGAAGCAGGTGCTCGAAGGCGAAACGCCCACCCGTAAAACCCAGTTGCACCTGGACCGCTGTCTGACCTGCCGCAACTGCGAAAGCACTTGCCCCAGCGGCGTCGATTACGGTCATCTGGTGGACATTGGCCGCAAGCTGGTCGATGCCAAAGTGCCGCGCCCCGCCGGTGAACAGGCGCTGCGCTGGGCCTTGAAAGAAGGCATGACCTCGCCGCTGTTCGCGCCCGCGATGAAGCTCGGGCAAATGGTGCGCGGCTTGATGCCCGAGTCGCTCAAAAACAAAGTGCCGCCCCGGCAGGCCCCCGGTGCCTGGCCCACGCGCACCCACAAGCGCAAAGTGCTGCTGCTCAAAGGCTGCGTGCAGCCGTCAATGATGCCCAACATCGACAGCGCCACCGTACGGGTGCTGGATGCGGCGGGCATACAAAGCGTGGTGGCCCAGAGCGCCACTTGCTGCGGTGCCGTCAAATTCCACCTGAACGACCACGACGGAGGCAAGATACAGATGCGTGCCAATATCGACGCTTGGTGGCCTTATTTGGACGGGGCAGGTTCCAACGGTGAAGGCAAGGTCGAGGCCATTCTGATGAACGCCTCAGGCTGCGGCGTGATGGTCAAAGACTACGGCCACGTATTGAAGGATGACCCGCTTTACGCCGCCAAAGCCCAACGTATCAGCGCCTTGACTAAAGACCTGAGCGAATGGCTGCCCGAGCTGGCGGATGCACTGGCGGGGCAACTGCAGGCCAAGTTGGGATCAGCAGGAAAGTCCGTGGGCAAGTCCCTCGCTTTTCACCCGCCCTGCACGTTGCAACACGGGCAGCAACTCAAAGGCGGGGTTGAAACCCACTTCGCGCGGCTCGGGTTTGATGTCAAACCGATTTTCAACGAGCCGCACCTGTGTTGCGGCTCGGCGGGCACCTATTCGGTGCTGCAAGCCGACTTGGCCTACCAGTTGCGCGACCGCAAACTGGGCCACCTGGCCGACACCCAGGCCGAGGAGATCATCAGCGCCAACATCGGCTGCATCACCCACCTGCAAAGCGGCACGGCCACTCCGGTGCGGCATTGGGTGGAAGTGCTGGATGAAGCCCTTGCAGCACAACCGAACTAAGCGCTTTTCGCCTGGCGCAAACTGCCGCGCAACAACGCCGCCAAAGTCAAGGCCAGAAAGGGCTCGAAAGCGATGCGCATCGGCTTGAGGCGGTCGTCTGAGGCCAACACGCGGGCGATTACCGGCGGCGGCTCTGAAAGCTGGGTCACGCTGATGACCAGCGCGATGGTCTGCATGATGAACACCTGGGCGTCCGCCCTGCGCCAGCCGGGAATTTTGGGCACGATGGCGGCCGCCACCTGATCCATCAGCGCCCGCATTTGCAGTTTGAAGTCGCGGGCGGCAACGTCGCCCAGGTTGGCCTCCAGCACGGTGTGTTGCAGCACCATCAAGCGCCGGATGTGCGGGCGGCCGGCAAAACTTTTGGCCACAATTTTCGGCAACTGCACCACCAGCGAGGCCGAGCGTTGACGCTTCACGCTCTGCAAAAACGTCTCTAGCCAGGCATTGAACTCGGCCCGCATCAGCTCCAGAAACAAGGTCTCCTTGTTCGCGAAATACAGGTAGGCCGTGCCTTTGGCCACGCCTGCCTCCTCGGCAACACGGGCAATCGTGATGGCGCTGAAGTCAGCGTTTGCAAACAGGCGGGTGGCTGCGGCGACCAGGTTGGCACGCCGCTCGTCTTTGGCCAGGGCGCTGCGAGCGCGTCGCCCGGCCATCAAGCCACCAGCGGCAAACTGCGGTGGCGTTTGCCAGTCAATGCAAACAAGGCGTTCGCCACGGCGGGGGCCAAGGGCGGCAGGCCCGGCTCACCCACACCGGTGGGGTGGCCGGTGCTGGGCAAGATGTGGGTTTCAACCACCGGTGCATCGGCGAGTCTCACCATCTCATAGTTGTTGAAGTTGGTCTGCTGCACCACGCCATCGACGATGTCGATCTTGCCGTACAAGGCGGCCGTCAAACCGTAGATGACGGCGCTTTCCATCTGCTGCGCCACGATGTTCGGGTTGACCACGGTGCCGCAATCAATCGCACACACCACGCGGTGCACGCGCGGCTTGCCGTCTTGCATCGACACCTCGGCCACTTCGGCGACGATGGACCCAAACGACTCCTGCAAGGCGATGCCGCGCGCGCGCCCCGAGGGCAAGGCGCTGCCCCATTTGGCTTTTTCAGCGGCCAGGTTCAGCACCGCCAGATAACGCGGCGCGTCTTTGAGCAAGGCGCGGCGCAGGGCCAGCGGGTCTTGCTTCGTCTCATGCGCGATCTCGTCGACGAAACTCTCCGAGATGAAGGCGTTGTGTGAATGCCCGACCGAGCGCCAGTTGCCAATCGGCACGCCCATGCGTGTGGCCACATGCGCCATGTGCTGGTGGGCAAAACCGTAGGGCAAATTGAAGAGGCCCTCGGCAGCGGTTTTGTCGGGTGTATCGACTGGCCCCGCCAGGGCCGGCAGCACGCGCTCCATGAAGCGCGGGGTGATCGCATCGCCCGCCGATTTGATCGACAGGGCGCTGAAACCACCTGGCACATCCACCGAGGCCTTCAGGTGCGCCACCAACATGGGCCGGTACATGTCATGCATGGTGTCTTCTTCGCGCGACCAGACCAATTGCACCGGGCGGCCGCCGCAATCCATGGCCACACGCACGGCTTGCGCGACGTAATCGACCTCCAATCGGCGGCCAAAACCGCCTCCCAGGAGCAGTGCGTGCAAGCTGACTTTTTCAATCGGCACGCCTGCCACCTGAGCCGCAGCTGCGCGGGCCAAGTCGGGCACCTGCGTGCCGGTCCAGATCGTCACCTGGCCGTCTTTGACCTGGGCCGTGCAGTTCATCGGTTCCATCGTGGCATGGGCCAGGAATGGCGCGGTGTAAGTCGCTTCCAACACGCGGCTGGCTTTGGCCAGCGCGGATTTCAAATCGCCTTTTTCGTAGAAGCTGAAGCCATCCTCGGCCTGGGCAGCCTGGCTGAGTTGCGCCTGGATGTCTTTGCTGTTGAGTGCGCCCAGGGGCCGCTGTTTCCACGTGGCTTCGACGGCAGCGGCGCCCTGCAAGGCATGCCAAGTGGTCTTGCCGACCACTGCAAAACCGGCGCTGCTGCCCGCGTAGGCCTGCAAGGCCACAACACGTTCGACACCCGGGATCGCCATGGCCGCCTTGACATCCAGGTTGCCCAAAGAGCCGCCCAACATGGGCGACTGGCGCACCGTGGCAAACACCACTCCTTCGGGCCTTGCATCGAGGCCGAAGCGGGCGCTGCCGTCTACTTTGCCCGGAACGTCGGTGCGCAGCGCGGCGCTGCCGATCAGTTTCCAATCCTTGCGGTCTTTGGGTTTGACGTCTTTGACAATCTGCGTGAGCGCGCCCTTGCCAAACTCGCCGTAGTGGCCCCTTTTGCCCGAGGCATGCTGGATCACGCCTTCGACGACCTTGATCTCTGCCACCGGCACTTTCCAGGCCTCGGCAGCAGCAGCCAGCAAGCTGGCGCGCGCCAGGGCCGCTGCCATGCGCAGGTGATCCCAGGCATCCGAGACGCTGCTGGAGCCGCCAGTGAGGTTCAAACCCAGCTCGCGCACGGTTTTGTCCAGCAGCCAATGGGTCACGCGGATCTTGGCGGGCAGCACCTCGCCCTGCATGTCCATCGGATGGAAAAACAGCGCCGAACGCATCGCCATCACGTTGCCGTAGATCGAGTCTGGCCCGGCCTGCTCCAGGCGGACACGCGTCAAAGGCACATCAAGCTCCTCGGCCACCAACATCGCCAAAGCCGTGTGGACGCCCTGGCCCATTTCAGCGCGCGCCATCGCCAACGCCACGCTGCCGTCCGGTGCGATCTTGATCCAGCCGTTGAGCGCCACCTCGCCCTGCGTAGGTGGCAACATGTGCTCCGGTTTGCCCAGACGCGAGCGCATCGGCATCACCCCCCAACCGACGACTAAAGCGCCCAAAGCGCCCATGCCGCCCAAAATCCAGGTACGGCGCTTCATGCTGCGGCTCCCCGAGACGTGATGGTGACGGCGGCTACAGGCTTGCCCGCCGCCCGGTGAATGGCTTTGCGCACGCGCTGGTAGGTGCCACAGCGGCAGATGTTGGTGATCGCCGCGTCGATGTCGGCATCGCTGGGTTGGGGGTTTTTCTCCAAGAGCGCGGCGGCCGCCATCAACATGCCGCTTTGGCAATAACCGCACTGCGGCACCTGCTCGGCCACCCACGCCGCCTGCAAGGGGTGGGGCTTGTCGGCGCTGCCCAGGGACTCGATGGTGCGGATGCTTTTGCCCGCAACAGACGACAGCGGCGTCACGCAGGAGCGCACGGCCTGCCCGTCCAGATGCACCGTACATGCGCCGCAAGCGGCGATGCCGCAGCCGAACTTGGTGCCGGTGAGTTTGAGCTCGTCTCTGAGCGCCCACAAAAGTGGCATGTTGGAGTCGGCATCGAGCTGGACAGCCTTGCCGTTGAGCTTGAGTTCCATAGGCGCTCCTGAAAGTTTCAGAGTGAATGTTTGGCCGGAAATGCGGCTTAAATGACTTCGGGTCAGATAATAACTGAACACAGGTCAGTTATGCAAGTAGCCCGCCTGCTGTGTCTCGCCCCCGCCATTTCACGGCAAACCCGTCCTGCTGTCAAAAACCGTTTGGCATAGCTTCTGCCAAAGCCTACTGACATAGCGTTGTCAGCAGCCCTGGCGCAACATTGCGGCTTCATCATTTTCAAGTGGAGAACTCCCATGACAACTTCCCTCAATGCCGTCAGCTGGTTTGAAATCGGCGCCAAAGACCTGGCGCGTTCCGAAGCGTTTTACGAGGCTGTGCTGGGCCGCCCGATGTTGCGCCGTGAACCGATGGGGCCTTCCGTCGGCTCGGTGTTCAGTTATGGAGGCTCCGGTGTGGGGGGCGCGCTGATGTGTGGCCCCAGCGCGCCGGTGTATGGCCCCGGCGGCACGCTGGTGTATCTTGACGCCTCGCCATCTCTGGATGCTGCGCTGGCACGGGTCGAAAAAGCGGGCGGCGCCGTGGCCTTGCCCAAACACGCCCTGCCGCCCGGCATGGGCTTTTTCGCGCACATGACCGACCCCGACGGCAACCGCGTCGGTTTGTTCGCGCTCGCTTAGTGCCCTGCCCGACAATGCGGGAAGATCTTGCGTGAAGACCTTGCCTCGTACAACCGGAGACTGGCCATGCCCAAAAACTGGATAGCCGTGGCCAGCGCGGAACACGCCCGGCGCGGCCGCGACGAAATGTCACCCGGCTTCATGCAAGTCGGCCACGGCAAACTGGGGCCGCTTAAACGGATCACCCCCGGCGACCGCGTGGCGTATTACGCACCCACCACCACGCTGGGCGTCAAAGACAAGCGCCAGAGTTTTGTGTCGATCGGCCTGGTGTTGCCGGGCGAGCCGTTTGAGTTTGACATGGGCGGCTTCGTACCCTGGCGCCGGCAGGTGCGCTACCTGAGCGCCCAAGAGGTGTCGATCTTGCCCCTGCTGGATGCCTTTGAATTTGTCGAAGACCGCAGCCGCTGGGGCTACAAGTTCCGCTTTGGCCTGTTCCAGGTGAGTGACCATGACATGCGCCTGATCGCAAGCGCCATGCAGGCCGACTGCCAGCAGCTATCGCTGGCGTAGCCCGGAATAAAGCTCGGTATAGTTTCCTTCCATGCGCCGTGCTGACCGCCTGTTCCAACTCGTTCAACTCATCCGCGGCCGAAGGCTCAGCACGGCGGCGTTTTTGGCTGGACGGCTGGAGGTGTCGGAGCGCACCATTTACCGCGACGTGGCCGACTTGCAGCGTCAAGGCGTGCCGATCGAAGGCGAAGCCGGCGTGGGGTATCGCCTGGGCCGTGGTTTTGAGCTGCCGCCGCTGATGTTCACGCAAGATGAAGCCCGCTCGCTTGTGGCGGCAGTGCGCATGGCGCAGGCCTGGCTCGACCCGGCGCTGGCGCGCGAGTCGGAGACGGCATTGTCCAAAATCCTGTCGGTGTTGCCCGCCGCTGTGCGGGCCGGCGCCGAGGGGCTGGCCTTGTACGCCCCGCTGCCCGCTGCTGGCCCCCAAACGCAGCAGACTTTGCTTAGCTTGCAGGCGGCGCGCGAAGCTGTCCATGCGCGGCGCAAGCTGCAACTGGTGTACCGCGATTTGCCGGGCGAGGCCACTCAGCGATGTGTGCGGCCGCTGGGATGCTTCTTTTGGGGCAAGGTCTGGACACTCGCGGCGTGGTGCGAGCTGCGGCAGGACTTCCGCAGTTTTCGCATCGACCGGATTGAAAACATGGTGACACTGGATGTGTCATTTCGTGACGAGCCTGACAAAACCTTGGCGCAGATGTTGCGCCGGGTCGGTGCGAACTTCAATGCTTAGATTTCAATCGTACCCATTTTGGGGTTTATTGGTGTGATTTTTGGCTGCTGCGCAGATATTTATAAAATTTAAGGCTCTAGGCCACGCATTATATAGATAGTTTGCTATATATAATGGAGTAGCCGTGGGCGCTGCTTGGCCGCATCTTCCCTGCAAACCAGGCTGCAAGGGCGCGAAGCCCTTGCAACGCGCGTCACGCTGCGAGCGCCGCCTCGATGTCTTTGGCCATGCTTTGCGGTGTGTCGGTCGGCGCATACCGTTTGACCATGCTGCCGTCTTTGCCCACCAGGAACTTGGTGAAATTCCATTTGATCGCCTTGCTGCCAAGCAGCCCAGGGGCTTCGGCGCTGAGCCACTGGAACAAGGGGTGCGCGCCTGAGCCGTTCACGTCGATTTTCTCCATCATCGGGAAACTCACGCCGTAGTTGAGCTGGCAAAACTCGGCGATCTCGCCGTTGCTGCCGCTGTCTTGCGCGCCAAACTGGTTGCACGGGAAACCCAGCACCACCAGGCCTTTGCCACCATAACTCTTGTGCAAATCTTCAAGGCCGCCAAACTGCGGCGTGAAGCCGCAGGCGCTGGCGGTGTTGACGATCAACATTGCCTTGCCTTTGAATTTTTCCAGCTTGACGGATTTCCCCTGGATGTTGTTGGCTGAAAAATCATAAACCGTGGACATAAAACTCCAATCAATCAAAAGGGGCGAGGAAAAAGGGTGGTGCCAAGGACTGCCCGAAGCTCAATGCGTGCCGCGCGCAGAAGCGCCAAACCGCAACACCGACAACAATGATGCCACCAATATCAAACTGCCGCCCGCCACCGTGCGCAGCGTGAATTCACCCGCGCCCAGCAGACTTGCGGAGACGCTGGCAAAGATCACCTCCGTCAACATGATCAGCGACGTGGCGCTGGCGCTCAAGCGGGCAGCGCCATATTGAAGCGCCAAATTGCCCAAGAGAAAGGCGATGCTGATGCCCAAGGCGGCGGGCAGCCAATCCAGCGAGGGCGCGGGCGGGAAATTCACGCCACCCGACTGGGCTGCAAACAGCGCGACCAAGACTGACATCAGGGCGCCACCACCAAACATGGCGAGCATGCGCGAGGACTCGGGTGTTGCCACCAGCTTTTTCAGCAGGATATTGGTCATGGCAAAAAAGAAGCCGCCCATCAGCGCCAACCAGTCGGGCAAGCTCGAAGGCAGCGGCCACGCCGATTCAGGTGTTTTCAAGACCACAACCACGCCCGCGAGCGCCAAGGCCAGGCGCGCCAGCGAACCCGCAGTGGGCCGCTCGCCCAAGAGGGGCCATGCCAGCATCACCGCCCAGGCGGGCATGGTGTAAAACAGCAGTACCACACGCACGACATCACCCACGGTGACGGCCCAGTTGAAGCCGACATTGGTGAGCCCCGAGGACAGCAGCAGCAAAAACAAGAGCGGCTGCTTGCCAAACGCGCGCCAGCCGCCGGGGTGCAGGGCCAACACACACAAGACGGAGAAAACAAAGATGAAGGCTGTCGCCCACAGCGGATGCACGCCGTGGCTCTGCAAATTGCGAAACGGCCACCAGGAGACGCCAAAAACAAAAGCGTTGAAGGTCAGCGCAAGCGCAGGAAGAAGCCCGTGAGTGGTTTTCACAAATTCAGCGACGCAATGGGTGCGAGACTAGGCGCGGGCCCGCAGACAGTGCTTCAGCACGGCAAGGGCTCGCAACGACGTATCGCACCCCCTGCGCCGCTGAATCAGCCGTGCAGGTTGTCGTTGCGGGCAATGTCCAGCAGGTGCTCCACCTCGGCCTTGTGGTGGATGCAGTTGCTCTTGTGCCAGCGGTAAATGAGCCACATCACGCCGCTGAGCACCAGGCCAAACCCGGCGATGGCGCCGAAGGGTGAGAGCCCGACGCGCGGCGACACGCTGATGCTGTAGGCCACACCCAACAGCAGGATGGAGAGGTTTTCATTGAAGTTCTGCACCGCGATGGAGCGCCCGGCGCCCATCAGGTTGTGCCCCCGGTGTTGCAGCATGGCGTTCATCGGCACCACCATGAAACCCCCCAACGCGCCCAACAAAATCAGGAACGGTGTGGCCAGCCAGACGTTGTCGATGAAGATCAGCGCAATCACTGCAAACCCCATGGCGATGCCCATCGGGATCACACGTGGCCCGTCCGCCAGGCGCATGCGCATCGACGCGACCACCGCACCGCCGGCCAAACCAATGGCGACCACGCCTTGCAAGGCCGACGCCTGCGTGACGGAGTAACCCAGCGCCACGGCGGCCCAGGTCAACACGATGGTTTTGAGGTTGCCCGCCGCGCCCCAGATCAGGGTGGTGGAAGCCAGTGAAATCTGCCCCAGGCGGTCGCGCCAGAGGCGCAGGTTGCAGGTCCAGAAATCAGGCAGGAGCGTGGCCGGGTTTTTCGGCATGGGCCGCATTTCGACACCGGTGCCGGGGATGTGCATGTTGAACACGGCGGCCAGCAGATACACGGCAATCAGCACGCTGATGGCCGCCTCGGGCGCTGTTTCGATGCCGGTGTCAATCCAGGGCAGGTCAATCGACAGCAACAGGCCGGCAATCTTTGGCCCCACCAACTGGCCGCCGAGCAAGACGCCGAAAATGATCGATCCAATCGTCAGACCTTCAATCCAGCCATTGGCTTTGACCAGTTGCGAGGCCGGCAGCAGCTCGGTCAAGATGCCGTATTTGGCCGGTGAATACGCGGCGGCGCCCAGGCCCACAACTGCGTAGGCCAGCAGCGGGTGCGTGCCAAACAGCATCATCAGGCAACCCGCAATCTTGATGAAATTGCTGATCAACATCACCTTGCCTTTGGGCATGGAGTCGGCAAAGGCGCCGACGAAGGGCGCGAGAATCACGTAAAAGAGCGCAAACATTGGCACCAGGGCCGCCTGTTGCCACTGGGGCGCACCGTCGGTACGGAGCAACTGGATCGCCGCGACGAACAATGCGTTGTCAGCCAGCGAGCTGAAAAACTGCGCCAACATGATGGTGAAAAAACCGCGTTTCATTCGCGAGGGGGCCGCATCAGTTCTCCTGAGGTCCAACGATATGTGTCTATTTTGTAAAGCGACTAGGTTATAGCACGACGCCCAGGGGTAAAACCTACAGTGATACCCTCTGGGAAATTCTGTTAGATAAGCCCATCCGCTGAGAACCTATGCCTCGTCCGATTCAAGCCACTGTCCACAGTTCCGCTCTCACCCACAATCTGTCGCAGATCCGTAAGCAGGCGCCCGATGCACGCGTCTGGGCGGTGGTCAAAGCCAACGCCTACGGGCACGGCATTGAGCGGGTGATCGACGGTTTGCGCGGTGCGGACGGTTTTGCGCTTTTGGATTTGAACGAGGCCGAGCGGGTGCGCGCCCTGGGCTGGCGCGGCCCCATCCTGCTGCTCGAAGGCGTTTTTGAGCCCCGCGATCTGGAGCTGTGTTCACGCCTCTCGCTGTGGCACACGGTGCATTGCGACGAACAGATCGACATGTTGGCCCGCCACAAAACCAATGTGCCACAGCGGGTCTTCCTGAAAATGAATTCCGGCATGAACCGCCTGGGTTTTTCGCCCGCACGGTACCGCGCCGCGTGGACACGCCTGAACGCGCTGCCGCAGGTGGACGAGATCTCGCTGATGAGCCACTTCAGCGATGCCGATACGGCCAAAGGTGTGGCCGGACAGCTAAGCGTTTTTGAGGCTGCGGCGATGGATTTGCCGGGTGAGCGGTCGCTCTCCAACAGCGCCGCCGCCTTGCGCCACGCCACGGTGGCGACCGACTGGGTGCGCCCCGGCATTGCGCTGTATGGCAGCGCGCCAGATTTTCCGCTTCACAGTGCGGCAGACTGGGCCTTGCAGCCGACGCTCAGCTTGGCCAGCAAAATCATCGGCGTACAGGATTTGAAAGCCGGCGACAGCGTGGGTTACGGCTCGAGTTTCGTGGCCGACAAGCCGATGCGCATCGGCGTGGCCGCCTGCGGCTATGCCGACGGTTACCCACGCCATTGCAGCACCGGCACGCCGGTGTTGGTGGGTGGTGCGCGCACAGGGATGGTCGGGCGCGTCAGCATGGACATGATCACGGTGGATCTGACCGCGCTGCCGGCTGCGGGTTTTGGCAGCGAAGTCACCTTGTGGGGCACCGCGCCCAACCAGGCCGTGCTGGCCATCGACGAAGTGGCGCAGGCCGGCGGCACCGTGGCCTATGAACTGATGTGCGCTCTGGCCGCGCGTGTGCCGGTCGTGGTGGATTGAGCCAGTGGCGCAGCCGCTTTCACTGGCCTTGGCCAGCGCCGCGTAGCTGGAAAGTGTGGCGCAAATATAATACCCAAATTGGGTATTATCTATGTCTAAAAATGCTCCAAAAACACATTTACAAGAAAAATAAGCCTCTAGGCCGCGTATTTATTGGTTTAATTGCTATATAAATTGTAGCAATTTCAAGCCCCGCGCTGCACCACAAAACTCACCACGGTGGCGCAGGAGCCGCCGATGTTGAGCGTCTGGACGGTTTGGGCATCGTCAATCTGGCAATCGCCCGCGTTCCCGGTGACCTGCTTGGCTGCGTCAAACAACATGCGTGCGCCCGTGGCCCCGACCGGGTGGCCGCCGCCAATCAAGCCGCCGCTCATGTTCACCGGGCAACGTCCTGTGGCTTCAATGCTGCCGTCTTCCACCGCCTGCCAGCTTTGGCCGGGCGCGGTGAGGCCCAGGTGGTCGATGGCCATGTACTGCGTGGTGGTGAAACAGTCGTGGGTTTCCACGCCGTCGATGGCGTCGATGCCAGATACCCCGGCGCGCTTCCAGGCGTCTTCAATCGTCTCGCGCACATGCGGGAAGACGTAAGCGGCGCCCTGGCTGCGTTCGAGTTTGTCCTTGAAACGCAGGCCTGCGTTATGGTGGCCCCAACCGGCAATGCGGGCCAGGCTGTCCATCGGGCGCCCCATGGATTTGGCATACTGCTGCGCGAATTTTCCGGAGGCGAGTATGACTGCGCAAGCGCCATCGGTGATCTGCCCGCAGTCCTGGCGGCGTGTACCGGGCTCGATGACGGGGTTGGCCACATCGTCGTCGGTGAAGGCATTCGGCTCGAACAGCCACTTGCGCGTCTGCGCAAGCGGGTTGCGTTTGGCGTTGCCATAGTTCAGCTCGGCAATGCGGTTGAGGTGTTTGCGGTCCAGCCCGTAACGCCGGTCATACTCCTGCGCCATCAGGCCGAAGGCCGCCGGCCACATGAATTTGCAGTCGATGTCTTCGCGCCCGGCCCAGGCGGCGGAGTTCTGGTTTTGCGAGGCGACGTCGCCCGGCAGGTTTTTGAACTCTTCGACGCCCAGCACCAAAATGCAATCGTAACGCCCGGCTTCAATTTCCGCCATCGCCGTGAGCACGGCCAGTGACGACGACGCACACGCGCCCTCGTGCCGCATGGCGGGCACGCCCCACAACTCGGGCACTACCTGGGCCACCATCGAACCCAGATGCGCCTGCTGGCGTTGCAGCTCGCCAAATGCGTTGCCCACGTGGATGCTGGCGATGCTCTGCGCGGGCAGCGAACACGCTTCCAGGGCACCCAACGTAGCTTCGCGCGTCATGTCCGAAATGTCCTGGCCGCTCCTGGACCAGGCCTTGGCGAAGTCGGTTTGGTAGCCGCCCAGAATGTAGGTGGGTAGAGTGGTCATGATGTTTTCCTTTTTTTGTCCATTGCGTGCAGATTGCGTGTGCGTTACATCGAGGCCAGGCGCAGCCGGGCTGCATCGTATTCAGCAGTCAGTTGATCGACCAGTTTGGCCACGGGCAGCACCGACTTGATATGCCCCACGCCTTGCCCTGCCGCCCAGACATCCATCCACTTTTTGCCGGCGATGGATTGGTTGCTGTCGTAGCGGCGATCTGGCGCAGCGGGCATTTGGTCCGGGTCCAGGCCATTGGCGCGAAGTGAAGGTTTGAGCCAACTGGCAGGCGTGCCCGTGAGGCCGGCGCTGACCAGCAGGTCGTCTGCCGTGCAGTCCACCAGCATCTGCTTGTAGGCGTCTGCGGCCAAGCTCTCCTGCGTGGCAATAAAACTGGTGCCCATGTAAACCAGATCTGCGCCAGAGGCGACGGCCCCGGCAACGCCCCAGCCATCACTGATGCCACCGCCCAGAATCACCGTCCCGTCAAAAAACTCGCGCACCGCGCGCACGAACGCGAAGGGCGACAAAAACCCGGTGTGCCCGCCCGCGCCTGCACTCACGCAGGCCAGGCCATCGGCACCGGCTTGCACGGCTTTCTTCGCAAGACCGAGGGTGATTACGTCGGCATACACCACACCGCCGTAGGCATGCACCAGGTCGATGGCCGGTTTGGGGCTGCCCAAGGCGGTGACCACGATCGGTGGTTTGAATTTGGCAATCAACTCCAAATCTTCAGCCAGGCGCGTATTGGACGAATGGGTGACCAAGTTGGCGCACCACGGCCCCAGCAAGTCGCTGCCCAAGGCATCACGCGCCTGGGCCAAACCCTCGGTGATCTGCTGCATCCACTGGAAGAGTTGCGAGATGGGCCGCGCATTGGGTGTGGGAAACGCGCCGACGATGCCCGCGCGGCAGGCGGCCAGCACCAGGCTCGGCCCGGAGATCAGGAACATCGGCGCAGCCACCACCGGCAAGCGAAGTGTGAAGCCGGCGTAGCGCATGCGCGGTGTTGAAAGAGGGCTCATCGGGTCGTTCACTCCGCCGCTTTGAAGCCGGAAATCTTCACGGCCTCAGCCCAGCGTTTGGATTCAGCCTGTGCAAAACGGGCAGTTTCGTCGGGCGTTGTGGGCATGGGCTCAAACGCCATCGCCGCCCACTTGTCGCGGATTTCGGCGCTGCGCAGGGCTTTCACAAACTCGGTGTTGAGCCTGCTGACAATCGCATCCGGCGTGCCTGCAGGCGCTGCAATCGACGACCAGATGTAGATGTCAAGCTCCGGGTAACCCTGTTCCCGGAAGGTCGCCAGGTTGGGCGCCAATGCCGAGCGTTGCGGGCTGGTAATGGCAATGAGCTTGACCTTGCCCGACTCCACATGCGGTTTGACGGCCAGCAGCGGCAAAAACGCCGCGTTGACCTGCCCGCCCACCAGGTTTTGCACGGCGGGCGGCGTGCCGTTGAAGGGCACATGCGTCATGTCCAGCCCTGCGCGCTGGTTCAATATCACACCGGCAAAATGCGAAGAGTTGCCTGCCGTGAAAGACGCAAAAGACACCTTGCCGGGGTTGGCCTTGGTCCAGGCCACAAACTCGGCCACGTTATTGGCGGGCACACTGGCATGCACCGCCATCACCATCGCGGCTCCGAGAAAATTGGTGACCGGCTTGAAGTTTTTTTCAGGATCGTAGGGCAACTTGCTGAAGGTGTGGGGGTTGATGGTGAACATGCTGGTGTTGGCCAGCAACAGGGTGTAGCCGTCAGGCGCGGCCTGCATCACGTGTTGCGCGGCGATGATGCCGGAGCCGCCTGGCTTGGCATCCACCACCAGCGCTTGCCCGGTGTTGGCCTTGAAGACTTCCGCCACCTGGCGCAGCGCGGTGTCCAGCGTGTTGCCGGGCGCGAAGGGCACCACCACACGCACCGGTTTGTCGGGGAAGGCGGGCTGCGCTTGCACCAAAGAAGGCAACGCTGCGGGCAACAAGCCAAGCGCCCAGCCCAGCCCCAGGCCTTTGACCACCCGGCGCCGCGAGGGATCCGTTGCGTTCATGGAAAAGTTCATGCCAATCTCCTGAGTTGTTGTGCCACCTGTTCGGGCTGCTCCAAAGGAGCAAAGTGGCCGCATTCATCAAGCCAGGCGAGTTCGGCATGGGGAACCAGCGCCGCCAGCTCTTCTGAAAATGCTGGCGGCACCACTTTGTCATGCCGCGAGCCCAGCACCAGCACCCGCGCGGCCACGTCGGGCAGCCAGGCACAGGCGTCAGCACGCGCCATGATGGCCTGGATCTGGCGAATCGCTGCCGCAGCGCCTACCTGCAGCATCAAGGCCTTGGCCTTTTCCCGCAGTTCTTCGCGCGCAGGTGTGTTCGGGTGCGTGGCGATGTTGGTGATGGCGTCGATGGTCGCATCGGGGTTACGCTGCAACGCGGCAATGGTTTTTCCCCGGGCGATCAATCCTTCGGCGCTTTCAGCGCGCCCCGCCGTGAACAGCAGGGCCATTGACCAAGTGGCGGGTGGACGTGCAGTCAACAGATGGTGACGCACCAAGGCCAAGGCCACGTAGCCACCCATGGAATACCCGGCAACCACCAGACGCCGGGGCGGCTGCACATCGGCGACCAAAGCCCAGGCGTCGTCGGCCATCGCCGCAATGCTGCTTTGCGTGGTGACGCTGGCCACCCGGACTTCAAAGCCGCTGTGCAGATGCGGCAGCAGGCCATCGAACACCTCGGGCGGATTGAACATGCCGGGAATCAGCAACAGCACAGGTTTCATGCGAGGCCCTTTGCCAATTGGCGCAAATCGCGTTTGAGAATCTTCCCCACCGGGTTGCGTGGCAAGGCATTCAGCGCCAACACATACTCCGGCAGCTTGTAAACCGCAATGCGTTTTTCGTTGCGCAAAAAGTCCTGGATATGTTGCAGCGTCACGACCGCCCCTTCTTTGCACACAATGCAGGCGCAGAGTCTTTCACCGAGCGTGTCGTCGGGCACGCCCACCACGGCCGCCTCTTGCACACCAGGGCAAGCGGCCAGCAGGTTTTCAATTTCTTCAGACGATATATTCACGCCGCCACGAATCACCAGGTCTTTGGAGCGCCCAACGTAGCGGTAATACTGCAACTGCCCACCCGCAATTTCAAACAGGTCGCCGGTTTTGTAAAACTGCTGTTCATCAAATGCACGCCGGCTCAATTCCGGCGATTTGTAGTAGCCGCTGAACACCGTGGGCCCGCTGAAGCGCAGCTCGCCAGCCTGGCCAGTTTGTGTGATGTCCAACCCGGTTTCCAGATCAACCAAGCGCGTTTTGATTTTTCGAGTCGTTGACACGCTCCAGTTGAAACCGTCCACCCCGGCACGCGGAAAATACTGCGCGCGCAGGGCCGGGTCGGGGATGTCGATGTCGCTGCCCGACAGGGCGGCACCTTCGTTGGAGCCAAAATAGTTGACGATTTGCACCCCGTGTTTTTCCGCGAAACCGCGCACCATCCACTCCGACAGCGGCGCGGCGCCTGAGCCAATGCGCGAGAGGCGCTTGAAGTCAATGCCTGCCAGCAGCGCCTCGTTCTGCAACAGCATGTTCAAAACCGCCGGTGGGGCCACCGTGTAGTCAATCGACTCATCACGCAATTGCTGCAAAAAGACCGGCAGGTTGAACGGGTGGTGCTGCACCACGGTGCCGCCCAATACCAGCCAGGCCGCGAACGCGGTGGAGAGCCCCGCCATGTTGACAAACGGAAACGGATTCAGCAGCCGCGCCTGTTGCGGCAGGCGTGCCGCCTCGATGATGCTGGGCGCGACGATCAGCCACTCGTTGTGGCTGCGCGGCACACCTTTGGGCGCGGCTTCGGTGCCGGAGGTCCAGCAGATCGAGAACACATCATTGGCGGTCACCGCAGCGCTTTGTTCGGCGAGGGCAAGCTGCTGTCGCCCGGCTGAGGTGACTGGCGTGGCGCCATGCGCGGGCATGCGGACGACTTCGCCGCCCGCCGATTCAAGCTCTGCTTCGTCGCCCCAGGCAAACACAGTTTGGAGCGAGGGGTGGGCAGCGCGCAGCCCACAAAACATCCTTGCCGCCGCATGTGATTGGCCCAATTTGCCGATATGGCAGAAGGTGACTGCAGCGGTGGCCTGCGTGAGCGCCAGGATTTGATCCAGCTCATGCTCACGGTACTGCACCGGCACGGGTGTGACCACCAGCCCTAAGCGCGCGCAGGCCAGGTACACCACAAACTGCTCGACGCCGTTGGGCAACTGCACCACCACGATATCGTCGCGGCGCAAGCGGTGTTTTAAAAATACGAGACAAAGCTGGTCGACCTCTTCGGCCAGTTGGAGCCAAGTTAGCCTGCGGGGTGCGCCGTGCGCAAAATCTGAGCGATTCGGGGCATCCACCACCGCCTCGGCATGGCCGCGCGCCTGGACATTTTGAACAAACAGCGCCCACAGGCTTTGCTCGCCCCACCAGCCGCGCGCGGTGTATTCGGCGATCTTGGCGCTGGAGACCAGGATCATGAAGGCAGCGGGATAGGCGCCAGGAGCTGGATGGCGATCTCAGTAGCCCCGCGCAAGCCGCTCGCCGCTCACCCAAGTCGCGTGAAAGCCATTGGGCACCCGCGTGGGCATCTTGATCTTGCAGACCGGCCCTTGCGCGATGTCGTGCGCGTCGAACACCGTCACGTAAGAGGCCTGTTTCAGGTCGTCCCACATGAAGCCGACCAGGTAGCCGTCGTCTTCGTTCTTCCAGTTGTCTTTGGGCGCAAACGGCGCTTCGCTGAACCATTTATGAATGCCGCCGTGGTAGCTGGTGCAGGTGTCTTCCTGCAAGTCGTAACGCGTGAAGCCGCAAAAACGCGGGTCTTCAGGCCGGTTCAGCCGGGCCATCAGCAGGTTCCAGGAGTAACGCGTCTTGTGGCCCTGCATCCAGGAGTTGATGACCGGAAACTCCTGGTTCACGATATCGTCAATCACGCGTTCTTTGGTCTCCCCAGTGCGCAGGTTAAAGCGCCACTCCTTGAAGATGAAGTCATGTTCGAGGTTGGCCAGCATTTTGGGGAAACGGTCCACATCCAGCGCCCCGCGCACATCGGTCGGCAGGCGGAACGGCGTGCCCGTCATCACGATCTCAACGCCGCCCTGGCCATCGTCTTCTTCCCACGAATTGGAGACGTGGTACATGTAGCAGGGGCTGGCTTCAAACCAGCGGATTTGATCGGGCGTGCCATGGCGCGGCACCACACCAAAGCGCGAGGGCAGGGTGTGGTGGAACTTGAGTTTGTGGCGTCCAGCGGCGAAGGCGTCCATGTCGTAAAACAGGGGCAGATCGTGCAAGATTGAGTAGTTGGGCGTGATCGCCATGTCGTGCGGCAGGCGCGGCCCTGGCAGTTGCACGGGAATGAAGGTTTGGAGTTTGCCAAAACGGTCCATCACGCCGTAGTGCATGTAGGGCGCTTCTTTGCCGTAGGCAAAAAACAAAAACTCGCCGGTGCGTTCGTCTACCTTGGAGTGCGCCGAGATGGGCAAGCCCTTAAGGCGCACATCGAGTTCGAGTTTGCCGGTGGTGGCCAAGTCTGTGGGGCTGGACTGGTATACCGCGCCGCCCAAGTACCACATGGAAATGAATTGGCCGGCGTAATACTTCACGTCGGTGTTCGAGGTGTCTTTGACGGGCATGTCGGGCCGGTCTTTGCGCGGCGGATCTTTGATGCCCTGCCACAGCGCGCTGCCGGCGCTGAGCTCTTCTTTCAGGCTGTCGGTTTCGATCCAGCGGCTCAGGTACTGCGCACGGCCACCTTCAAAACGCACCGCGTGCAACATGCCATCACCATCAAACCAGTGGTAACGCCCAGGGGCTTCAAAGCGGCGGTTCGGCCCGTTGCGCACGTGCATGCCGGTCAGGTCTTTGGGGATCTCGCCTTCAAAGTCTGTCAGGTCAAGCCATCCGGCCTGTGCTGTGTCTTGCGCAATCGGCGCAAACCCGCCGGTTAAAACCGGAACTTCATTGAATACGTTGCTGTCGCTGGTGCCCATGCTGTTCTCCAATCATCAACCGTGTGTCGCAGCCTATGCGACTGAGGGCAACTTGCCTCGGGGATACCATGTTAGTCCAGCCTTGGCATTTTGACCAGAATGAGAGCTCCTAGCCGAGTCTCCTGGATGACCCCTGGAGTTCACCTATGAAACGCCTCAAAACCCTTGGCAAGATCGTTTTGGCACTGGCAGCCTTGCTGGCGGTATTGCTGGCAGTGGCGTCCTGGCTGGTCTTCAAGTTGCCCAGCTTTGGCGGCGTGGCAGAAGGCGCGCGGCTGGAGCGCATGCGCCAGTCCCCACAATTCATCAACGGGCGTTTTGAAAACACACCGCCTTATGCCAGCGATATGTCGATGCTGGGTGAACTGAAGGCCTACTTGGGCGAGCAGGTGCGGGAACCCACGTTTGAAGTGCCCGTGCTAAAAATATCTGCCGCCGACTTGGCCAAAGCACCGGGGTCCGGCCTGCGTGCCTGGTGGCTGGGCCATGCCAGTGTGTTGCTTGAAATTGATGGCGTGCGAATTTTGACGGATCCGGTGTTTTTGCAACGTACCTCGCCGTTCCAGTTTCTTGGCCCGGCGCGCCTGCACCCGCCGCCACTGCCTTTGCCCGAGTGGACAAATATCGATGCGGTTGTCATCACCCACGACCATTTCGACCACCTCGACATGGGCAGCATCCAGCAATTGGCCAAGGGCGGCACGCATTTTTATGTAGGCCTGGGCATCGGCGCACACCTGCAGCGCTGGAGCGTGCCGCCTGCGCAAATCCATGAAATGGACTGGTGGGAACAAGCCAGCATCCAAGGCGTGGTGATCCACTGCACACCCGCCCGGCATTATTCAGGCCGCAAGAGCATGGACAACTCGACCTTGTGGTCGTCGTGGATGCTCAAAGGCCCCAGCCATTCAGCCTATTACAGCGGCGACACCGGTTACGCCGGCCACTTCAAGCAGATACGCGAGCGATTGGGCGCGCCCGAGCTGGCCTTGATCAAAGTGGGCGCATATGGCGACACCTGGCTCGACATCCACATGAACCCCGAGTCCGCCGTGCAGGCGCACAAGGACCTGGGCGCCACCACGATGCTGCCCGTGCACTGGGCCACCTTCAACCTGGCCTACCACGCCTGGGCCGAGCCCGTAGTGCGCACCGTGGCCGCCGCTGCCAAACAAGGCGTGCAGTTGGTCACGCCGCGTGTGGGGGAGAAGTTTGAGTTTGGGGTGCCGTTTGAGAACAGGGCTTGGTATCGACCGTAGTGCGCTCTGCCGGGTTAAGCGGTGGCTTGACGTGTGTTGTAGTGAGTTGCTATACTAAGTAATACAAACCGGTTTCTGGGAACGCCATGGCTGCTTCAACCACCACATCCCCCATGTCCATCAGACTGGACGTCAATGTGCGCAAGCGGCTCAACGGCATTGCCACGGTTCAAAAACGCTCGTCGCATGCGCTGGCGCTAGAGGCCATAGAACAGTACATAACGCAAACAGAAGCCGTGTTGAAGTGGAACCAGGAAGCGGTACTGGCCTGGAAGGACTACCAGGCAACGGGTCTTCATGCTACCCATGACGAGCTGGATGACTGGCTTGCGACCTGGGGCACACCGGACGAGCGGCCAATGCCTTCTTCCCACAACTGACATGCCACGTCTGATTGCATCGCGGCTGGCGTTGCAGGATTTGGAGCGGTTGCGGCAGTTTCTGCGAGAGAAAAGTCCTGCTGCTTCAGAAAAAGCGGCGAAAGCCATTCGTGAAGGCCTCAAGCGCATCAAGAGCAATCCTGAAGGCCACAGGCCCGTTGCAGACATGCCGTACCACCGGGAACTGGTGATCAAGTTTGGTGCTTTGGGCTATGTTGCGCGCTACCGCTATGCACCGGGCGGCGACATCGTGGTGCTGCGAATTCGCCATCAACGGGAAAGCAGATTTCCAGAAGTGGCGTAGTCTCGATGAAGGTACAAGCTATGCAGTGAAATCCCGCCTGGCCTGCAAGGTGATCACTGCTTGCCCAGGCCGTCAAAGTCGCTGGCGTCATGCCGTTCGGGCAATTGGCTTCCTGGTTTGCCCGAGATGCGGTTCACCATGCGGCCCCGCTGCACGTGGGTGTAGCTCTGCACTTGCAAAAACTCCCCGGCTTCGTAGGCCTGGCCCTTGGCCAGCAGGCCGTACCAGGCCCAGACCGCCATGTCGGCAATGGTGTAGTCGTCACCCGCCAGGTAAGCGCTCTCTGCCAGGCGGCGGTCCAGCACGTCCATCTGGCGCTTGACTTCCATGGCAAAGCGGTCGATGGGGTATCGCATCTTGGTCGGCAAAGCGGCCACCGTTGGCCTTGTCCGAAGTCCAGACGGTGGGTGGCCTGTAGTCGGGGGTGTCGCTCATACCGGTGGCTCCATGGCTGTTTGCAGAAAATCCAGAACTATTGTGGCGCGCGCACCTGCATCTGCAACTGCCGGTGCCGCAGCGCCAGGTGCGCGGCCAGCGCGCACAGCGTGAAGCCCAGCATCAGCAAACCCACGTTGCGCGAACCCTGGTGCGGCACCAGGCCCACCAGGTAGCCGCCCAGCGCCCCCATCAGCTGCTGCATCAGGCCCGCCAGCGCCGCCGCCGAGCCCGCCAGCGCAGGCACCAGCCCCACGGTGCCGGCCAGCGTGGGTGGCACCAGCAAGCCGTGGCCCAGGCCCAGCAGCATCAGCGGCAGCGTGAACGCCAGTGGCGTGTCCACATGCAGCAGCGCCAGGCCCAGCATCAGCAGCAGGCCTGAGAGGATGGACACCTGGCCCATGGCCATCACCCGGCGCTCGCTCTTGCCGTGGATCAGGCGGGTCGTGAGGTAGTTGCCCAGCATGTAGGCGATGGGCACCACCATGATGTACCAGCCAATGCCGTCCGGCCCCACGCCGTAGCTGCGCAGCACGATGGGCGCACCGGCCAGGAACACATAAAACGCCGCGGAAGTCATGCACAAAATCAGCACGTACAGCACCAGGGGCCTGTTGCGCAGCAGCGTGGCGTAGGCCGAGAGCATGGCGCCCAGCCAATGGCCGCTGGCCTGCTGCGCGCCACTGCGGCCGGGCACCAGCCGCCATGCGGCCACCAGCATCAGCAGCGCCAGCGCCAGCATCAGCACAAAGTTGGCCTGCCAGCCCAGGCGCACATGCAATTGCCCGCCCACCACGGCGGCCAGCGGCGGCGACAGGCCCATGGCCATGCCGATGTAGGCCATGATCTTGGTGCGCTCCGGGCCCTCGAACTGGTCTTGCACCATGGAGCGGCCTACCACCATGCCCGCCGCGCAGCCGGCCCCTTGCAGAAAGCGCGCGGCAATCAGCGCGTCCAGGCTGGTGGACAGCGCCGCCAGCAGCGAGCCCAGCGCAGCCAGTGCCATCCCTGCCATCAACACCCCCTTGCGGCCAAAGCGGTCTGACAGCGGGCCATGGACCAGCTGGAACACGCCAAACGCCACCACAAAGCCGCTGAAGGTCAGCTGCACCCGCGCCTGGGTTTCGCCAAACACGGCCCCCCATTCCTGCATGGAAGGCAGGCAGAGGGTCATGGCGATCAGCCCAAAAGCGATCTGGGCAAGCAGGTTGGTGATGAGCATGGTGTGGGGTTAGGAGGCCCACGATCATATCTTTCACCCCGGGCGGGGAAGCCGCGTGTGGTTTAAGTTAACTTGCAAGACGGGGTATCCTGTTAGCTCCATGGGTGTAAAAATGCTGTGATGACTGCCGCTCAAAGCCCACCCCGAGCCGGGGTAGATACCCCAAGACTATGGTTCAATTTCTTGACTGGTTTCACACTGAGCAAGGATGCCGGGAGTATTTGGAGAAGCTTCGGTGGTCGCAGGGCAGTTTGATCTGCCCTGAGTGCGGCACTGTCTCAGAGGCTGTACACATTAGCCGCACCAGACTGGTGTGTCCGGCCTGCAAACATCAAGCTACGGCCACGGCGGGCACGATCTTTGACAAGACACGCACGGATCTGCGAGCCTGGTTTGTCGCCATCTGGTTCATCACCAGCCAAAAACATGGCGCCAGCGCCTTGGGGCTACAACGCATCTTGGGTCTGGGTAGCTACCAAACTGCCTGGGCCATGCTGCACCGATTGCGCCGTGCGATGGTGCGCCCCGAACGGGAACTGCTGCAAGGGCGTGTTGAAGTCGATGAAACCTATCTGGCGCTAACCGACCGCTACGAGCCCTTGAGCCCCATTGGGCGCAAGAGCGGCACTGCTAAAGTGATGGTGGTCATCGCTGTGGAGATGCTCAGCCCCAAGGGCTTTGGGCGCATCCGCATTCGCCAGATTGAGCGGCCCGACCATGCCAATCTATTGTCCTTTGTACAGGACTGCGTCAGCCCGGCGGCAAAGCTGCACACCGATGGCTCGGCCACTTACAGAATATTCGAGCGGCACGGCTACAAGCTGGAGCAAACGGTGCATTTGACCTCAGGCAAAGCGGCCCATGAAACCATGCCAGGGGTGCACCGAGTGGCAGCCTTGCTGCAGCGCTGGATGATGGGCACACACCACGGTGCCGTACAGCCCGCACATTTGGAATATTACCTTGATGAGTTTGTGTTTCGCTTCAATCGGCGCACTTCAAACTCAAGAGGATTGCTGTTTTACCGCCTTCTTGAGCAAGCCGTCCTGACGTTGCCGGTGACTTACGATGACATCGTCAAAACAGAGGAAATAGAGGAAATTTGATTCCATGGAGCTAACAGGATACCCCACCTTGCAAGTTAACTTTTGTCCAAAAAAGGCTGATTTCCCAAATTGCTAGATGAAATTGGCATTCAAGCCTCGTATATGTTGAATAGTTTGCTATTAATACAATAGTAATCAGGGGGCAACTGCTGCACCCGGCGCTTGCCCGGCATGGGTATACTGTACAGTCTGTACACTTATTGGGTTCATCATGCCTGTCAACCCCAGCTATGGGCTGGAGCAAGCCCGCATCCAGCTGCCAGCGATCATTGCCAATGCGCATTCGGGCGTAGCCAGTGTCATCACCCGGCATGGCAAGCCCTATGCAGCCGTTGTTCCTTTGAAGGACCTGGAAAAGCTGCGCGGTGCATCACGTGGCGGATTGAGTGTGTCGTCAAGCCTGCTGGCCTTGCGTGGCACAGGCCAGGGCCTGTGGGGGGCCAACGCGGGCCAAACCATTGCCAAGCTGCGCGGCGAATGGGGTGACGATTGACGAAGTCCGCCAAACCCACTAAACCCACCAAAGGCGCCGTACCTGCCCCCGCCCCCGCGCTATGGGCGGGCCTGCCACTGCACTCAACCGTCGTGGTAGACACCGCCCCGTTCATTTACATCCTTGAATCAAACCCGCAGTTTGCAGACCAATTTACGGGCCTTTTTGAAGCGGCGGCGGCTGGAAAAATCAGCATTGCACTGTCAACCAACACCCTGGCCGAAGTGTTGACCGGCCCTCTCAAGGCGGGCCAAACCGCCTTGGCCAAACGGTATGAAAAGGCCCTGTCTGCCTACACACTGGTTTCCGTGACGCCGCCGATAGCGGCATTGGCCGCCCAGTTGCGGGCGCAGTACCGGCTAAAGCTGCCCGACGCGATTCAACTGGCCACCGCCCTGGACACAGGCGCTGCCGCCTTTGTGACGCATGACAGGGATTTTTCTCAAGTCACAGGCATGAATATTTTGATGGGGGAGCCGTGACGAAACAAAGCGATGGACGCGCCAGGCGCCTAATAAGCATGGGAGCTGACGCAGTGCCCGCCACTCTTTCGAAGCGTGACTTCGCGGCTTTTTCAAAAGCGCTGGGCAGTGGCTTCAAACCCAATCCCGCGCTGAAAGGCGCGTTGGCCGCAGCAAAGAAATCAGTGCACCGGGTTTGACGCCCGGTGATGGAAGAGCACGCGTTTGACCAGACCATTTATGACTGGGCAGATTTTGCCTGTGGCGAGCGTGAGTTGGTTCGTGATTCGCAACAAAAAGCATCGTTTTGCGGTCGCGTCTTGCAGGAGAAACTAGGCTTTCCACCCGATTGACATCGCACGCACGACACTGTATAAAATATCAGGCTTGGGTGCTGAGCCCTTTTTGACGGCCATGCAATGCGATTAACTCAAGCAATCTGGCTTACTGACAACGATGATCAATATGGGATCCTGACGAGACGTGGCAAAGATGTACCCATTTCGATTTGTTGACCTATTTGCTGGCCTTGGAGGCTTTCACCTAGCGCTTGAGCGATTGGGTGGAGTGTGTGTCTTTGCTGCGGAATGGAAAGACCATCTTCGAGACCTCTATGAAGTCAACTTTGGTTTCCGTCCAGAAGGCGACATAACACTTGTTTCCCCTAAGTCTGTTCGTGACCACGATGTATTGACTGCTGGATTCCCCTGCCAACCGTTCTCAAAAGCGGGGGAGCAACTAGGCTTTGAATGTACAGAGCAGGGCAATCTTTTCTTCAACGTTGCGGCCATTCTTCAAGAAAAGAGGCCGACGTTTTTTATTCTTGAGAATGTGCCGAACTTGCTGAAACATGATGAGGGACGTACCTGGGAGGAGATACAAAATATCTTAGGTATTGGACGAAAAGGCCTTGGATATCACATCCGCGCTGAGCGATTTTCACCTCATAATTTTGGCATTCCTCAAATTCGAGAGCGTGTCTATATCGTTGGCTCTCTTGAGTCGCTCGATAGCTTCAAATGGCCGGATACCAGCGATGCATCCACCAACATCGAGACGGTTTTGGATGACAATCCTAAAGAAGCCAAGCAGCTATCTGTTCAAGTAAAAGCATGTCTCGATGTTTGGAATGAGTTCCTTAAGGCCTGTCCATCAAACGTTGAATTGCCCTCATACCCTCTCTGGTCTATGGAGTGGGGCGCGACGTATCCATACGAGGACACTACGCCTTTCGCGCGCAAGAAAGATATGGGGCTCGATGGTCTCAAAGGCTTCAAGGGAAGTCATGGAAAGAAGATTGGGTACTTGGGCACATTGGATGAGCGTTGGAATGCGCTTCCGAGCCACGCGCGTACCCCACAGATGCAGTTTCCCAAGTGGAAGCAAGACTTCATACGTAGTAATCGACAGTTTTATGAAGACAACAAGCTTTGGATAGACCCATGGCTACCAAAAATTCTGCAATTCCCCTCTAGCCTCCAAAAGTTTGAATGGAATGTAAAGGGTGGTGCACGAGAAATTTGGGACTACGTCATCCAGTTTCGCGCCTCAGGGGTACGCATTAAGCGCAGAAGCACCGCGCCTAGTTTGATAGCTATGACCGATACCCAAGTGCCACTTATCGGCTGGCAAAAACGCTACATGACGCCACATGAGTGCGCGAGATTGCAGAGTTTGGACGGGCTGTGTCTGCCTGAGAGACCGACACAAGCGTTTCAGGCTTTAGGGAACGCCGTGAATTCAAAAGTAGTTGAGATGGTCGCTCAGGCATTGCTTGCGACGCGTCCTGACGGTTTCAGAGATTCGTCATTACGTCAGAAGTCGCAGGAACCAGAGGCCGTTGCATGCAGCTAAACCAGGAACTACAACAAACAGAAAAAATAGAGATCCGACCAGAAGTCACTATGCTGTCGGTGCTCAGACACCTGAACTACAAGGCTTGGTTTGCCATTGCAGAGTTTATCGACAACGCTTTGCAGAGTTATCTCGCTAACCGTGAGACCCTTGAAGAGTTGCACGGGCCGGGTTTTAAACTTCTGGTCGAAGTGCGCATCGACACCAACGGCTCTGGGAAAATTGTCGTAACGGACAACGCCGCTGGAATATCTGGCGCTGATTTTCCTAGGGCTTTCAGAGCAGCGCAGGTTCCAGTTGACCGCAGTGGTCTGTCTGAGTTTGGAATGGGGATGAAGAGCGCAGCGTGTTGGTTCGCCGAGGCGTGGAGCGTTCGTACTAAATCGATTGACGAAGTAGTCGAGCGCACAATTAATTTCGATATCCGTCACATCGTAGACAACAAGATTGAGAGCCTCAACACTGAGACGCGAACTGTTGACTCAGCCGCTCATTACACAGTTGTGTCACTGCGAGGTCTGCACCACATTCCTCAAGGACGCACGCTCGGAAAAATCAAGGAGCACCTTGCGAGCATCTACCGTATGTTCTTGCGGGATGGGCGCATGATCCTGAAGTTCAATGAGGAGTTGCTGAGCTACGCATCTCCCGCCGTCCTCTCGGCGCTGCCATACGCGTCGCCTGGAGTGCCAGTTAATAAAACCAATGCCTTGCCCGTGCTGTGGAAGAAAGACATTAGTTTGGACTTCGGCAAAGGTCAAAAAGTTACCGGTTTCGCAGCACTGCGCGAGATCGGCTCGACACCGTTTGCCGGTTTTGCTCTATTTCGTCGTGACCGGCTTATTGAGGGCAGCTACGACGAGAGCTATCGGCCGAGTTTCATTTTCAAACAAACCAATAGCTACCCCTACCAACGATTATTTGGTGAGTTGCATGTTGAAGGCTTCGAGGTCAGTCACACAAAGGACGGTTTCCGTTGGGAAGAGTATGAAGATATCTTCCTCGATTGCTTGAAGGGCGAACTCGAAACGGAACCACTCGACCTGCTGGCCCAAGCAGACAATTACCGCGCCCTGCCGTCTAGAAAGAGTATCGAGACACGCGCCGTAGCTGCAACGGCTTCGGTTGCTCAGTATTTGGAGAGGGATATTGCACCGCTGCTTGTTGAGGCGCACAGCAATCCAACGGATGCGCCGCCTCTGCCAGACACTCTACCGAGCAGCGCACTGCAAGCTTCAGAGCGTACTGTTCAGATTGATGATGGGAACTGGTTGTGGGCCATTACCATTCGGACAACGGTCGACCCCGCTCGCGAGGAATGGTTACGGCTGGCCAAGCAGGAATCATTGGACGACGACTCGGAACGAGTTCGGCGCCTGTGCATAGAGTTGTCACTCGCCCACCCTTTCTCGTCCGAGTTTCTCGGTGCCAACAATGAGAACGTCGAGTTGTTCCTTCGCATCGCCACTGCGGTAAGTATTTCGCTTGTGCTTTCGGAGGATATTTCAGGGGACGCCCCCGAGGTCGTTCTTTATCACTTCAACTACATGATGCGAGGGGCGTTGATTCGTGCTTCGTTAGCGCTGAATGACAGCCTCAATCAAAATTCTTAAGACCATCAAGCCACCTTTGCGCTGGGTGCCGATTCGCAAGGACTTTACCGAAGAGTTCCTACAGAGTAAATCTAAAGACCCGAATGGCCCAAGCTATTCCGACCTTACGGCTGGCCCCAACTCCGTGCTGCAGGAGGCTCAGCGTATATTGGGTCGCTGCCTTCCTCCGAGCGAGACCGGTAAGGCAGAAACTGGGCTGGTAGTCGGCTACGTGCAGAGTGGTAAGACTATGTCATTCGAGACGGTCATTGCGCTCGCTCGTGACAATGGCTACGGTCTGATCATTGTGCTTGCGGGTACCAAAAACAATCTGAGGGATCAATCAGAAGGCCGCCTGAAGAAGGACCTTGGTATCGATGACGGTAGCGAACACTGGTATCACCTCTCGAACCCCACATCTGCCGTTAAGAGCCAGATTGAAAGCAAGCTCGCGACGTGGAAAAAGAAGCCCACAAAGAAGGCATTGCTTGTTACGGTGCTCAAACACGGGGGTCACCTGGAAAAGTTGGCGGAAGTCTTTAAGGATGTCGCGCTTGACGGCATCCCCGCGCTCATCATCGACGACGAAAGTGACCAAGCCAGCTTGAATACCAAGGCGGCGAGAATTAAGGCGGGGCTTGCTGCTATCACGGACATGAGCACGACCTATAAGAAGATACTCAAGCTTCGAGACGTTCTCCCTCATCACTCATACCTACAGTACACCGCAACGCCGCAAGCCAATCTACTGCTGGCACAGACTGATTTCCTGAACCCGGACTTCGCGGAGTTGGTGACTCCAGGTGCAGCCTACACGGGGGGCCGTGCCTTTTTCCTTGGTCCGACGGAACTGATCGCTGATATTCCCGCGAGGGAGGTGCCGAGTCCCACGACCGTCGTCTCCAGTCCGCCCAAGAGCCTGCTTAGATCTCTTCGTTGCTTTTTGCTCGTGGCTGCTCAACACTCGCTGACTAGAGAGAAAGAGGGTCCAAAAAGCAAAGATCGCAACCGCTCGATGATGGTGCATCCTGCCATCGCTACTGCCTCGCATAAGGTCTACAAGGCATGGGTCGACAAAGCCTGGAAAGGGCTCAAGGGCATGGTTGAGAAGCTACATGCCTCCAACCCCACCGCCGCAGCCAAACTGTTTAGTGACGAGTACAACTCGCTGGCCAAGACCTTTCCACAGATTCGGTCGCTTGATGAGCTCGTCGAGGAGATGGTGGATGAGGTCTTCGATGAGCTTAACGTTGTCGAGGTCAATGGAACGCCGGACGCAGAAAAGAAAATCCACTGGAACACTTATCGCTATTGGATTCTCGTTGGGGGCGCTAAGCTTGATCGCGGCTATACCGTTGAAGGTTTATGCGTCACATACATGCCGCGCCCCCTTGGAACGTCCCCAACTGCCGACACTTTGCAGCAGCGCGCGCGGTTCTTTGGCTATAAATCGAATTATCTTGGTTTGTGTCGTGTTTACTTACAGACGACCGTTCGGCAGGCCTTCACAGAGTATGTCGAACATGAAGAGTTTGTCCGCAATGCACTTGCTGCGAATCGCGGCAAACCTTTGACTAACTGGCGCCGTGATTTCATCTTGACTGAACTGCTTAAGCCAACCCGGCCAAACGTGGTTGGCTTGGGTGTGCGTCGGGTGCCAGTGGACGGCTGGCTGGTGCCGTCTGTGATGCAACGCGACGATTCCGCTGCTGATGAGAACCGGAAGCTCCTTGAGAAGATTGTGATCAAGTGGCGGCAGGCGCACGGACCCGTTGTGAACGCTGCGATCGTCAAAACAGCTTTAACTATGTCGCCACACGACGTTATTGAGGCTGTGCCTCTCAAGACTGTTCTTGAGGATTTTCTGCTGGCCATCCAAGTTAAAGACCCTCGTGACGCCGAAGATCACATCGCCATGCTCGTTGCTCTAGCGGACATGCTGGCGAAGGATACTTCTCTGGTTGCTGACGTGTTTCTTATGAATAGGCTGACTGCAGGTTACCGTACTCGTGCCGCCGGGCGAGGCCTAAATGCAACCCATCGTTACGCACCCATTAACCAGTATTTCAGTCAAAGTGCAGGTACCGTGAACGACCGCGACTACTGCTCTCCAGACCGTGTCACTATTCAGTTGCGTAAGTTCGACCTTGGGATCCATCAACGCGATCCGAGCCAAGCTGACATTCAGTCAGTGACTTGGTTTGCTTTGAACGTACCCAAGAAGTTGAAGAAAGCCCTGTTAGTTGAGCAGCGCCCTTAGCATGGACTTGCATCGCATTTTCCTTGACCTTCAAATTGCTGCCTCGGGCTCAGAGTTCGCGGCGGTTAGCCTGTCATCAAAGCGTCGAGACTTTCTTGCTAAAGCGCTTGACGGCAGTCCAGTTTTCCTCCTACATGATTCAAGTAGTGTGACTTACTCGCCAAGCATTGCCTTGAAGTACTTATCGGTGCAGTTCCATAGTACATGCAGAGTGCGCACTGATTCTGCAACGCTTGAAGACCAGTTCGCCGTTATCACTTGTGACGCTTCAGTCCCTGACCTATTTGAACTTTTTATTCGTTGCTTTGCAGTTGCCGTTGAGCGACTTCCCGTTTCCTCCGATACCGTTGTTTTGGGGCAATGCGTTCACGGCCTGCTTGACTTGTTTAAAGCGCTGAGTTGGCCCAACAATAGAGAGGTCACAGGGCTATGGGCCGAACTGTATGTCATTGCTAGTAGCCGCAACACTTCTCGGGCTCTTGCGGCTTGGCATGCTGACAAGTTTGATAGATTTGATTTTTCGTGGGCTGCTTGTTGCCTTGAAGTCAAAGCTACTACTAAAGAGATAAGGGTACATGAGTTCGCTCTTGAGCAACTCATAGAACCTGTGAATGGCAACGGCTTCTTAGCCTCAGTCCTGTTGCAACCACTTAGCGGTGGAACAGGCGTGATGGATCTGGCACGTAAGATTGAAGTAGCTGTTTCAGGAGATCCCCTGGCGCGGCAGAAGCTTTGGGAGAATGTGGCAAGTGCTCTTGGCAGCGAGTTTTCTGACCGCCTGGATCGAAGGTTCGATTTATCTTATGCTGAGCGGCACTTCGTGATGTATGCGATGAGGGATGTGCCTAAACCTGACGAGCCGAGTGACACTCGGATAACGGGGATCCGATTCAGATCGGATCTTTCCCACGTAGCTTCTTCACTTGCCGACGGAGGTGTGGAGGCGCTTAACCGGTTGATTGACTAGCCCGTGAGTTGTTTAGCGCCACTATCTACGAACGGGTCTGTTTGCCCTCTAAAAATGTCGTCATTTGGCGCTTGCGCCGCGCCTCATAAGTCTTCAAATGCGCATAAGCCACCGCCAGCATCCCCTCATCCACCCCATGCGCCCGCGCCTTCTCCAGCATGAAGCCGACGATGTGGTCGGCTTCGATGGGGCCGCCGATTTCCAGGTCGCGCAGCATCGAGGCGGTGAGCGTCGATCCTGTCGTTGACAGCATCGCGCGGTAACGTTCGATGGCCGCAGCGCGCGGCGCGTAGCCCTCTTTGGTGGCGACGGCGATGCATGAATCCAGATAACGGGTGATGCATTCGGCGCCGCCGGGCGCGGCCAGAATGTCGCCCACCGAGCCGCGCATCAGGCAGGTCATGCTGGCCAGCGTGGAGACCAGTTTTTGCGCCGGGCCGCTCCAAGCAAAAATGCGCCCCCTCGGGGGGCAGCGACCCGCGAAGCGGCGGAGCGTGGGGGCCACATACTTCCCACATGTCGAGCATGATCTCGCCAGACACGCGCCAGCCCACGCCGGTGTTGGCAAAGCTCTGGCCCAGCGCCTCTGCCAGCGCGGCCTGCGCCGGGTGGCGCGCGCCCCACACGAGGCTCTGGAACTCCATCAGCGCCTTGACCACGCCCTCGGGCGTGAGCGTGGCGGCGATCTGGCAGGCGCCGCCCATCACGCGCTCTGGGCCAAAGGCGGCATCCAGCGTGGCGATGTGCGAGATGCCGTTGAGCAGGGGCAACACACAGGTGTGCTCACCCATGGCCGGGGTGATGGCCGCGATGCTGCTGGCCAGGTCATAGGCCTTGCAGGCGAGGATGACCACGTCGTATTCGGGCTTGACTTGCCCGGCCAGCACGGTCTTGACTTGCAGCGTGGCCTTGTCTTTGGGGCTCTCCAGCATCAGGCCGTGGGTGGCGATGTGCTGCGCCCTTGCGGGGCGCACAAGGAAGGTCACGTCTGCGCCCGCCTGATGCAGCCGGCCGCCAAAGTAGCCGCCGATGGCGCCAGCGCCTAGGATCAGGATTTTCATGGGATAGGGAGTTGCGGTCTAAGCCCCCGCATGCGTCCGCAACCAATCTTTCAGCGCGGCATCAATCCGCGTCTGCCAGCCGTCACCTGACGCTTTGAAATGAGTGACCACATCGTGCGACAGGCGGATATTGATGCGCTCCTTCGGGTGCGTTGCTCGCGGGCGACCGCGCCGCTTGAGCATCTCCTGAGCAACCTGCGCGCCAAAAATCTTAGGCAACACTTCACTGGCCGGGCGCGCTTTGGCAATTTGTTTGGCCGTCCACTCGGGGTTCTCTTCGTCAATCAGCTCAGGGTCTGGTTTTTTGCTCATAGTCTTTCACCTCTCGTTGGTTCGCCTTGCGCAAACTGATGACATGCACCCGGTGCGCACGAGGCGTGAACACCACGGCGTGCAACCGATCTTCGATAAGCCCAAGGGCTATGTAACGTCGCTCACCATAGTTCTTGCGGACGTCTTCTTCGATGATCGCGCTTGACCATTCCAACTGCTCTACCAGATTGAACGGCAGGCCGCGATCAGCCACGTTTCGTGCATTTTTGCCTGGATCGAAGCTGATTTCCACAAGATTATTGTACTCACAAAAAATAAATCTGTCTGGTTATTTGTGGTGACAGAAATTCACTACTTGCGTCCCCGCCGCACCTCATAAGCCTTCAAATGCGCAAACGCCACCGCCAGCATGCCCTCATCCACCCCATGCGCCCGCGCCTTTTCCAGCACACAGCCCACAATGTGGTCGGCTTCAATCGGCCCGCCGTTTTCCAGGTCGCGCAGCATTGACGCGGTCAGCGCAGAGCCAGGGGTGCACAGCATGGCGCGGTAGCGTTCGATGGCGGCGCTGCGCGGGGCGTAGCCTTCGTGCGTGGCGATGGCGATGCACGCGTCCAGGTAACGGGTGATGGCCTGTGCGCCGCCGGGCGCGGCCAGTATGTCGCCCACCGACGCGCGCATCAGGCAGGTCATGCCCGCCAGGGTGGACAAAAAAGTCAGCTTCTCCCACATGTCGAGCATGATGGTGTCAGACACGCGCCAGTCCAGCACGGTGTTGGCAAACGGTGTGCCGAGTTCCTGCGCCAGGCCGGCATGAGCCGGGTCGCGCGCGCCCCACACCAGCGCGTGCGAGTCCATCATCGATTTGACGACGCCGTCTTGGGTCAGGGTGGCCGATATCTGGCAGACGCCGCCCATCACACGCTGCTGGCCAAAAGCGGCGTCCAGCGTGGCGATGTGCGAGATGCCGTTCAGCAGCGGCAACACACAGGTGTGGGCGCTGTTGTTAGTGCCCATGGCCGGTGTGATGGCCGCGATGCTGCTGGCCAGGTCGTAGGCTTTGCAGGCGAGGATGACCACGTCGTACTCGGGCTTGACTTGCCCGGCCAGCACCGTTTTGACTTGCAGCGTGACTTTGTCTTTGGGGCTCTCCAGCATCAGGCCGTGGCTGGCGATGTGCTGCGCGCGTGCCTCACGCACGAGAAAGGTCACGTCTGCGCCGCCCTGATGCAGCCTGCCGCCAAAGTAGCCGCCTGTGCCGCCGGCACCGAGGATCAGGATTTTCATGGGTGTCCTTGTAAAGATTCCGCAGACGGTGTCTGCGATTTTGGAGATTCTCCCAACATCGTCTGGAGAATTGCCATTGAGCCTTCACCGCAACTCATACCAAACCCCCCGCCCGCCGCCCTGCTGCTTCAGGTGGCCACGCTCCACCAGGCTGCGCAGGTGCTGCTTCAAGGTGTTGCGGTTGGCCCCGGTAAGCGCGATGGCATTGCCAATGGTCACGCGCCCATGCTCGCGTGCAAATTCGACAATGTGCAGTTGCAATTGCGGCAAGGCGGCCAGCACGATTTTTTCGCGTTCTACCTTTTTCTCCAGCCTGCGCACCTGCTCCGACAAACTGCGCAGGAAGAACAGCAGCCAGGGTTGCCAGTCTGGCGTGGCCGTGCGGATGCTTCCTTGCGTCTGGCGCAGTGCCAGGTAGTAGCCTTCCTTGTTCGCCTCGATCACGCTTTCCAGCGAGCTGTAGGGCACGTAGGCATAACCCGCCTGCAGCAGCAGCAGGGTGGTCAGCACGCGGCTCAGGCGCCCGTTGCCGTCCTGGAAGGGGTGGATTTCCAGAAAGACCACCGCAAAGACCGCAATGATGAGCAGCGGGTGCAGGTGCGCCTTGTCGCGCTCCAGGGTGAGCCAGTCGAGCAGCTCGGCCATCAGGCGCGGCGTGTCGAAGGGCGATGCGGTATCGAACACGATGCCGATTTGTTTGCCGTTTTCATCGAAGGCGGCAACGCTGTTGGTGTGGGTTTTGTACTGGCCCCGGTGCCGCGCGTCTTTTTCGCTGTGACGCAGCAGGGTTTGGTGCAACTGCTTGATGTGGTTTTCATTGAAGGGGATGCTCGGCCAGGCGCTGAACACCAGCTCCATCAGCTCGGCATAACCCGCTACCTGCTGCTCGTCGCGGGTGTCGAAGGTTTTGATCTCCAGGTTGGCGAGCAGCTTTTCCACCTCGCGGTCAGACAGTTTGCTGCCTTCAATGCGGGTGGACGAGCCAATGCTCTCGATGGTGGCGACGCGGCGCAGGGCCTGCAATCGGTCTGGGGCCAGGGTGCCCAGCGCGCGCCACGCACCCTTGAACTCGTCGATCCGGGCGATCAGGCGCAGGACTTCCGGGGTGATTTTCAAGGAGTCGGCATGGAACATACACCCAATAATAAACCCAATTACACCTATTTATAACCCATAAGCGGCGTATCAACCCGATAACACACCTATTCACACCCGCTCAAGCAGCTCCACGCCGCCTCCCAAGATCAGGCCTCAGCCCCCGCTCACAGCCCCCATGCGAATCGGCAGCCCATCCCTCGGTTTGGCGATGGGTGCGTAGGCGTAGTTGGGCACGTAGCCCTCGGGCACGGTCCATTGCCAGCTTCGCAGCAGGGGCAGCATCACGGCTTTGACTTGCATTTCGGCGAAATGCAGGCCCATGCACATGTGGGCGCCGCCGCCAAAGGGCGCCCAGGCGTAGGGGTGGCGGCGGTGCTCGGCGCGTTGTGCATTGAAGCGCTCGGGGTCGAACTGCTCGGGGTTAGTCCACCACTCGGGCGAGCGGTGCACCTGGATCGGGAACACCGCCACCGGCGTGCCCGCCGGGATTTTTTTACCGTGGATTTCCACCTCCACCAGCGTGCGCCGCGCAATGGTGGGCAGCGGCTGGTACAGGCGCAGCGCTTCTTTGAACACCAGGTCGATGTCGGTCATCAGGGCCAGGTCATCCAGGGTCGGTGAGCCGCTGCCGCCACGAGCCTGCATGGCTTTGACTGTGCCTTGGGCTTCGCGGCGCAAGCGCGCCTGCCACTCGGGGTGTTTGGCCAGCGCATAGACGAGCGTGGTGATGGCGCTGGTGGTGGTGTCATGCGCAGCCATCATCAAGAAGATCAGGTGGTCAACGATTTCTTCGTCGCTGTATTGGCGGTCTTCTTCATCGCGGGCGTGGCACAACTGGGTGAACAGGTCATTGCCCTGGCTGGCGCGGCGCTGCGGGATGCGCTCGCGGATGAAATGCGCCAGGCGCGCGCGGGCATTCACGCCGCGCGCATAGGTGCGCCCCAGCACCGGTATACGCACGATGGCCACTGAAGCGGCGACGAGATCGGTGAAGTCGGCGCTGATCTGGTCGATCTCCGCATCCAGCTGGGTGCCCAAAAACACGTCGGCAGCGATGGCCAGCGTCAGCCGTTTGATGGCTGGGTAAAACTTCAAGTTGCCGCTTTGGCCCATTTCGCCCCATTGCGCCACTGAGGCCTCAATGCGCGGACTCATGGCCTCCAGGTAACGCGCCAGCGCCTCTTTGCGAAACGCGGGCAGCATCAACCTGCGATGCCAACGGTGGTCTTCGGCGTCGCGCAGCATCAGGCCGCGCGGGAACAGGTCGGCCAACACGCGCTCCCAGCCGAGTTTGGCCGAAAAGCGGCCGCCCCGGTCAAACAGCACCATTTCATTGGCCTCGGCCGACATCAGGTAGACCGACTGCCCAAACATCCACCAGCCGCGTGACACCGGCCCGCATTTGGCGTGCACCCGCTGCGCAAAAGCCAGCGTGTTGGAGAGGAAACGCGCCTCGGCCACCATCGGCCAGTCGCCGGTGCTGGGTATATGCGCAAGCGAGGGGCGCTGGCGGGGGCCTGCGGGCCGGGGGATGTCGAGTTTGGCTTCAGTCATGGCGGGCACTCAGGATGGGTCGTCAGTTTGGATTTTGCGATTATGTGGCGGGAAGGGCGAGGCGCGCGGGCGCGCTGTCCCGCATCGGACGACGCTGCGCCACCGCCAACCCGCCTCGGCAAACGGTCTATTTCTTGCGCAGCCCGAGCCACATCACCGTGCCCACCACCAAGAGCGCCCCCGCCACCTGGATGAGCGCGATGGACTGCCCCAAGAGCAGCCAGGCCAACACCAGTGCCACCACGGGTTCGACGTTCATGATGGGCGAGCTGCCGGCCACGCCGAGTTTGGGCAGCACGGTGAACATGATGGTGAAGGCCGTGCCGTAAAGAAAGGTCAACGCGGCCAGGCCCAGCCAACCTGCCGTGGCGGTGGGCATGTGGAAGCCGCCCTGTGCGCCCACCACCACCAGCGCGATCAGGCCGCTTAGCCCCAGCGTGCTGACGGTGCGCACGCGGCCGTCCACGTCGCCGGCCTCGTGCTGGGTGAGGATCATGGCCAGGCCAAATGACGCGCCCGCCGCCAGCGCAAACGCCACCCCCACGCCAATACGCCCCCACTGCGCGGCAGCGCCCAGACCCGAAGCCGCGCCGAACACGTCGAGCGCCATGGCAAGGCCCACCAGCAGCACCGGCATGGCTTTCAACACCGCCGGTTCGGTGCGGTGGCCGTATAAAACACGGTCCCACAATGCCGCCCAAAGCGGGTAGGTGTTGAAGGCCAGCAGCGCCACCGGCAGCCGCGCCACGGCGGAATACAGGCACAGGCTCTGCAGGCCGATCAACCCGCCGATCACGGGCAGGTATTTTTTGTGCTGCGCGGTGAGCTGGATGGGCACTTTGTAAAACAGCACCACCATCGCCACCACCAGGGTGGTGACGGCGCTGCGAAACGCCACGGCCGTGGCCACGTCCACCCCGTCGTTGAAGGCAAAACGTGCCGCCACATGGTTGGCGCCCATCATGAAGGCGATCAGCAGCAGGGTGCCAAAGGCCGAGGCGCTGACTGCGCGTTTAGAGGCTGTCATGGTTGGGGGTCATAGATGTTTTGCCGCTGGGCCGCCCCAAGGCAAAATGCGGCCCCCTCGGGGGGCAGGGAGCCACACGCAGTGGGCGACCGTGGGGGTCATATTGTGGATAAGTGGGTTTGCGCGGCACGGCCCAGCTTTTCGTCAAAGGTGGCCAGCGGGCACTTGAGTTCGGCGGCCAGCCAGAGGTAAGAGGCGTCGTAGGCCGACAATTTGTAATGCAAGGCGAGGCCCAACACCGCCGTTGGGTCAATTTCGTGCAATTCCATGGACATGGCATCAAACTCCGCCAGGGCCAACATGGCCTTGTCGATGAGCCCGAGCCTGCATTTTTTGTCGGCAACACTTGTCATTTCCACTTGCAGCAAATAGGGCGCATGCAGCGCTCTACCGGCGATACGCACCGCTGCGTCGGTTTGCGTGTTCTCGTGAAAAAGCAGGCCGGCAAGCAGACTGCAGTCCACCACCAAAGGCGGCGTCCGCAGGTATTGCGCAGACGGTTCAGCGACGAAGAGGGCGGGGCGCTCGGCGCTCATCACGTATCCTCCATGCTACGTATTGCGGAGCGAGCTTGCTTGGGGCGGCCCGGCGCGGCGCTCATGCCGGGCGGCTCAACTGCTGGTCGCGGGCTTCCCGCTCGGCACGCAGTATCTCGATGCTGGTGGGCAGATCAGTAGAGGGCTCGGGGTATTTGGCGCGGATGGTGGCCAGCACCTCTTCAACCGACTTCCAGCCGCGTTGGACAATGGGCTGGCCGCGCCGGTCATAACCGACTACCGTCCCCTTGCTGCGCGATGGCAGGTCAGGGGTGGCCTGAACCGCTCTTTCCACAAGCGCCATCAGCTCCCCCTGGAGCGAGCGGTGATTGCGCGCGGCACGCTGGCGCAAGGCCTCAGCCCAGGCTTCGGGCACGTCTTTGATTGATAAATTGGGCATTTTGGCTCCAAAATGGATGCAAGAGCCATTTTGGAGCCAAAGCGGAATTTTGTCAATTCGCCGAAGCCTGCGGATACAAACCCCGCCCCCGCGCATGCAGGCGCGCCAGGCCCAGGAGCGCGTCGGTAAAGGGTGTCGGCACACCGGTGAGCTGCCCCAGTTCCCTGACCACCGTCACAATGCCGTCCAGCTCCACCGCCCGGCCGGCCTCCACGTCTTGCAGCATCGAGGTTTTGAAGGCGCCGAGTTTCAGCGTGATGGCGTGGCGGTCAGCCGGCTGCTGGTCGATGGGGAGCCCCAGGCGCGCGCCGATTTCCTTGGCCTCCAGCATCACGCTGGAGACGAAGTTGCGCACCAGCTCGTCGCCCATGATCAGGTCGGTGGTGGCGCCCGTGAAGGCGCTCA
Organism: Rhodoferax sp.; assembly: GCA_031365665.1. Taxonomy (GTDB): domain Bacteria; phylum Pseudomonadota; class Gammaproteobacteria; order Burkholderiales; family Burkholderiaceae_C; genus JANYCG01. Next base: position 7,050 of record JANLYO010000195.1, on the reverse strand, counting down.
CCGGGTTGACCGACATATTGCCCCACAACTTGTACCAGATGTCCTTCTGGATCTGCTGCGAGAGCGTGGCGTTGAAACCCGCCTGCACCAGCAGCGCCAGCAGCGCCTGCACCCGGGGCGTGGCCGCGCCCGAAGGCTCGCCGACGATGAGGCCATTGCCAAAATGGTGGTGGACCAGCCCAGGCTCGGCAATGGCGGTGCTGGCGTGCACCACGCAGCCGATCACGTGGTGGGGCGCAATGGCGGCCTCGATCTCGCCGGCAGGGTCCACCGCCTTGAGGCGGGTGCCGGCGTAGGTGCCGCCGAAACTCTGGAGAAACCACCACGGCACGCCGTTCATGGCGGGCAACACCAGGGTGTGCGGGCCGATGAGGGGCGCGATGTGGCGCGCCACGTCGGCCAGCGCGGGGGCCTTGACGGCGATCACCACCAGGTCTTGCACGCCCAGTGCTGCCGGGTCGTCACTGGCGGCCACGGGGTGCGCAGTGACCACATCACCCCGCCGGATGCGCAGGCCGTGCGTCTGCAGGGCGCGCAACGTCTCGCCGCGCGCTACCACGCTCACGGGGACGCCCGCGCCCGCGAGCCCCGCGCCTATCCAGCCGCCAATGGCGCCTGCGCCGTAGATGCAGATTTTTTTGAATGGCAGTGGAGTTGTCGATGGAAAATTCAAGGAAAAATCTTTTTTGAAAATGCTATTAAACTGAAAAATTGATATTAGCTCTCATCCACAATACATAGTTTGCTACTTATTTTGGTATATAAAACTAATAAAATTAGTATTAATTAATATAATAATTCAAAATTCAACGCAAAAAACTGTCGTCCTGCCGGGTGACGAGGCGCGTCATGGCGCTGAACAGGTCTTCGCCGCCGCCCTTGTCGGGGTACTGCAAGGCGTCGCGGGTGCATTTGGCCGCGATGGCCTCAGACACAGGGATGGGCTTGCCCATGCTGAACGTGGCCATCTGCACGTCGCAGGCGCGTTGCAGCGTCCACAACACGGCAAAGGTCTGCGGCAGAGTTTTGCCCCAGGCCAGGAGGCCGTGGTTGCGCAGGATCACCGCCGGCTTGTTGCCCATGCTGGCCAAGAGGCGCGGGCCCTCTTCGGCGTGGATGGTGATGCCCTCGAAGTCGTGGTAGGCCACCATCTCATGCAGTTGCGCGGTGTAGAAATTGGTCTGCTGCAGGCCGCCCTCCAGACAGGCCACCGCCACGCCCGAGGTGGTGTGGGTGTGCATGATGCAATGCGCGTCAGGCAGGCCGGCGTGGATGGCGGCGTGCACGGTAAAGCCGGCCGGGTTGACCGGCCAGGGGCTCTCGGGCTGGCCCGGCGCCGTGATCTTGTTGCCGGCCAGGTCGATCTTCAGCAGGTTGGAGGCGGTTACCTCGCTGTAGTGCAGGCCGAAGGGGTTGATCAGAAAATGCTTTTCCTTTTGGGTTACCGAATCAGGCAGCCGCACGGTGATGTGGTTGTAGATCATCTCCACCCACCCCAGCATCGCAAACACGCGGTAACAGGCGGCCAGTTGCAGGCGTGCGGCCCACTCGTCAGGGTGGAAGCCAGGGTTGGGGGCAAGCAGTTGTTCGGGTTTGAGTTGGGCGTTCATGGGGTTCTCCGGAGTAACGGTATTGGGGGGTATGTGGCTCAGCGGTAAAGCGATGCGAAGCCTTCGCGCCATGAGGCGGGCTCAGGCTGCCAGCCGAGTTCGCGTTTGGCTTTGGCGTTGGACGCGCCGGTCTGCGTCGTCATGAAATGCACCAGCATGTCGCCCATAGCTTGGCGGGCTTCAGTTTCGGGCAAGGCGGGTGGCGTGGGCGCCTTGAGCAAGCCAGCCAGCCAGGGCAGCCACACGCCGTGGGCGGCGGGCTCGTCGTCGACGATGTTGTAGATGCCAAGGGCTGCGCGGCCTGATGTTACGTGGCCGAGTGCGAGCAGTGTGGCGCGGGCGGCGTCAGCCACAGCGATGTGCGAATACACCCCGCTGCCCAGCCCAGCCGAAGACTGCACCAGCGGCGAGCGGCCCTTGCGCAGCCCGCGCGGGATGGGCCCATTGGCCGCGTCGTAATTGGTGCCTGGGCCATAAAACCAGCCGTAACGCAGCACCGTGCCGTCGATGCCAGGCGTCTGTAGCGTCAGGCGCTCCATCTCGGCGACAGCCTGCGCCAGCGGCGCGATGGCGGGGCCGCCTTCCAGGTACAAGGGCGTGGCCTCATCACTCAAACCCTGCGCATCCAGGCCCGCCGGCTTAGGCGAGCAGATGAAGGAAATGCTTTGGGTGATGAGCCGTTTCACACCGGCGGCCTGCAGCGCCGCCACCAGCTTGCGCGTGCCTTCGTCGCGGATACGGATGGTCTCAGCCAGCGGGTCGGCGGCCGGGTCGTGGGTTTTGGCGCCGAAGGCGGTAAGCTGGTGGATCGCCACGTCGGGCCGCGCGTCACGCACCCGTTGCGTCAGCGCGGCCTGGTCAAACACGTCGCCCAGCTCCGGCTCCGCGCCCATGGCTCGCAGGCTGGCCGCGCGATCCGCTCCGCGGGTGAGCGCCACCACGCTGTGGCCGCCCGCCACCAGCATGGGCACCAGGGCGCGGCCAATTACCCCTGAGCCACCGGCGATGAAGATGCGCATACGGATATCGTTGCAAAAAATCAAGTTGACTCAAAAACCGTTCACCCTGAGCTTGTCGAAGGGCCCTTCGACAAGCTCAGGGCAGGCATTCCACAGGCTCAGCCCGAACGGAACATATTCAATAGACTTTTCCTGCCACCACCGGCGCCACGCCAGACTTGAACTTGGCCGCCAGCGTGCTGGTGTGGCGCGTCAGCAAGTTCGTGTCGAGCCCCACGGCCACAAAAGTCGCGCCCAGCGCCAGGTAATGCCGCGCCAGGGTTTCGTCGGGCGTCAAAATGCCGGCCGCCTTGCCGGTGGCCACGATGCGGCGGATGCCGTCGTCAATCGCCTTCTGCACCATGGGGTGGGTGGGGTTGAGCACATGGCCCAGCGAGGCCGACAGGTCGGCCGGGCCGATGAAGATGCCGTCCACGCCGTCAATCGCGGCGATGGCTTCGATGTTGTCGAGTGCCTGTTTGGTCTCGGCTTGCAGCAGCAGGCAAATCTGCGCGTTGGCCTCATGCGCGTAATTGGCCATGCGGCCAAAACGGTTGGCCCGCATATTGGCCATGCCGCGAATGCCGCGTGTCGCGCTGCCCACATCGTCATTCTGCGGGTAACGCGAGCGGCGCACAATTTGTTGCGCCTGCTCGGGTGTATCCACCATCGGCACGAGCAGGGTTGAAAAGCCCAAGTCGAGGTACTGCTTGATGATCATTTCGCCCACGTTGCCATGCCCAAGGGGGATGCGGCCAATCGGGTGTGAAGCCGGGTAGGCCGCCACGGCCTGCAGTTGCTGCAGGATTGCCCGAGGCTCCGCTGGCGAATGTTCGCCGTCGAGCAGCAGCCAGTCAAAACCGGCGCCTGCGCAGATCTCGGTGGAATACGAATCGGCCAAACCACACCACAAACCGATTTGGGCTTGTTTGTTTTTAAGGGCGGCTTTAAAAGGGTTGACTGGGGTTTGCATGTTGAAGGTCTTGATGGTGTGTTGAATGTTGTTTTGAAAGCTGAAAAGGAATGGCGCAGTGGCATCACGGCAAAAAAAGCGGGTGCAGGCTGCTGAGTTTGCCATCGTAGACCTGGCCCGGGCTTTCGTCGATATTGAGTGTGATGCCAATCGGACTGGTTTTGAGCAACTCGTCAAAGTGGGTTTTTACGCCGGCCAGCATCTCATCGCCCGCGCGTTTCTTCACGGCCTCCGAGCGCCCCGCCGCCATGCGCACATTGAGGTAGACAAAAGCGTAGTCGCTGCTGCCGTTCACCGTTTTGCCGGCACGGCCGCCGTCGGCAACCGCGCAATGGGCAGCAGGGTAGGCATAGACGCGCGTGCCGCCGATGGGGAACACGGGTTTGCCGGTTTCATCCTGCTGCGCCAGCATGATGTCTGCCAGGCTGCGGCACAAAGCCGACATGTCGGCTTTGGCGTCAAGGTTGGGGGTGTAGAGAATGACGAGGTGGGGCATGGGAGGTAGGCAAAGTTCAGGCAATGTCCATCACGGCCACTGTACAGCCGACGGAAAAAATCGGTATCGGGCGATAGTGCCACACCACGCCCTGCCCACGCGCCCCTGCGGCAACGCTGATGAAGGTGCGGATCTCGAAGCCGCCCTGGCCCGCGTCGCGGTACGTCGCCGCGTCGGTGTAGTCGAGCAAGGCGGCTTGGTCGTTGCGGCACCAGCGATCCAGAAAATCGCGATCCCAGGGCTCGTTGATTTTTCCGGAATCGGGCGTGGCCGGCCAGTGCGAAATGCCACCCGTGCCGATGATCGCGATACGTTCGGGCACAGCGTCACACGCGCGGCGCAGCGCTTCGCCAAAGGCCCAGGCGCGGGCGAGCGGTGTGAGCGGCGGCCCTTGGCAATTGATATTGACGGGGATGATGGCCTTGTCGTACCGGGGCGTCAAGAAGTTCAGCGGCACCATGATGCCGTGGTCGAACTTCCACTCCTCGGAATAGGCCACGTCGACCGTTTGCATGACGTTTTCGATGATGCGTTTTGAGAGTGCCGCGTTGCCCAGGATTTTGGTTTTGGCAATGCCGAGCCAGTCCGGGTCTTCAATCGGGCCTTCGTAGCCATCGGCCATGCCGATCGCATAGGCGGGCATGTTATTCATGAAAAAATTGGCGAAATGCTCGGCAGCGATGATGATGACGGCGTCGGGCTTTGCAGCATCAAGGGCCGCGCCCATGCGCCGGAACTGCGCATGGAACTCGTCGCGGATCACCGGGTCGGCCAAAGCCGCGCGGCCGGTGATGCCGGGGCCGTGGGAGCAGATGCCGGCGAAAACGAGGCTCATGATGAAGCCGCCGCGCCGGGCCGCCCCAAGCAAGGCACGGCCCCCTCGGGGGGCAGCGACGACACGAAGTGCGGGAGCGTGGGGGTCATACTCCCGCAACCTTCTCTTCCGTGGAAGTTGTCATAGCGTAAATTCCCGCCCGCACAGGGCCATAACGCCGCACCCCTTCGCGCATGGCCTCCAGATACTCGGCCCATTGCAAACCCACCAGCGGCGCAAAATGCATCAGCAACTGGCCGTTGCAACCCAGCACATACAGTTTGCCGATGTCGCCCTGCTCCACTGCGTGGCGCTCCTCCGGATTCAGGTCGTAGCCGTCCAACAGCGCCGCACGGTCGTCCTTGAAGCGCTGCTGCACCTGCGCCTCACGGTTGAGGTGGTACAAAAATTTCTGCACCGCATAGAGGCTCATGTCACAGACCCCAGTGCGGAATGTGGTGCGAGCCGAGCGACACCGCCACATTCTTGGGCTCGCAGAACACTTCGTAGCTCCAGGTGCCGCCTTCACGCCCGGTGCCGCTGGCCTTGGTGCCGCCAAAGGGCTGGCGCAGGTCGCGCACGTTCTGGCTGTTCACGAAACACATGCCGGCTTCTACAGCAGCGGCGACGCGGTGGGCGCGGCCGAGGTTCTCCGTCCACACGTAGCTGGACAGGCCGTATTGGATGTCATTGGCCTTGGCAATCGCGTCGGCTTCGTCTTTGAACGGAATCAGGCAGGCTACCGGGCCGAAGATTTCTTCCTGTGCGATGCGCATGCGGTTGTCCACGTCGGCAAACACCGTGGGCCAGACGTAATTGCCCTTGGCCACGCGCGCCGACAATTCCGGTGCATACGAAGGGCGGCCCAGCCCGCCGCACAACATCGTTGCGCCCTCTTTGGGCCCGAGCTCGATGTAGCTGCGCACCTTGGCCAGATGGGCCTGCGAAATCATCGGGCCGACGATGGTTTTGTCGTCGAGTGGGTCGCCGACCACGATGCGTTTGGCGCGCTCGACAAACTTGGCGCAGAAGTCCGCGTAGATGGACTGCTGCACCAGGATGCGGCTGCCCGCCGTGCAACGCTCGCCGTTGTTGCTGAAGATCATGAACACGGCGGCATCCAGCGCACGGGCCATGTCGGCGTCGTCAAAAATCACGAAAGGCGATTTGCCGCCCAGCTCCATGCTGAACTTCTTCAAGCCCGCAGCCTTGACGATGCGGTTGCCGGTGGCTGTGGAGCCGGTGAACGAGATGGCTCGCACATCGGGGTGCGCGCACAGCGGCTCGCCCGCGTCTTTGCCCAGGCCGTGCACCACATTGAAGACGCCGGCCGGAATGCCGGCCTCCAGCGCCAGTTCGCCAAGGCGCGCAGCCGTGAGCGGCGAGAGCTCACTCATCTTCAGCACGGCCGTGTTGCCAAACGCCAGGCAGGGCGCGGTTTTCCAGGTGGCCGTCATGAAAGGCACATTCCAGGGGCTGATGAGCGCACACACGCCGACAGGGTGGAACAATGTGTAGTTCAAATGCGTCTCGGTCGGATAAGTGTGGCCATCGACCCGTGTGCACATTTCGGCAAAGTAGTAAAAATTGTCGGCGGCCCGGGGAATCAGTTGTTTGCCGGTTTGAGTGATGACCTGGCCGCAGTCGTTGGTCTCGGTCTGAGAAATCTCGGGCACGTGTTTGGCAATCAGGTCGCCCAGATTGCGGATCAGCTTGGCGCGCTGCGGCGGAGGTGTAGCCGCCCATTTCGGAAAGGCGGCTTTGGCGGCGGCCACAGCGGCGTTGATTTCAGCTTCACCGCCAGCTGCCACTTCGGCCAGCACTTCCTGCGTGGCGGGGTTGACGGTTTCAAACGTGGCACCGCTGGCGACGGCTTTTCCATTGATCAAATGGTCGACTCTCACGGTGTTCCTTCCATGGTGGTGACAAGGGCGCCGACCGACTCGATCTCGGTCACGATCACATCGCCAGGTTGGCAATCGACCACGCCGTCTGGTGTGCCGGTCAGGATCAGGTCGCCGGGTTGCAGTGTCATGAAGCTGGAGAAATATTCGATCAGGAACGGCACGTCGAAAATCATGTCGCGCGTGTTGCCCGACTGGGTCACCTTGCCGTTTACCGTGGTCTGGAGCGCCAGGTTCATGGGACCGCCTGATTTG
>JANLYO010000193.1:0-1758 GCA_031365665.1 Rhodoferax sp. | reverse complement strand
GACGGCGTACCGGGGTTTAGGCTATTAGGGTGGGGAAAAGTTTGATCGTCTGCCCGTGCGATTGGACAGAGCTCAAATCACGTTGCGGACTGTAAGAAACCATCTTTTACCCTGACCAACGCCGCAGCACTTCAACGAAATTTTTTAACTGGAGACTCTCCATGACCGATTCCACGCTGACGTGCGACGCGCTCATCATCGGCGCCGGGCAAGCCGGGCCCGCTTTGGCCGTGGCCTTGGCCGGCCAGGGGGAGAAAGTCATCCTGGTGGAGGGCAACCAGCTTGGCGGCACCTGTGTCAACGTCGGCTGCACGCCCACCAAGACCTTGCGCAAGAGCGCCCGGGTGGCGTATTTGGCGCGCCGCGCCGGGGAGTTTGGCGTCATCACGGGCGAGGTGTCGATTGATTTTGCCAAAGCCATGGATCGCATGCACGGGCGGGTTGAGGCCTCGCGCGAGGGCCTTGCGGCTTGGCTGGCCGCGACGCCCAATGTGACTGTGTTGCGTGGCTGGGGGACGTTCACCGGGCGCACGCAGCGCGGGTTTTCGGCCATGGTTGAAAGTGACGAACCGAGCCAGAAAATAGACGCTGGCCGCGTCTATTTGAATACCGGCACGCGCCCGTTCATGCCGCCGATTGAAGGCCTTGCCAGCAAAGACCCGCGCATCCTGAACAACGAGGGCTTGCTGCAATTGCGCGAATGCCCCAGGCATCTGGTGATTTTGGGTGGCAGTTACATCGGTCTGGAGTTTGCGCAGATTTTCCGGCGGCTGGGCGCCCTGGTCACGGTGATCGAACCCAGCGCCCGCATTGCCATACGCGAAGACGAGATCGTCACCAACGCCATCACCGGATTTTTGGCCGAGGAAGGTGTGAAGATTTTGACTGGAACCACACTGGCGCGCGTGGATGCCGGCCCTTCAGATTTGCAAATCCACACCCAACACATCAGCGGTCAAACCGGCACCCTGGCCGGTTCACACTTGCTGGTGGCGACCGGGCGGTCGCCAAACACCGAGCGCTTGAACCTCGCCGCCATCGGCCTGGCGACTGACCCGCGCGGCTTCATCGACACCAATGGCCAATTGGAGACTGCCGTGGCAGGGGTGTGGGCGCTGGGCGACATCAACAAACGCGGCGCGTTCACCCACACCAGCTACCATGATTTTGACATCGTGCGGGACAACCTGAACCGTGTTGAATCCGGGCCGGCGGCCCCGCTGCGCAGCGCCGACACACGCGTGACGGCCTACGCCATGTTCACCGATCCTCCGCTTGGCCGCGTTGGCCTGAATGCCGCGTCGGCCGGGTTTGAAGCTGAAAAAACAGGGCGTTCTTTTTTGATCGCCCAGCATGCCATGCGTTTTGTCAGCCGCGCCAAGGAAGAAAGCGAAACCCACGGGGTGATCCAGTTCATCGTGGATGCCAAGACCGGGCGTTTTGCGGGCGCGACGGTGCTGGTCATCAATGGCGATGAAATCATCCAGGTGGTGAGCAACTACATGGCCACTGGCGCCAGCTACAAATTGATGCGCAACAGCCTGCCAGTGCATCCGACCGTGACTGAGTTTTTTCCGACCATCCTGGACAAGCTCAAGCCTTTGTGACCGGTTTCACCGCCCCTTGAACTCCGGCTGGCGCTTTTCAACAAAGGCCTTGGCAGCCCCCTTGTGGTCGTCAGTCTCAAAGGTGCGGATCATGTGGATCGCCTCGGCGTCCAGCGTGTCGCTCAAACTGCCACGCAAAGCGGTGTTCAGG
>JANLYO010000188.1:0-10243 GCA_031365665.1 Rhodoferax sp. | reverse complement strand
CCCGCGTCTTCGGCCCCCAGCGTGACGGCAGTGTGTCCATCCAGCAGGCTGTCCACCGGCAGCAGGCATGCCAGTCGTTCGGCCTCCGGCATGGCCTCTAGCTGTTCCAGGCGCATGCACCGGTCCACGCTGAAATTGCCGGTCGCCGTGCGGCGCAAATAGGCCAGGTGCGCGCCACAGCCGAGGGCCTCGCCGATGTCCTGCGCCAACGTGCGGATATAGGTGCCTTTGCTGCATTTTACTAGCATTTTGATAGCTAGCTTCTCAGGCTCTACCTGAACCAATTGCAAATCGAGCGCAAAGATGGTCACAGAACGCGCTTCGCGATCAATTTCAATCCCAGCCCGTGCATATTCGTAAAGCGCCTTGCCATCTTTTTTCAGCGCGCTGTGCATCGGCGGCGTTTGTCGGATGAGGCCGCGAAACTGTTGGGCCACACGCTCCAAGTCCGCCAGTGTCACGCGGACTGGCCGGGTTTCCAATATTCCGCCTTCGGCATCACCCGTACTGGTTTTGACCCCGAGCAGCGCCGTGGCTTCATAGGTTTTATCGGCGTCCAAGTGCAGCTGGCTGAATTTGGTGGCGGCACCGAAACACAGGGGCAAAACACCGGTGGCCAGCGGGTCAAGGGTGCCCGTGTGCCCCGCTTTCTCAGCCCGCAGCAGCCATTTGCATTTTTGCAGCGCGTCGTTGCTCGACCAGCCCAGTGGCTTATCCAGCAACAGCACCCCATGCACGGGGTGCCTGGCAACCCGTGCACGAGGCGTAACGTTCATTTCAGTCCTCGTTCTTGGAACGCGAGGCCACTGCCTGCGCGATCAGCGCGTTCATGTCGGCCGCCCGTTCGGGCGTGCGGTCAAACAGGAAATGAAGCGTGGGCACAGTGTGGATGTGCAGGCGCTTGAACAAACCGGCGCGCAAAAAGCCCGCAGCCTGATTCAAGCCCACCGCACATTCCTCGGCACTGCCTTGCAAGACGCTGAAAAACACCTTGGCGTGGGCGTAGTCGGGCGTGACCTCGACGCCCTGAATCGTCACCATGCCCACCCTCGGGTCTTTCAGCTCGCGCGCAATCAGCTCCGTCAGATCGCGCTGGATCTGATCGGCCACCTTGAAGGCGCGGTTGGGTGTCGCTGCTTTTCTTTTGGGCATCGAGTGTTAGAGCGTGCGGGCGACTTCCCTGATTTCAAAAAATTCCAACTGGTCGCCTTCGACGATGTCGTTGTAATTCTTGATGTTCAAGCCGCATTCAAAACTCTCTTTGACTTCGCGCGCATCATCTTTGAAGCGCTTGAGTGATTCGAGTTCACCCGTGAAGATGACCATGTTGTTGCGCAACAAACGCAGACGCGCCGTGCGACGCACAACACCGCTGGTGACCATGCAACCGGCGATCGAGCCGATCTTGGAGACCTTGAACACCTGGCGAATCTCGGCCGTGCCGATGACTTCTTCTTTCTTGTCTGGCGTGAGCATGCCTGACATGGCGAGTTTGAGCTCGTCTACGGCGTCGTAAATGATGTCGTAATAGCGGATATCCACGCCGTTGTTTTCGGCAAGCTTGCGCGCGCCAGCATCAGCACGGGTATTGAAGCCGATGATGACCGCTTTGGAGGCGATGGCCAGGTTGACATCTGACTCGCTAATGGCGCCCACGGCGGTGTACACCAGTTGCACCTTGACTTCTTCGGTCGAGAGTTTGAGCAGCGACTGCGCCAGCGCCTCTTGCGAACCTTGCACGTCGGCCTTGACGATGATCGGAATCCGCTTGACTTCGCTGCCACCCATTTCGGTGAACATGTTTTCCAGCTTCGCTGCCTGCTGCTTGGCCAGCTTGGTGTTGCGGAACTTGCCTGCCCGGTAAGTGGCGATCTCGCGAGCGCGGCGCTCGTCGATCATGACCATGAACTCGTCGCCTGCCTGTGGCACTTCTGTCAAACCTTGAATCTCGACAGGAATCGAGGGGCCAGCGGTTTTGATGCCTTTGCCGTTTTCGTCCAGCATTGCGCGCACACGGCCGAAGGTCTGGCCCGCCAGCACGACATCGCCGGCTTTGAGCGTGCCGGATTGCACCAGCACGGTGGCCACCGGGCCGCGGCCCTTGTCAAGCCCGGCCTCAATCACCAGGCCTTTGGCCATGGTGTTGACGGGCGCTTTGAGCTCCAACACCTCGGCTTGCAGCAAAACTTGCTCAAGCAGGGCGTCAATGCCTTCGCCAGTTTTGGCGGAGACCGAAACAAACGGTGAATCACCGCCGAATTCTTCGGGCACCACCTCTTCGACCACGAGCTCATTTTTCACGCGCTCAGGGTTGGCATCGGGTTTGTCGATCTTGTTGACCGCCACTACCAGCGGAACACCCGCCGCTTTGGCGTTTTTGATGGCCTCCTTGGTTTGGGGCATGACGCCGTCGTCTGCAGCGACCACCAAAATGACAATGTCAGTCGCCTTGGCGCCGCGCGCCCGCATGGCCGTGAACGCCTCGTGGCCGGGGGTATCGAGGAAGGAGATCATGCCGCGTGGTGTTTCCACGTGGTAGGCGCCAATGTGCTGGGTGATGCCACCGGCTTCACCCGTGGCCACTTTGGCGCGGCGAATGTAGTCAAGCAGCGAGGTTTTGCCATGGTCAACGTGGCCCATGACAGTCACCACCGGCGCGCGCGGCAGCAGCTCGGCATCTTGCTGCGTGACTTCGTCGTCGGTGAACGCTTCCGGGTCATCCAGCGAAGCGACGATGGCTTTGTGGCCCATCTCTTCGACCAGAATCATCGCGGTGTCTTGATCCAGCGGCTGGTTGATGGTCACCATCTGGCCGAGTTTCATCAAATGCTTGATGACCTCTGACGCCTTGACAGCCATCTTGTGGGCCAATTCGGCCACGGTGATGGTTTCAGGCACGTGCACTTCGAGCACGCGCACTTCCACTGGCACGGCTTGTGACTGGTCATGGTGATCACGGTCATTGGAGCCGCGTTTGCCACGGGGGCCGGATCGCCAGTTGCTCGAACGTCCTGAGCTCGGACCTGTATCGCCACGTGTCGGGATGCCCTTTTTCTTGCCAGGCTCACCCGCCCAACTGCTCGACAGTTTTGCTGATTTGACTTCTTTGCCCTGGCCAGGTGCAGCGGTGGCACCCGCGTTGGCGCCAGTTTTGGCACCTTTTGGCGCGGCAGTGCCTGCGGCAGGCTTGTGCAGCGTGCCCTTCATACCGGCTTTGCCGTCTGCGCCAGGTTTGACCGCCAGCTTGGGTTCTTCTTTTTTCGGAGGTGGCGGCGCTTTTTTGGCGGGGCCAGACATCATCTGGCGAATGGCAGCGGCCTCAGCTTCGGCTTTGCGGCGACGGTCACCCAAATCGGCAGCGCGGGCTGTTTCTTCAGCGGCACGGGCTTTGGATTCCGCCTCGACCTTGCTTCTGGCATCTGCCTGCGCTTGAACGACAGCTTTTTCTTTTTCCTGCGCCTGCTGGTTCGCAGCCGCTTCGGCAGCCTGCGCGGCTTCGTCCTTGACGCTGCCGTCGCCGACGTTGGCACGTGCGCTGGCCTTCTTTTGCTCAACGACGGCGTGCTGAGCCGCTTTATGGGCCTCCTGTTCAGCGAGCTCGCGCGCACGGGCTTCCTGCTGTTCGCGCTCCAGACGGCGTTGCGCCAGCTCTTCTTCCTGGCGACGGATCAATTCCGCCTGGCGGCGTGCTTCTTCTTCACGGCGGGCCAGTTCAGCGCTGTCCAAAATGGGCGCCGGCGGCAGGCTCGGCTCTTCGGGAACCGGCGTTGCAGCGTCTACCGGCAAATCTGTACCGTCTTCACGGCGCACAAAGGTGCGTTTTTTGCGCACTTCCACTTGGATGGTGCGTGCCTTGCCGGTGGCGTCGGCCTGTTTGATCTCGGTGGTCGATTTCTTGACCAAAGTGATCTTTTTGCGCTCAGGGCTGGCGGTGCCATGGCTAGCTTGCAAAAACCCGAGCAGCCGATGTTTATCGGCATCGGTCAGAGCGTCAGACGCAGTAGTCTTGGAGACCCCGGCTGATTCGAGCTGCTCAAGCAGCGTGGCAGTTGATTTTTTGAGTTCGGTGGCAAACTCGGCGACGGTCGTACTGGACATTTGTTCTATAGCCTTTCATAACCATCAAGCCTGAGAAGCGGCTTCATTGGCAAACCAATGCTCGCGCGCCTTCATGATCATGGTTTTGGCTTCGTCTTCAGACTGGCCAGTAATATCGGTAAGTTCGTCCACAGCCAGGTCGGCCAGGTCGTCGCGGGTATGCACGCCGGCGTCAGCCAGTTTGCCAATCAGGTCTGTGGTGAGACCGTCCAGGTCCCGCAGATCCTGCGACACCTCGTCCACACTCTCTTCGTGGGCGATTTCCATGGTCAGCAAAGCATCTTTGGCGCGCGTGCGCAACTCGTTGACAGTGTCTTCGTCGAAACTTTCAATCTCCAGCATCTCCTGCAGCGGCACATAGGCCACCTCTTCAAGGCTGGTGAAACCCTCGGCGATGAGTATGTCGGCGATTTCTTCATCGACATCAAGCTTTTCCATGAACAACTTGCGGCCAGAGTCCGTCTCGGTGGCTTGTTTCTGCGCCGACTCTGCGGCGTCCATGATGTTGATTTTCCATCCGGTCAGATCTGAGGCTAGGCGCACGTTCTGGCCACCCCGACCGATCGCGATCGCCAGGTTTTCTTCATCGACAACAACATCCATGGCGTGACGCTCTTCGTCCACCACAATGCTGGACACATTGGCCGGGGCCAGGGCGCCGATCACAAACTGCGCAGGGTCTTCGCTCCACAACACGATGTCAACACGCTCACCGGCCAATTCGGTGGTGACGCCGTTGACGCGGCTGCCGCGCACGCCAACGCAAGTGCCGATCGGGTCAACCCGTTTGTCGTGGGACAACACTGCGATCTTGGCGCGCGAACCGGGGTCGCGGGCGCAGGATTTGATCTCCAGCAGCCCTTGCTCGATTTCGGGCACCTCGGTGCGGAAAAGCTCCATCATGAATTCCGGCGCAGAACGCGACAAAATGATCGGTGCGCCGCGCAGTGTGAGATCCACTTCCATGATCATCGCCCGCACGCGGTCGCCAGTGCGCAGGTTTTCCTTGGGGATCATCTCGTTGCGGCGCAGGCGGCCTTCAACGCGGCCGCTCTCCACAATGATGTCGCCTTTGTCCATGCGCTTGACGGTGCCGACAAAAATTTTTTCACCACGCGACATGAAGTCGTTGAGCAGCATTTCGCGTTCGGCATCGCGGATTTTTTGCAGAATCACCTGTTTAGCGGCCATGGCGCCAATACGGCCGATTGGCACGGACGCCACGGTTTGTTCGATGTATTCGTCAACCTCGATGTCGGGGATCTGCTCTTGGGCTTCAAACAGCAAAATTTCCTGATCGGGCAACTGCAACCCGGCTTCATCTGGCACCACATGCCAGCGGCGGAAAGTCTCGTATTCGCCCGTGTCGCGGTCGACCGCCACGCGGATATCCACGTCACCCGGCTGCAACTTCTTGGTGGCCTGCGCCAACGCCGCTTCAACCGCGCCAAAAACCACATCCCGCTCCACGCTCTTCTCGCGTGAGATGGCTTCTACCAGCATTAACATTTCACGATTCATGCCTGAGACTCTCCTATTTCAATGCTTCACTTCAACCTGGACCTTGGGCCGCGTCGTCTGGGACGCCACGACCCTTGAAACTCACAATGGGCGCAAGCCGCGCCTCTTTCAATTCATTCAATTCGAAACCTAGCGCCTGCAAGGGTGCCAACACCCGTTTCTTGCTGATTTTTTGCCCCGGCTTCACCGCTGGCTCGTCTCGCCAAACAATCTGCCAGCCGCCACCGCCCTGCTCACCCTTGACCGCCCGCTCCAGCGTGCCTCGAAATTTCTTCCGGCTGGCGCTGACGGCGGCATTGCCGACGGCGACGTTGGCTGCTCCGGCGATCACCGCGCCAATCGGGGCCTTCAGCGTCACATCAATCACCTGCCCGGTAAAACGCTCAAAATCCTTTTCACCCTTCAGCGGCCTGTCAATACCGGGCGAGGAGACCTCCAGCCGCTTGTATTCCACCGCCTCCACTTCCAGCGCAAACTGCAACTGCCGCGTGACTTTCTCGCAGTCCTCCACGCTCACAAACTGTTCGGGCGCGTCGGCGGCCCAGGGCAAATCCATCGTGATGCGCAGCAAGCCAGCGGCAGAACGCTCAACCTCCACCAATTCGTAACCCAGCCCGCTGACGGTTTGCGCGATGATCTCCTGAGCGGGCATGGCTTACATTCGTGACTAAGTCCGGAACTTTGTTCGGAAAATTGATTGGAAAAGAACGACCCAAAAAACAATCGACCAAAAAAAACGGGCGGTAATTACCCGCCCGTTTGGTCGTGAAGAGTGAATTGTACCCGAAAATGGCGACAAAGGCACCTTCAAAACGTTGTATTGGGTGGCACGCCCACTCGAAAAGGGAGTTTCGCCTACCAGCCCCTGGCGCACAACTTCAATCCCGACCGTCATTTGGCCGGGTCAAGCCTTGCCGACCCCCACATTGGCGGAAAGCCGCTACAACCGCCAAACCCATCAGCGTGATAGCCCAGGTGGCGGGCTCTGGCTCAAATCAAATTGACCCGGGCGTGTAGTTTTGCTGCCCCGTCAAGCCGCCGCAGCCAGCAGCGTGCGGGTGTATTCATGTTGGGGGGAGCCAAATACCTGCGCCATCTCGCCGGATTCGAGAATCTGCGCGTCGCGCATCACCAGCACGTGGTGCGCCATGGCGCGGATCACATCGACGTCATGAGTGATCAGCAGGTAACTCAGGCCACGGCTTTTTTGCAGGCCTTGCAGCAGTTGCAGCACCTGTTTTTGGATGGTCACATCCAAGGCGCTGGTGGGCTCGTCAAGCACCAAGAGCTTGGGCTCGACGATCAAGGCGCGCGCGATAGCCATGCGCTGGCGCTGGCCGCCGGAGAACTCATGCGGGTAACGTTCCAACAGGCCCGGAAACTGCCGCTCCGTTAAGCCAACGTCTTGCAAAGCTTGCAGCGAGCGTGTTCGGCGCTCAGCTTTTGTGAGCTTGGGCGCATGCACCAGAAGCCCTTCACCGACGATCTCTTCGACGGTCAAGCGCGGTGAGAGTGATGAGAAGGGGTCTTGAAACACGACCTGCATGGTTTTCCTTAAGGCCAAGGTCTGCGTTTTGTCCTGGCCTTGCCAAGGTTTGTCGTCGAGACGCAAATCACCCTCAAAGGGCAACAGCCCCAGCGCAGCAAGTGCCAGTGTTGACTTGCCGGAGCCTGACTCACCGACCACGCCAAGCGTCTGCCCTTGGGCGAGTTCAAAACTAGCTTCTTTCACCGCCGTGAATTTGCCTTTTTTGAACCAGCCTTTGATGCCTGGAATCGGCACTGGGTAATTCACCTGCAAGGCCTCGCCCTTGAGCAGAATCGGGCCTTCTGACCGCTTCTGCGTGCTGCTAGCGGCGAGCTCCACCACGTTGCGGGTCGCCCGGCTGTCGATGAGTTTGCGGGTGTAGGCGTGTTGCGGACGATTGAACACGGACTGCACCGACCCTTGCTCGACGATATGGCCGTTTTCCATGATCGCAACGCGGTCGGCAAAACGCCGCACCAGATTCAGGTCGTGGGTGATCATCAAGACAGCCATGCCGTTGTCTTTTTGCAGGTTTGTGATGAGATCAAGAATCTGGCCACGCACGGTCACGTCCAGCGCCGTGGTCGGCTCGTCGGCCAATAGCAATTGGGGTTGGCATGCCAAGGCCATTGCGATCATGGCGCGTTGCCGCTGGCCGCCAGAAAGTTGATGGGGATAGGATTCTGATCTTCTTTTTGCATCAAAAATACCCGTTTTTGATATTAATTGTATAGCTTTTTCAATAGCTTCTTTGTGGCCTAATCCTCTCTTTTCCTCCAATACTTCAGCTATCTGAAGATTTATGGTCATTAGGGGGTTCAACGCCGTCATGGGCTCCTGAAAAATCATGGCGATATCACGCCCCCGAAGGCCTCGCATCTGATGGTTTGACATCGCCATCAAATCCGCTTGGGGCGCATCTTTGAAGCCGTTGAAGTTGGCTTGACCGCTGACGTCGGCGTCTTGCAGCAAGCGCAGCAAACTCAGAGCCGTCACGGTTTTGCCCGAGCCTGACTCCCCGACCAGCGCGAGTTTTTCCCCTGGCGCAATGCTGAAGTTGATGCCGTGGACGACTTCATTGCCGCCAAATGAAATTTTGAGGTTTTTGACCTCCAGGAGCCTGACGGTCATCGGTCTGCCTTTCGGGGGTCCAGCGCATCACGCAACGCGTCGCCCATGAAGGTGAGCAGCAACAGCGTGGTCACCAAGACGGCGAATGTAGAGAGGGAAATCCACCACGCGTCGATGCTGTTTTTGCCTTGGGAGAGCAATTCACCCAACGATGGTGTTCCAGGTGGCACGCCCAGCCCGAGAAAATCCAGCGAGGTCAGCGCGAGGATTGCGCCGCTCATGCGAAACGGCAAAAACGTGACCACGGGCGTCAGGCTGTTGGGCAGGATGTGCCGCCAGATGATTTGCCAGTTGCCTACACCCAGTGCACGCGCAGCCCGCACGTAGTCAAGCTGCCGGTTGCGGAAGAACTCGGCGCGCACGTAATCCGACAGGCCCATCCAGCCAAACAGGCTGAGCAAAATCAGTAATAGCGCAATCGACGGGGCAAAGACTGCGCTGAAAATGATCAGCAAATACAGCTCCGGCATCGACCCCCAGATTTCAATGAAACGCTGGAAAGTGAGGTCGGTCTTGCCACCAAAAAAGCCTTGAATCGCCCCAGTGACGACGCCCAGCAGCACGCCTACCGCCGTTAGCGCCAAGGCGAACAAAACACTGACACGGAAGCCATAAATAAGCTGGGCCAACAGGTCGCGGCCCCGATCGTCGGTGCCCAGCCAGTTGTCACCCGTCGGAGACGCCGGGTTAGGCGATTTAGCGAAGTAGTTCAGGGTTTTGGGGCCATACGGATTGGGTGCAAACAGGGCCCAGTTGCCTGGCTTGGCGAACTGGTCGCGAATGAACGGGTCGAGGTAGTCGGTATTGGTTTCGAAGTCACCGCCAAAGGTCTTCTCGGCATAGTCTTTGACGATGGGAAAGTAGGTTTGATCTTCAAAACGCACAACCAAGGGCCGGTCGTTGGACACCAGTTCGGCACACAGGCTCAAGGCCACCAAGACGCAGAAAATCACCAAACTGCAAAAGCCGAGGCGATTGCGCCGAAAACGCAGCCAAGCACGCCGGGAGGGTGAGGCACCCACGCTCGGCACTGGCGCGTCCTCGCTGCCCCCAGACGCAAGCATGCCCTGCACTTCGCTTGTGCGTGGGGCTGTGCTTGCTTGGGGCGGCCCAGCGTGGCGCACGGTTTGCGTTTCGTTTTTTTCAGTCGAATTTGACACGCGGATCCACCCAAACATACGACAAATCACTCACCAACTTGGTCACCAAGCCAATCAGCGTAAAGAGATACAGGGTACCCAGCACGACCGGGTAATCGCGGCGGATCACGCTCTCGTAACTCAAGAGACCGAGGCCATCAAGTGAAAAAAGGGTTTCAATCAGCAAAGAGCCCGCAAAAAAAGCACCGATAAACGCCGCTGGGAAGCCCGTGATGATCGGAATCAGGGCGTTCCTGAAAACGTGTTTCCATAAGACCTGGCGGTCACTCAAACCTTTGGCCCGCGCGGTCACGACGTATTGTTTTCGGATTTCTTCCAGGAAGGCGTTTTTGGTGAGCATCGCCGTGACGGCAAAACTGCCCAGCACCATGGCCGTGATGGGCATTGCGACATGCCACAGGTAATCGACCACTTTGGCGCCTAGGCTCAGTTCGTCCCAATTCGGCGAGGTCAGCCCGCGCAGTGGAAACCACTGCAGTTGCCCGCCAAAGACCACCAGCAGCGCGACGCCCAAAACAAATCCAGGAATCGCATACCCCAGCAAAATCAAGAGTGTGGTGAGCAAGTCAAACCGCGACCCCGCTCGCACCGCTTTTGCCACGCCCAGGGGCACTGCGATCAAATAACTGATGAAAAATGTCCATAAACCGAGACTGATCGACACCGGCAATTTCTCCCAGATCAACTCGGAGACAGCTTTGTTCTGGAAGAAACTTTTGCCCAGGTCAAACCGCGCAGTGGAAACCACTGCAGTTGCCCGCCAAAGACCACCAGCAGCGCGACGCCCAAAACAAATCCAGGAATC
>JANLYO010000157.1:0-5919 GCA_031365665.1 Rhodoferax sp. | reverse complement strand
TTCCAGGCATCCAAGCGCCGTGCGCGTGGGTTTACGCGCATCACAACGATCAGGACGGTCATCTTCTTGATCGCCGGGAAACTCGACTTCCATGCTATCAACCCTCATGCTGGGCAACCCACTTGAAATTCATCAGAGCCTCTTTTTTGCTTATGGATGCACAGGCACGCTACAAATTGATGCGCGAGCAGTTCGGCCCCCAGATCGACTTGGTGCCCCAATACCTGTTGGCTTCCTACCTGGGCATCCGGCCCCAGTCGCTGTCTCGCCTGCGCAAACAGGCTCCCGCTTAAAAAAGACAGTCGCTTAACCTAGGTGAATGACGTTCGCCGCCTGCACGCGCAGTATCGGCTGCGCAGCTTCCAGGTAGCGCAATGCGGTGTGATTGCCCGTCCTTCGCCCATCGGCAACCATCGATTCCACATGGAAGTCTGCACTTTGTGCAACCCATCACCCATGGAGACTTTCATGAACCCCAGCAGACGTGACCTCATCAAAATCACCCTCGCCAGCTCAGCGCTGCCGACCTTCATGGCCTGTGCCGGCGGCACCACCGCCACCACCACAACCCTGCGGGACAACTACCCCATCAAACTGGAGAAGAACGTGCGAATCCCAATGCGCGATGGCAGCTATGTGATGGCCGACATCTTTCGCCCGGACGCAGGGGGCCATTTCCCCGTCATCATGTCGATGGGCCCCTACCCCAAGGACATTGCGTTCAAGGACTGGTCGCCCGCTGACTATGCACGCCAGGAAACCCAGGGCGAATTCATGCATTGGGAAACGCCGCTGCCCGACACCTGGGTGCCCAATGGCTACGTGCAAATCCGCTGCGACCAGCGCGGCTCGGGCGCATCGCCTGGCAAGCTGGAAATCCTCGGGCGGCAGTTGCAGACCGACTACTACGACGCGATCGAATGGGCTGGCGTGCAGCCCTGGAGCAACGGCAATGTAGGCACCGTGGGTGACTCGTACTTTGCCGCAGCGCAATGGCTGGTGGCCGCGCTCAACCCGCCGCACCTTAAGGCGATCCTCGTGGCGCAGGGCTTCAGCGACATCTACCGCGATGCCGTCCGCCACGGTGGCCTGTTGAGCGCTCGGTTTCTTGACTTTTGGTTTGCGCGGCGTATCCAGGACTACCAGTACGGCGCGGCACTGAACCCATCGTCGCCGAAGTTGTCTGCGGCTGAACTTGCTGCCAATACGGTGTTTCCTAAGGACTTCCGCCTGCTCCTTCGCGACGATTTGTCGGTGACGGACCCGTTTTGGGCGGAACGTATTCCAGACCTTTCAAAGATCAAGGCGGCAGTGTTTGCCTACGCCAACAATGGCGGGCTGGGGCTGCACCTCAGCGGCACGATTGACGGCTTCAACCGGTCGGTCAATGCCGCGCATCGCCAGTTGTACACCGGCATCGGCCAAGACCCCGACTTCATGTACCGCGCCAGCGACGTGGCACGGCAGCAGCGCTTTTTTGACCGCTTTCTCAAAGGCGTGGTCACCGGCACGCAAGACCCGGCTGTCGAAGTGACAGTGCGCACCCCAGGCGGGGCCATCAAGCGCACCGGTAACCGCTACCCTCTGGCGAGCACCGCGCCACGCACCATGTACCTGGATGCGGCCAGCCGTACGCTCACGAGCTCAATCCCGAGCGCCGCGTCCAACGCAAGTTATACCGCCGATTACGGTGCCACCACAGCCCCCGTGCGGTTTGAAACTGCACCGTTGTCGGAAGACCTGGAGATCGTCGGCCCGGCCCTGCTGCGCCTTTATGTGTCGTCGTCCGTCACCGATGCCGACTTGTTTGTGGCGGTGCGCGAGATCCGCCCTGACGGCACAGAGGTCACCGTGCAGGGGGCGCAGGACCCCGCACTGCCGGTGTCCATGGGCTGGCTGCGGGTGTCCCGCCGCAATACCGATGCGGCGCGCACCACGCCCTACAAAGCGTGGCACACGTTTGACCGCAAGGAGCCGATGGCACCCGGCCAGCTCTATGAGGTCGAGGTCAACGTCTGGCCGATTGCTTGGCGGCTGGCCAAGGGCAACCGGCTGGCAATTGAAATTGGCGGAAGTGAACAAAAAGGCATGCTCACCTTTGCCCACCCGGCGACCGGGCCGTTCGCCAGAGGGGGCGGCCCGGTGCACAACGGTGTCGCGCCGGCCGGCAATGTATCGGTACACACGGGATCAGCTACCGCGTCTTTTATCCGGCTGGCCGTGAACAATGCTGGGTGACGCAATGTAACCAGCCCCAATTGGTTGAAAAGGCTTGGGTGGACACCGAGATGGGTGTGGCGGCGGAAGTGGCACGTGGGCGTCATGCTGATTTGCCGCCAGCGCAGAAATAGTTCACTAAGCCCTTTTTGCCCAAGCGCTACACCAGCCTTTGTTGGAAACCAATTTATTACCGAACACGCCGCAGCTACCGGTGTCGCCTGGCGCCTTCGCCTGAAACAACACGCAGGCTGAGCAACTTTGGCCGGCGGTGTAATTGGGATATTTTTTGATATCCGTTTTAGTGCCGTCGGTCTTGTACCCAAGTGCGATGGCCTGCGGATCGGCATCGACCACTGCGTTTGGAGTTTGTGCTTTGGCGCTGATAGCGGTGGTGGCCAGGGTCGCCAGCACACCTGCGCGGGTGATCGATTGAATAACGAAAATTCTTCGAGATGTTGTCATGCTGCTTGCCTAACTGATCAAGGGAATGAGCGGATGGTTTCACTGCTGCTTTGCGCCTTCGGTCAGGCGTCTGCCCAGCGAAACGGCATAAGGCGCGGCACGCGCTGGCAACATCGGATCCGCAGAAGCTTCGACGCCCTTGGGCATGACCATTGGGTTGTAGGTGATCGTCAGGCAAGGTCCGCCACCGTCTTCCGAAACGGAAGTGACCCTCAAAGTACCCATATTGACTTTCTTGCGGCCCTCTGGCAGCGGCACCGTTGCACTGTCAATTCTGTCGCCTGCTTGCGCCAATTCAAGGTTGAAGTTGAAGGCCACTTTGCCATCTTTCACACGTTGGCGCAGGTCGTCAAAAAGGAAACTGGCGCCTTTGGTTTTCGCCTCGTCATCGGTAAGCCCTTGCTGGCCTCCCACGGGTTCGAAAATCCATTTGCCAAACTGTTTTGCTCCGCTGGCATTGACAAAGCCGTAGGCATGGACGCCCCAATAATTGACCGCACCAAAACTGGCGGGTACGGGTTGCGACGCAAAGTGTTTCGCTTGCAGCAGCACTTCGGGGTTGGCGTCATTGAAGGCCTTGACCTTGGCGGGATCCGCTTGTTTGGTGGCGGGATCCGCCTGGCGCGAGGCCAGCAGGGCGATGAACTGCTGGGGTGTTGACGCGCCAAACACAGGCGCAGAAATATTGCCCATCTGCCATTGCTCGCCATCAGGCAGATTGAACTGCAAAGCCAGGTTGCGCTGGGATTTGGCGTTGTCAGGCGCCTTCGGGTTGGCGCCGCCTACTGAGAACCGCACCACCGCCGGCACGGGTCGGCCACTAAAGGCCGAGGCGCTTGACAGGGCGCGGGCATCCGGGGTGCCGACAAACTCCCCCATGGCGCAAATGCCCTTCGCGCCGGAGCGGCGATAACCTTCGAACTTTCCAAATGTGGACTCGAACTGGTTGACAAAGGCCGAAGGATCGACCGGTGCGCTTGCACCTGCATTGGTTTGCGCCATAGCGTTCAATGCCAACAACGAGGTAGCGGCGGCCACCGCAGAAAGTGTCAGAGATTTCATGAGAGGGACTCCTGGGTTTGAAAGAGGAAAGTAAACAATCAATCAGCACTTCATCCGTTTTTCAGTGCTTTTGCAATCGTAAGCCCAGTAGTCGGACTGGCCAGCCAATTCTTACAATGCCATCGGGCTTAGGAGATCGGCAAGATTGATTGTGGAATCGCTAAACTAACGCATACCGTGTCCCGCGCCCCCGCCCGTTGATCGTGAGCAGTTGGTGAGCCGACAAGTCAGTGAGTTCGCGATAAGCCCTGGCGCGCGATACACCGCTGATGGTGGCGTATTTTTCTGTGCTCATGCCGCCTGAAAATCCACTCGGGTTGTCAGGCGTCGCATAGGTCTGCCGCATTTCAAAGAGTTTGAATAATACCTTGCTTTGGCTTTTGCTTAAGCCGGGATGTTCCGATTGCAAGCGATAGTTGAACTTGTTTTTGGCGGTCGCCTGCGCCATTTGCGCGAGGCACTCCAAGCTGGCCTTTTCCACACAACCCAAAAACCAATGAATCCAGGCTCTGATGTCCATCTCGGCCTGCTGAGCTATGTCACATTTTGATGCGCGTTGTAGCTGCGCATAATAACCCACACGATCCAGCATGAACTGCTGAGACAAACTGAACCAGCGAAGTTCGCTTTGCATGTTCTGGGCCAGGCAGCGCTCTGCCAGCGCGCGCCCAATGCGTCGGTTGCCATCCTCAACCGGGTGAGTGACTTCAAACCACAGGTGTGCAATCGCAGCGCGGATGAGTCCATCCGTCACGGCCTGCGTGCCGCTGATTCGACCGTCATTCAGCCACACGAGCAGCGCCTCCATTTGCTGGAGAACATCTTTGGAGTCGGGCGTTTGATGGTGAACGGCATCGTTTCTCCTAAGCCGCTGCGTGACGATTTGCATCGGTTCGGTGTGTGCGCGATACCTACCCGCGTCCATCTTTGTGACGCCGCCGTACCCCGTGGGAAACAGCGCGGCTTGCCAAGCGTACAGCGTCTCATGTGTCAGTGCTTGCTGCCAGCCGCCCCTGCGCATGGCGCGCCGCGACCAGCGCAGATTGCAGGGTGTTTGAGTCAAAAGAAAAATGTCGCTCAAACCGACCACAGAGCACTAGGATTCAATTCCGCCCCACCAGCAGCCCGCCATCCACCGCCACCACTTGCCCGGTCATGTAACGGGCAGCGTTCGATGCGAGAAAATGGATGACGTCGGCGATGTCGTCTGGCTCGCCGATGCGGCCCATGGGGATGTAGCTGCCGGCCTCGTCGGCATCCGGCCCCATGGAGTGTTCAACGGACAAAAGCTGTGCCGTGCGCACGTAGCCAGGCGCCACACCGTTGACGCGGATGCCCTCGCGTGCCAACTCGACCGCCAAGCCGCGCACCAGGCCGACCACTCCCGCCTTGGCTGCCGAATAGTGCACATGCTCGTCCCAACCATAGTGGGTACCCATGAGTGATGAGACACAAATGATGGCCCCCGTTTTGCGCGTTTTCATTAGGGGCAGGGCAGGCCGGATGACACGCAACATGCCTTTGAGGTCGATGTCAAAGGTTTGATCCCATTTTTCATCGCTCAGTTGGGCCAGCGGCACTTTGTGCGCGATGCCCGCGTTGGCCACAATGTAATCAATGCTGCCGTGTTGTTGCTCCACGGCCGCCACCACGGCATTGGCCTCGGCTGTGGAGCGGACATCCAGTCTCTGGAACTCGGCACTTGGCAGCTCAGCGGTCAGCGCCCGGCCTTCTTGCTCCAGCACGTCCGTCACGACCACGTGGTAGCCGCCCTTGCCAAAGGCCTGCGCGCAGGCCCGGCCGATGCCGATGGCCGAGCCGGTGATGAGGACAACTTTTTTCATCTTCTCCTGCCGTTCAGGTTTTGTTGAGGTTGTATTTCATGATGCTTCCGTGCCGCCCGGTTTTGTCGCGCTCCAGGGCATAACAATCACCTTCGGGGCCCGTGTGCGCGGCGAGCAGGGGAGCCAAGCGCGCATGGTCATCGTGATCCAGGCGCAGATCGAAAACGGACAGCGTCTCGCCCAGGTGGTCGGCATACCGCGCGCCGACGATGGCCGCGCCCACACGTTCACGATCCAGCACCCAGCGGGTGGCCACGGCGGCGATGGAACTGCCGTGTTTGTCAGCGATGGCACGCAGGGCACGCAGCAGCGCCTGGAAGGCCGCCCAACC
>JANLYO010000150.1:0-3359 GCA_031365665.1 Rhodoferax sp. | reverse complement strand
ACAAAACGGCCGTGGTTGGTCCGGCAATTGGCGGCCCAAAAATGGGGTTGGGGGTCCTGGGGGGGGGGGGGGGGGGGCCACGTTCAGGCGGGGTTTTGACATTTGAGTTAGCCGGCACTCCCGATCCTCTTGTTCCAAGGTGGTTTGAGTTCATTAATATATTGATTTCGACGGCGTCAACACGAGCGCGGCCGGTACTTGCCACCGGGATTTGGAAGCCAGAATCAAGCCGAATCCAACCACTCCTTGACAGTGCGATTGAACTCCTCGGGCCTGCGAATCATCATCCAATGCCCGCTCTCGATGGCAACGACTTTGCCACCGGGCGTGGCGGCCACCGTCTGTAGCCACTTGGGCGAGTGGAACATGAAGGGTTTGCGTTTGCCGTAAATATAGAGCGTGGGCCACTGGGGTTTGATTTGCGCCAGGCCTGCGAAGCCGCCGAAGGCCTTCATCCAGTTCATCGCGTAGGGGTAGTTCATCTGCCAGGCGATGGTCTCGGGGGCGTTGCGGTTACTGATGGCGTGGGCCATCCAGCGCGTCATGCGGTTGGCGAGCTTGGGAAATTTGGGACCCAGGCGCCAGGCCCAGGCCAGCCAGTACTGGTAGACAAAGGCGCCGAACTTGGCGCTGAGGGTGAGCGAGCGCAGCAATGCGCCGGAATTGTGATCGCCAATGTCCACGCCAATCAGGCGCTTCACATGCAGCGGGTTTTGCATCGCGTATTCGTAGCCAAACACGCAGCCCCAGTCGTGCAGCAGCAGCGTCACCGGCATGCTGGGGCTGACTTCCATCACGATGCGGTTGATCAGCGCCGTCATCTCGCGGTAGCTGGTGGGGCGGGGCGCTTTGGCCAGGTCGTAACCCGGCAGATCGAAACGCACACAGCGGTAACGATCCTTGAGCACGTCGGTCACGCTGTCCCACAGGTGGTGCGAGTCGGGCCAGCCGTGGACCATCACCACCGTCTCCTGGCCCGCGCCTTGCACCAACACGTCGACGCCGTCTACTTTGAAGCTTGGATTTTCCATGCCCAATTGTGACAAGATGCCGCATGCTGATCCCAGACCACCTGCGAGACCTTGATGTGAACCCGGCGCGCCATCCCCAGGGCCGGCCGCATTTGAGCGCTGCCAGCGGCCTGGTGCGGGTGGGGGGGCGCCTGTATGTGGTGGCAGATGACGAGCACCACCTGGGCATGTTGGGTGCGACAGGCCAAGCGAAGGTTCAACTGGTTCGCCTGTTTGAGGGTGATCTGCCACGGGAAAAATACCAACGCAAAAAGGCCAAACCCGACCTGGAAAGCCTGATGCACTGGCCACCCACGCCGGGTTACCCGTTTGGCGCGTTGCTGGCTTTGGGGTCGGGCTCCAGCCCAAAACGCTGCAAGGCTGTTTTGGTGCCGCTGGACGCGGTGGGCAAGGTGATAAATCGCCTGCACCCCGTTGACATGGCGCCCCTGTACAAACGCCTGCGCCAAAGTTTTCCCGACCTCAACATCGAAGGCGCCTTCGTCAGTGAAGGCGAGGTGTGTTTGCTGCAGCGTGGCAACAAAGGCGGCTCGCCGAGTGCCAGCATCCGTTTTGACAGCAGAAATTTCATGGCTTGGCTCAAAGGCAAAAGCAGTGAACGGCCGCCCGTGCTGGCCATTGCGCACATCGATTTGGGTGCCGTTGACGGCGTGCCGCTGTCCTTCACTGACGGCGCGGCTCTGGCTGGAGGTCGATGGGTTTTCAGCGCCGTGGCGGAAGACACCCGCAACAGTTACCTGGACGGCGCATGTGTGGCGTCGGTGATTGGCGTGGCGAACGCTGAGGGCGCCGTGCTGGAAATGCACCGCCTCCAAGGCGCCCCCAAAGTCGAGGGCATCGCCGTGCAGGTGAGCCGGCTGGGCCTGACAGTGACCCTGGTGACCGACGCCGATGATCCGGCGCAGGCTTCACAATTGCTGCGTGTGCGCCTGCCAGCACCCCAGTAGGCGGGGCGTGACGGTGTATTGAAACCTTAATCCAGCCGGACGACGCGGCCAGGATTCATCAGGTTGGTCGGGTCCAATGCGCGTTTGATGGCGCGCATCATCGAGAGCGCCACGGGTGATTTGTGCTGGCGCAGTTTGTCCACCTTCATGCTGCCCACGCCGTGTTCGGCTGAGATCGAGCCGCCAAACTGCTGCACCGAATCAAACACCACGGTGTTCACCGCGTCTTCGTGGTCGCGCAAAAACGCAGCCTGGTCGGCTCCCAAAGGCGCTTGCACGTTGTAGTGCAAATTGCCGTCGCCCAGGTGGCCGAAATTGACGAAACGCACGCCGGGGAAGGCCGCCGCGACCAGCGCGTCAGTGGTGGCGACGAACGCTGGAATCTTGCTGACAGCAATCGACACATCGTGTTTGATGTTGGGTCCCTCCATGGGCTGCGCCAGCGGAATGCTCTCGCGGATGTGCCACAGGGCCTTGGCCTGGGCGAGGTTTTCTGCCACCACGGCGTCGGTCACGTAGCCTTGCTCCAGCGCGGTTTCCAGCAGGCGCTCAAACTGCGCGCGGGCATGGGTTTCAGACTCATGGTCGGAGTTTTCGAGCAAGACACACCATGGCGTTTGCTCAAACAGTGGCACTTTTTGCTGCGGCATGTGGCCGGCCACCAGGCTCAAGGCAAACTGGCCCATCACCTCAAAACCCGTGAGGCCCGCGCCCAGGTGCTGATGTGCCAGGCCCAGCAAGGCCACGGCGGCGTCGAGCGAGGGCACCGCGGCCCAGGCTGTGAGTTGAGCGGCCGCCTTAGGGTAGAGCTTCATCGTCGTAGCCGTCATGATGCCCAGTGTGCCTTCGGAGCCAATGAAAAGATCGATCAGGTCGTAACCCGTGTTGTCTTTGCGCAGGCCCGAGAGGCCGTTCCACACTTCTCCCTGCGCGTTGACCACCTCGAGGCCCAGGCACAGGTCGCGCGTATTGCCGAAGCGCACCACCTGCGTGCCGCCGGCGTTGGTGCCCAGATTGCCGCCGATGGTGCAACTGCCTTCGGCGGCGAGACTCAAGGGGAAAAGCAGGCCCGCGCGGTCAGCGGCCTCCTGCGCCTCTTGCAAGATGCAGCCGGCCTGCAATGTCATGGTGAGGTTGGCCGGGTCAATCGCCAGCACCTGGTTCATGCGTTTGAGGCTGAGCACGATCTGTTGGCCCGAGGCGTCAGGGATCGAACCCATCACCAGCCCGGTATTGCCGCCCTGGGGCACCAGGCTGATGCCCAGCGCCAGCTGCCAGGCGGCGCATAGGCGCACCACGTCTGCTACCTCTTTTGTAGTAGCTGGCCGAACTACGGCAAGGGCCTGGCCGTGGCCGCGCTGGCGCCAGTCGGTCTCCCACG
>JANLYO010000116.1:0-27772 GCA_031365665.1 Rhodoferax sp. | reverse complement strand
CTTGATGACGACAGCGCCGGTTTGCGGCAGGAACTTACCTGCGGACGTGGCCAACAGCGAGACGAAGAAGTTGGGGTTGTCTTTGGCGCGTTGCATCAGCACGCGGCTCGAAGCGCCCATGCCCACCGCGCCCCAGGCCTTGGCCCGGGCGATGTCACAACGGAACATGCTGGCGCCGTGGCCCTCCACTTCGACGTCAGCCGCCTCGAACTGCCCTTCAAGCCGCCGGTGATCGAGGTGCAGCAATACTGGCACCGCCGCCTGCAACACGACCCCGCCAACCGCTGGCTGCGCGGTGTGTTTCATGCGGTGAACCGGCGGGATTCAAGCTGAGGCAAGTTGGCATTCTGCCCCCGCGCGGCGACCGGGCAATGCGCATGGGGTTTTGGGGAGTCAAGTCAGCAGACTGCGGTTTGATTTCACTCACCAGCCGAGCGACTTTGCCGATACAAAAATACCATGGAAGCCCTCGTGAACCCTGCATGGAAATTTGATGATCGCCACCGGGCCATTTTGGATGTTCGCGGCATCCAGAATGACCAAGTCCGTCCGGTTTTCTGAGCGCCTTCCCACCATCGTGAGCAGCCAGCCCTCGCCTTCGGGGGCATCCGCGCTTTTGGGCACAAAGCAGGGCTCTTCGGGCGCTGCATTGGGCCCGGCGTAAAAAAAGTTCAGCTTGTCTTTGGCTTCGTCAAAATGCCCAAGGCAGGTAAAAGGCGGGCCTTTGGACGCCAGCGGCAGCATGGGCCCCAGGGTTGGATTGAAGGTTCCAAAGTAAAAGTGGTTGGTGCGCTTCATGGCATAACGCGGGTCAATCACTGGCATCTCGCCTATGTGGTTGATGAGGCGCTTGATGCTGAATTCATCCTTGGGGCTGGCCAGGTCAAACGACCAGCGCTCACCAAAGGGCGGCTTTTCCTTGGCGTCAGGATCATGCAAATCCGGAAACTGGCTCAGCCACCCTGAGCCAGTGACGAAGTGGTCCAGATTCAAAATCGGGCCGTCTTCCCACGCATTGAAGGTATGTGTTTGCATCGCCACTTTGGGGCAGGTGAACCAACGGATCGCCTTGACGCCTTCTTTGCGCGGAATGATGCCAATCATGGTCTTTTTGGTCGAATCCCAATGGAAGAACGGCTCCCCCTTTTTGACGCGTTCCCAGTCGCAGACCATTGGGCATATCGTGAAAGCAAGGTAGTTCCGCGACACGTGGAAGTCGTGGATCATGGAAGGGTAAGGCGCGTCAAACACCTCGGTGCGGGCCAGGCCGCCATTGGGTGCAATCGTGAACACTTCAACCTGCGTGCTCGCCACGCCGCCTGTGTTGTAGCCAAATGCAATGGCCTCACCGGTTTCGGGATCCAACTTGGGGTGGGCCGTAAAGGTTTTGCTTTTGAGCTGTCCGCCAAAATCCCACAAACCCATCGTTTCAAGGGTGTGCGGATCCAGTTGCATCGGCCGTTGCGACTCCTTGAGCGCAAATAGTTTGCCGTGGTGCCACATCACGGAGGTGTTGGCGGTGCCGTTGTCTTTGCCCGCAACACTTGGGTCGTCCGTGAATGAATTGCGGTAGGCGCCAAACAAAGCCCGTCGCGCTTTGCGCTCCAGGGCGAGCTTTTCAGTGCGCACATACCTGGTTTTCAGGTCGGCGTGCCCATTGTCGAAGCGGACCATATGGACCATCCCATCGCCGTTGAGGAACAGGTCTTTGCCAAGCAGTGGCGGGTACTGCGGGTCGGCACTGTTGCGGTAGTACGCGCCGTTGAGCCCGGGCGGAATGTGGCCTTCGACTTCAAGATCGTAAACATCAGTTTCCATGCGCACGGGTGCAGAGTAGCCGCGGTAGATCAAAATATCAGGAAATTTGAGGCTGCCACCCGTAGTTTGCGCGGCCTCCGTGCCCGGCGCAGAAGCCGACGCTGACGCGCTTTGTTGTGGCGTGGCAATGCCGGCCAGCAGTGAGGGATCGATGGCGTTAATGGTAGTCATAAGTCTTTCTCGTTCGGCATGTTTTGGATGCTGTTGAACCCGGCGATTCACGTTGCGGTCTTTTCAATCGCCAAAGCGCACTGGACGCTGGGGCGCAAGTGCATCCGCTGGGCATGCGATGCAAGGGCTGGGTAGGCATCGGTGTCAATTGGCGCTGCGTGTATGCGCCGCCAGACCCAAAACACGTAAGCATCAACTGCCGACCAATCCCGAAGAAACCAATCCCGATCATGAAGCTGGCCGTCCAGAATGGCCAGGTTCTTGCCGAGCATGTCCGCTGCCATCTGTTGAATCCTCGGCGCAGCGGCAGCATCGTCGCAAATAAACTGCGGCATGCACAGGCGCGTCACATAGGGATGAAGGCCCGATGCACACCATGCCAGCATGGAAAGTGCTTGCACCTCAGCCATCACATCTTGTTTTGGCAAGAGGCCAGCGTCCGGGAACAGCTTTGAGAGCGCTGTCAAGATCGCAACGTTCTCCGTCACCGGCTGCCCATCGACAACCAACAGAGGAACTTTCCCTTTCGGGTTCAGCGCCAGGTATTCAGGCTTTTTGTGCTCTCCACGGGACAACAGCACCGGGCGCGCCGTGTAGCGTACACCCACCTCTTCAAGCGCAATCATTGACACCAGGGAACAGGCTCCGGGTGAAAAATACAGATCAATTGTGTTCATGTAGTGTTTCGCCAGAATTCAAACAAACATCTTGAGCAAACCCAGGGGCGTGGGCGGGCGTGGGATGGAGAACTTCACGGATTTCCAGTCCGCCGCTGCCGGTCTTGCCAAACACTGCTGATGCCACTTGTTGACGTGCGGCCAGGCCCCCAGTGAAATGCCGCACTGTGGGGCCAGATCCATCACGGTGGCAATGTTCAGGTCGGCCACGGTAAAGCGATTGCCCACCACATGGGAACGGCTTGCCAGGTGCTCATCCAGCACTTTGAGCGGACGACCCAGCTTGGCGATGGCCATGAGGGCCTGCTCTTCATCCCGGGATCCCTCTGCAAAAAGAGCCCGATTGACGGACGCAAACAGCAGCGTTTTTTCAACTTCGCTCATGACCCAAAACCCCCATTGCAGGCACAACGCTTCTTCTTTCTCATCGGCAGGTCCCAAGGCGCCACCATACTTTTTGGCAAGGTACAGGTTGATGGCCAGCGACTCAAACAGCACGAATCCGCCATCGTTCAGCACCGGCACGCGCCCATTCGGGTTGATGGCGAGAAAGTCGGGTGTGTGTGTGCTGCCGTCAAAAAAATTGGTTTGGATGTGGTCGAAGGCCAGTCCGCATTCTTTGAGCATCCAAACGACGCGGTGCGCGCGTGACGCCATGGAACCATACAAGCTGATCATTGAAATGTCCTGAAAACTGCGCTGCCATCTTCGCGCGGTGGGCCAAAGTGAGAATGGCTTTCCCGCCCAGGGTGGCTGGATCAAACGTCGGCTACAAACCCGGAGGCTTTGACAATCGCCCCCCAACGTTCGTAGTCGAGGCGAAACAGGTGATCCATCTCCTGGGGGGTGGAGGAAGCGGCTTCAATGCCGATTGCCGCCAGCCCCTGAACATACTGCGAACTGGCCAGTGCGCCCCGAATGAGCGATACCAACCTGGCCGTCGCTTCCGCCGAGGCCGCGCCGACAATATAGACACCAAACCAGTCGCGCATATCCAGGCCATTCACACCCAGCTCGGCGAAGGTGGAGATTTCGGGCGAGAACTTTGACCGAGCCGGGCCAGTCGATGCAAGCAGTCTTAGCTTGCCAGCTTTGGCCGGCTGGATCAAGTCGCCCAGGGTCAGCACGACCGCGCTGATTTGTCCGCCCATCAAGTCATTCATTGCAGGTGCACCGCCCCTGTACGGCACATGTGTCATGTTCAATCCGAGCGTGCGACTCAATGAGTCGCCGACAAAATGCGGCGGCGCCCCAGCCGCAGGCGAACCAAACGT
This sequence comes from Rhodoferax sp., assembly GCA_031365665.1. Taxonomy (GTDB): domain Bacteria; phylum Pseudomonadota; class Gammaproteobacteria; order Burkholderiales; family Burkholderiaceae_C; genus JANYCG01. The sequence goes on along the minus strand of JANLYO010000116.1, from coordinate 23,832 downwards.
GACCTTGCCGTCATTGGCTTTAGCCCACCTGGCAAAATCCGCCAGGGTTTTGACTTCGGGCGGCACACCCGGGCCGATGGCAAAGCCAAAGTCGATCAGGGCGGCCAAGCTCAGGGCCGTGAAGTCTTTGAACGGGTCGTAATTGGACTTTTTGTAGGTGTGGGGATTGATCGTCAAGACGCCCGCTGGATTCATGAGCAGGGTCAAACCGTCAGGTGGGCTTTGCCGTGCGATATCAACAGCGATGCGCCCAGCCGCCCCAGGCCGGTTGTCAACAATCACGGCCTTTGCCAATTTTCCGGTCAATTGTTCGGCCAAACGGCGCGAAATCAGATCGATGCCGCCGCCTGGCGGGTAGCCCACGATGACGCGGGCGGTTTCGGGCAGGGATTGAGCCAAGGAGCCAAGGGGCCACAGCGAGCCGATTGACGCCGTTGCAAGACTGAGTTTGAGCGCGCTGCGGCGATTGATGAGGCCCATGGAAGTCTCCTGACAGGATGTGTTTTTGAGAACCCAGAGGATACGAAACCAGCTCGAATCAGAGAAACAGTTTGTACAGATGGTTTGTATTGAACCGACCGATACCAAGGGCAAACCCTAGTCAGTGTTTTGACGTTGCAGGGAGCTTGTCGTGACGCTGTTAGTTGCTATATAATATATAGCAAACCAATGATAATATTGGGAATCTATAAGCCCATTTATTCTGCGAATAAAACGAACATGGCGAAAGTCGATTAATTTTGAGATGTTGCCTGGAACATGCACTTGCGAAAAACAGTTTGTTTTAATGAAGCACATCAATCAAAGCAATACCAAGGGATAACCCGAGAACCACATGAGACTGGAACGTTTTGATCTGAATCTCTTGGTGATCCTGGATGCCCTGCTTGAGGAGCGCAATGTCACCAAGGCCAGCAAACGCGTACACATTGGGCAATCCGCCGCAAGTGGTGCGCTGGCGCGATTGCGCGAGTATTTTGGAGACGAGTTGCTGGTGCCGGTCGGCAGGCGCTTGGTTCTCACAGCGCTTGCGGAAAGTCTGGTTGAACCGGTTCGAGACACCCTGCTGCAAGCGCGGGCGGCCATTGCCCGAAAGCCGGGATTTGATCCCCAAACTGCGCAGCGCAGCTTCTTGATTTGTGCTTCCGACTATGCCACCACCGTTTTGCTGGCACAAATGGTGCGCAAGCTTGCGGCTCTGGCACCCCACGTGGTGCTGGATATCCGCAGCCCCATGAAAAACGTGTTGGAAGTGTTCGAGCGAGGGGATATCGATTTGTTGGTGATGCCCGAGCCTTATATGGCGCCTTTCCCCGAGCCGAAAACCAAATTGTTTGAAGACACGCATGTCTGCATGGTTTGGTCGGGCAATCGCCACATTGAGGAGTCCTTCACCTTCGGTCAATATATGGAAATGGGGCACATCGCCGTGCATTTTGGCGACGAGCACAGCCTGGCGTTTGAAGAGTGGTTTTTGCCGCGCATAGGCAAACAACGCCGGATTGAAACGATCGTCGATAACTTCAGCATACTGCCTCAGGTACTCATCGGCACCCACCGTGTGGCGACTTTGCACCGCCGTCAGGCTGAACACTTTGCCCAAAATTTCCCGCTTCGCCTGATCGACACACCGTTTGAAATGCCACCCTTGATAGAAGTCATGGCGTGGCCGAACCACCGCGAGCATGATCCAGCCCATCTTTGGCTGCGTCAGGTCATTCAAGCCTGCGTCGCGGAGCTCCCCAACAAGCGCGTCTAAACACTGGAAAACTTGCCGGTCAGCATCGCTACTGCACGCGGGTCGGAGGCGAATGGCAATGGGCAAGTTCTACACTTCAGCATGGATGTCTATTTGGTTGGCGGTGCGGTTCGCGATGCCTTGTTGGGTTTGCCGGTGAACGACCGGGATTGGGTCGTGGTGGGATCCACGCCCGACCAGATGGTGGCACTGGGGTATCTGCCGGTGGGCCGTGACTTTCCGGTTTTTTTGCACCCCAGCACCCACGAGGAATATGCGCTGGCACGAACCGAGCGCAAGACCGGGCCGGGTTACCGCGGCTTCTCCATCCATGCCGCGCCAGAGGTGACGCTTCTGGAGGATCTGGCGCGGCGCGACATCAGCATCAATGCGATGGCTTATGCGGCAAGCTCTGCCGAGTTCCTCGGCCAAGACAAGTCCCCCACAAGGTTGACACTGGATCCACAGCGTTTAATTGATCCCTTTGGGGGCCAGGCGGACTTGCAGGCCAAGCTTTTGCGGCACGTGACTCCGGCTTTCCGCGAAGACCCGGTGCGCATCTTGCGCGTCGCCCGTTTTGCCGCGCGTTTTGCCGACTTTTCTGTGGCAGAGGAGACGATGCTGCTCATGCGTTCCATGGTGAATTCCGGTGAGACGCGCGCACTGGTCGCCGAACGTGTTTGGCAGGAGCTGCAATCGGGCCTGATGGCGGCCAAGCCATCGCGCATGTTGGCAGTTTTGTCATCATGCGGGGCATTGGCCGATGTGATGCCGCCTTTGTCAGGCAGGCCTCAAGTGACACCCGACTTGGGCTTGGCGAACTTTCACGCGCTCGATCAAGCGGCGGAACAAAACGCAAGCCTGCCCGTGCGTTTTGCCTGCTTGATGCAATATTTTTTGGCGGACGGGAACTTCTATCGACGGATTCCACGCGAAAGCGGCGCCCTAGCCAAATTGTTGGTAAAAGAGCGGGCGGCCATTGGGCAGTCCGCTCATGCGACACCAGAAGAACTCGTGCATTTATTTGAGCGCTGCGACGCGTTCAGGAAACCGGCTCGCTTTATTGACTTGCTGCGTGCCAGCGGGTTTTTGCAACACTCGGATGAATCCAGGCCACTCACGCCCGCGTCTGCAAACCATCGCTTGCTGTCAGCCTTCGATGCTGCCAGAAGCATTGCGTCTGGGGCCGCCCTTCCCGCAGACGCAGCCTATGTGCCCAGTGGTCCGGCGTACGGCGAATGGGTGCGAGCGGCCAGAGTCAAGGCGGTAGTGGCGTCGCTCGCGGCAGGCATCAACGTCTGATAGGCTCCGGCTTTCCCGCGTGGGCTTGCAGGCCGCGCCGATCAGACCGTCGTCATGTGCCGCCGCCGGGTGTCTTGCCTTTCACCATCCCGTAGATGAGCAGCAAAATGATGGCACCCACCACGGAAGCGATAAATCCGGCGGCGTCGCCCTGCTTGTACCACCCCAATGCGGCGCCTGCGTAACTGGCCAAAAACGACCCGGCAACACCCAAAACAGCCGTCATGACCAGCCCGAGCTTGTCGTCGCCGGGTTTGACGGCCCGTGCAATAAAGCCCACCACCAAACCGACGATCAAAGTCCAAAGTATTGACATCATTGGGTTAAGTCTCCAAGTAGTTGAGGTCTATCGATCCGACCCAGCTCTCGGCGAATGGGGGTGGGCCAGTGTCCAATATACACCGCACTGTAGCCGCCCGGCACGTCACCCGGTGAGGAACTATGTAACCAGCGCCAAGGCCGCGAAATCACCCACTCGGTCGCCCAGGCCAGCGCTGACAAGTTCACAACCGTCCGTGAGCGAAGGCAGTTTGCCGTGCAGGTATTTTTGCAGGCGCGGCAACAAATAGTCACGATGGTGCCAGTAGACGCTGCCGCCAATGCTGATGCGCTCCAGGTCCAGCGTGACCGCCAGGTTGTAAAACATGCGCCCCATCACCTGGCACAAATCACCAACCAAAGCCTCGGCACGCGCGTCTGCGGATTTCGCAGCCTCCAAAAGTGCAGCCGCGTCGGCGTAGCCAATCGACGAAAAGCGCCTGGGAATGGCATTGCCCGCCACCAGCGCTTCCACATCGCCGATATTGCCGCAACCACACAGGGCCTCATCGTTGCTGGTGACGAACATGTGCCCGGCGTGCCCGGCATTGCCGTTTTTGCCGCGCAACACCTTGCCATCGACGCACAGGCCCACGCCAATGCCAGTGCTCCAGGTCACGTAGGCGCAATTGGCGAGCGCTTGGCCGCGGGCCTGCAAGGCACCCCAGCGCCGCTCAGCCTCAAGGGCGCCAATGCCATCGTTTTCAACACGTACCGTAGCGCACACGGCTCGCAGGGGCGCTTCCAACAAAGCCGTGCGCCAGTCGTTGGGCAAACCACGCTGTGGCCCGGCGAGTCCGCCGCAAATATTCGGTGCGGCCAGTTCCACCAAGCCATCCCGCATGGCAAATGGGCCACAAGACGACACCCCCACTGCCGCAACGTCGGCCAAGGCCAAGCCAAGGCTTTCGCAGCTCTGGCCCATCAGCCGGATGATCTGGCGCGACAGCGCCCCGTTGTCCCCGACTTTGCAGGTCGCCTCGCTGACGCGGCCCCGAATGCCCGAGCGGTCCGCCATGCTGACGGCAACTTTGGTGCCGCCGATGTCCACACAGGCCTTGACGCCCTCAATCTCGCCAAATGCAGGCAGATTTTTGCGTTCGATGTGATCGATTGTTGTCATGTGTCTCGGCATCGAATCTTAAAGCAAGTGAGCCAGGGCGCTCGCCACGAAACTCAGCAGCAGCGTGGTCGACAGCGGCAAAAACCACTCCCGGCCAAACAGCTTGAAATGTAAATCGCCTGGCAATTTTCCAAAACCCAAGCGGCGCAAAAAAGGGCCAAACGCATTGATCAGTATCAAAGCCAGAAAAATCACGAAGACCCAGCGCAGCATGGTGGCTTTGATTTCTATAAGGTGTGGGTTCGGTCACCGTGGGCGAAGCCCAAAGCCTGCCAGTTTTTGCTTGCACCAGCATCCGGGTGTGGCTTCACCAGCCCAATCACCTTGAACAACTCACCCATCTCGTGTTCTGCGATCAGTTTTTGCGCCATGGCCTTGTCGGCAAAACTGGCATCTTCAAGGTGATTCAGAAGTCCGCAATTCATCAAAAAACGGGCCTGCGTGCAGTACCCCAACACCTCGAACCCCGCGTCTTGCGCCGCCACAGCGGTGCCTGTGAAATTGACGTGCGCCGTGATGTCTTTGAACCCCACGTCAGCCAATGGCGAACCATCTGCCCGATGCGCGCGGTGGCACATGAGCGTGCCCATGTGGCGTTGCGCATGGTAATACTCAGGCTCGGGAAAGCCGTAGTCGATGAAAAACGCTGCGCCAAACTCCATATGATCCGCCAAGGTGCGGATAAAGGCCTCGCCTTGCGGGTGGATTTCAGTCACGTAAGCGTGCAGGCCTTCGATTTCGCAGGGCGGTCGCAGCGCCGTGGGCCGCTCTTCCCAGTAAAACGTGGCCCTGCGCGGCTCTTCTTCGTTTGAAACCTGGTTCAGCGCAACGCCGCGTTCAAACCAGGCGCCCGGCGCGCTGCCACTGTGGCGCGCCAGCAGTTTGACCGGCATCGCGTCCAGCACTTCGTTGCCCACCACCACACCGCGCATGGCGGCGGGCAGGTGGTCAACCCAGCAAATCCGGTCGCCAAACGCTGACAGCTTCTCTTGCTGGCGCGCGCGAAGCACGCCAGAAAGCTCCACGATCGTATAACGCTGCCACCGGACGTTTTGCCGGTCCAGCGCTTCGAGCACATCGCGCGCCAGTGCACCGGTGCCCGCGCCGAATTCCCAAATTTGGTCGGTTCCGGTCTCGGCCAGTGCCTGCGCCACCTGGGCCGCCAGGCTGCGTCCAAACAGCGGCGTCATCTCGGGCGCCGTCACAAAATCACTGCCTTCGCCATTCGCGCCAGCGGGCATGGTGCCAAATTTGACGCTGTCATTGGCGTAATAACCCAGGCCGGGCGCATACAGGGCCAGGGCCATGAAGGCATCAAAGCCAATCCAGCCGCCAGCAGCCCGAATCACGTCCTGGATCCGGCCGGTCAGTAGGCCGTGGGGGGGCTTGGCTAAAATCGCAGCACTTGGCATTTGGCGCAGATTGTCCGTCATGCCAAGTACGCCCAGCCTGCACCGTCTACACCCTCATGACCCCCCACCCCCGACCCAAAACCGTTTTGGTGACCGGCGCTGCCCGTCGGCTGGGGCGCGAGATCGCCTTGGCGCTCGCCAAAGACGGCTGGCAGGTGGCTGTGCACTACCGCCAGTCCACTGAAGATGCTATTAAAACAGTAGCTGAATGTGCACTATTGGCCAAGCCCAACGGCCAAAATTCCAATGCAAGCGCAGCATTTCAGGCGGATTTGCTCGACGAATCCGATGTGCGCGCTCTGCTGCCCCGCGTGGTAGCCCACTTTGGCGGCGTCGATGCGGTGGTCAACAGCGCCTCGACCTTCGAACACGACAGCGCCGCCAGCTTCAGCTACGCCGCGCTGGACAAACACCTGCATGCCAACACTGGCGCTGCGATCTTGCTGGCGCAAGCCTTGCATGCACACCTGAACACCCAAGTTAGCGGGCACCAGGCCTCAGGGGTGGTGGTCAACTTGCTGGATCAAAAGCTCTGGAACCAAAACCCTGACTTCTTCAGCTACACCCTCTCCAAAGCCGCGCTCGAAGCCGCCAACACCATGCTGGCTTTGGCCTTGGCACCCCAGGTGCGCGTGGTCGGTGTCGCACCCGGCTTGACCTTGACCAGCCACCTGCTCAGTGAAGAAAAGTTTGCCAAACTGCACACGCAAAGCCCGCTGGGCCGCTCTTCCACCGCCGCTGATGTGGCCGCCACCGTGAAATTTGCACTGGAGAATGCCTCCATCACCGGCACCACACTTCTGGTCGATGGCGGGCAGCACCTGATGAAATTCGAGCGCGATTTTTCCCTGATGTGAGGCCCGCACCGTGTCTTTGAACCCGCCACTGGCTACCGGCCACCAAACCCTGACCTTGACCGGCCTGCGTTTCAACGCCAACCTGGGCATCCTGGCCTCTGAGCTGACCACGCCCCAGCCGATCCAGGTCGATGCTGAATTGCACCTCGGGCCGCAGCCGCTTTTGCCGCGCGACGACGACATCCACCACGTGCTGGACTACCGCAAAGTGCGCCGCATCATCATTGAAGAATGCACCGCACAGCATGTCAACTTGCTGGAAAGCCTGATCGGCAAACTCGCCAACCGCCTGATGCAGCTGCCCGGCGTACGCGGCGTGCGGGTGAAAATCGCCAAACTGGCTATATTTGATGACTGCGAAGTGGCGATCCGCGTGGAGACTGGACAATGGTAGACACCGTCTTGGAAACCCAAAAACTCGAAAAACGCCTGTGCCGCCAGGTCGGCCAGGCCATCATGGACTTCAACATGATCGAGGAAGGCGACAAGGTGATGGTGTGTGTCAGCGGCGGCAAAGACAGCTATGCCATGCTCGATATCCTGTTGAAACTCAAGGCCCGAGCGCCGATCAATTTTGATCTGATCGCGGTCAACCTCGATCAAAAACAACCCGGTTTTCCAGAGGACATATTGCCCCACTACCTGCACAGCATCGGCGTGCCCTTCCACATTGAAAACCAGGACACCTACAGCATCGTCAAACGGGTGATCCCGCAAGGCAAAACCATGTGCAGCCTGTGCAGCCGCCTGCGCCGTGGCATTTTGTACCGCGTGGCGGATGAGTTGGGTGCTACCAAAATTGCCTTGGGCCACCACCGCGACGACATGTTGCAGACCTTTTTTCTCAACATGTTTTTTGGCGGAAAACTCAAAGGCATGCCGCCCAAACTGGTCAGCGACGACGGCCGGCACATCGTCATCAGGCCGATGGCCAACGTGGCGGAGAAAGACCTCATGCGCTGGGCCGCCCACCGCGATTTCCCCATCATCCCCTGCACACTGTGCGGCAGCCAGGAAAACCTGCAACGCAAACAGGTCGGCGCGATGCTGCGTGAATGGGAGAAGAAACACCCAGGGCGCATTGAAAGCATGTTCAGCGCGCTGCAAAACCTTGTGCCCTCACACTTGATGGACGGCAAACGTTACGACTTCAAAGGCCTCAGGGCCACCGGCCATGCCCAAAAAGACGGCGACCTGGCGTTTGACCCCGAGCGCTTTCCAGAACGATTTGCCATCCCCGGATTGCCCAATTTGCAAGTGGTATCCGCTTGATCGAGCCGACCCGCATCATCGCCATCCGCCACGGCGAAACCGCCTGGAACGTCGACACCCGCATCCAGGGCCAACTGGACGTCGGCCTGAACGAGCGCGGTCGCTGGCAGGCGCAGCGTTTGGCGCTGGCGCTCGCCGGTGAAAGCGTGGCGGCAGTCTACGCCAGCGACCTGCTGCGGGCCTGGGATACGGCGCTTTCAGTCAGCAACGCGCTGGGTCAAAACGTGCAGACGGTCGAGGGCCTGCGTGAGCGCGGATTCGGCGAGTTTGAAGGCAAGACCTTCGAGCAGATTGCCCAGTTGTGGCCCGAACAATCCGTGTTGTGGCGCAAACGGGAGCCTGCTTTTGCGCCTGTCGGGGGCGAATCTTTGCTGCAATTTCGGGAGCGTATTGTCCAAGAAGTGAGACGCCTTGCAGCCCCGCACGCAGGCGAGCAGATCGTGATGGTGGCCCATGGCGGTGTGATGGACGTGTTGTACCGCGCGGCCACCCGGCAGGAAATCCAGGCGCCACGCACTTGGGATTTGGGCAACGCCACGATCAACCGTTTGTTGTGGACTCCCGAGGGCCTGTCGATTGTGGGCTGGGCGGATACACACCATCTGGAGGACAACGCCGCGCTGGATGAATCGTCGACCTAATCGTGCCCGCCAAGATTGTCCGAATTGAACTGGCCTGGCCTGAATTGGCTGAATTCGTATCAGATAGGTTTTTGAAAAAAAACGCTAATTAACTCCCTTATTAATTGCTGAAATTTTATTCGTTTATTTAAAATAATACACATAAAATACGTATATAATTTAGTCTATTTTATGCTATATTTTATAGCAAATTATTCAATAAATACGTGGCGTAATTTTTATATTTATCTTATTTTAATAATATGAAATAGATATTCATGGTAACGCTTCGGCGACATCGTCCCAGGCTTCAGGCGCAATCCGGCCCTCATGGCGAGCGATCACCTGCCCTTTGGTGTTGAGCACCAGGGTCAGTGGCAGGCGAGCCGTGACGGTTTTGCCCGCCCACAGGGTGATCGGGCGCACGGCTTCGAGCTTGGCGTTGATCTGCTCGTAGGCACGCCAATCGGCCATGGTGGCATCGACATTCACGGTTACCAGCTCAAACGGCTTATTGCGCCAACCCGCCAGATTCGCCCGCAACTCCGGCATATGGGAGAGGCAAACGCTGCAACTGCTGGACTAGTAAAACACCATCACCACTTTGTTTTTGAGACGCGCCATGTCAAAGGGCTTGTCGTCCAAGCCACTGGCCTGAATCGTGGCCGTTTGCCCCTTGGCAGCCAGGGGCTGGGCCTGGGCCGAGCCGCCCGCCATTGCCAACAGCAGCACGGCCAACGCGGCCAAGACGTTGGCAACCGGGCCACGGGCAAAATGATTTGGAATGGAACGTGTCATGGTGCGCGCCTCCGGGTGGCCGTCAAAAAGGCTGCGGGCGAAATAGACCGCAGCCCATCAGTCGGCGGAAAGCCCGAATCCTTACAGCGGGCTGGGCCGCGAGTGAGGCAGGCTGACGTCCAAACCCAAAAACAAGGATTCACGCGGCTGGTTTTCTGCCGCTTCGCCTTCGCGAGCGGGCACGTGCCCGCGGTGGGTGAGCGCGCTGTTGGGCAGCGGCACGCCCAGTGCAAACCCCTGCAACTCGTCACAGCCGCAGGTGCGCAGCAGGTTGATTTGTGCGTCGGTCTCGACGCCTTCTGCGTTGACCCGGATGTCCAGCGCATGCGCCATGGAAATGATCGAACGCACGATCACATTGACCTTCGGGTTGGTGGCCAGGTGGCTGGTGAAGGCGCGGTCGATCTTGACTTTGGCAAACGGGAATCTCCACAGGTAGGCCAGGCTGGAATAACCGGTGCCGAAATCGTCCATGGCCAGGCTGATGCCTGCCTGCGCCAGCTCGTTGAGCACTTTGCTGACTTGCTCGGAATTGTTGATCAACAAGGACTCGGTGACCTCCAGGCCCAGGCGTTTGGCGGGCAGGCCGGTTTTGGCCAAAATGCCCAGGATATGCGGCACCAGCTTGGTGTCCGCAAACTGGGCGGGTGACAGGTTGACCTGCACCGTCAGCGAGCTGGGCCAGCCCAGCGCATCCTGGCAGGCCCGTGCCAGCACCCACTGCCCGATCACGCCAATCAGGCCGTTTTCTTCGGCCAGGCTGATGAACTCCACCGGCGAGATCATCCCCCGCGTCGGGTGGTGCCAGCGCAGCAAGGCTTCATACCCGACCAGGGTATCGGCGTCAGATTCAAACAGCGCCTGGTAATGCACCTCCAACTGGCCGCCTTCAATGGCCAGGGCCAGGTCTCGCGTGAGGTCGCGGCGCGACTGCAGCTTCACGTCCATTTCAGGGTCGTAAAAGGTGAAATAGCTGCGCGTGGTCTCTTTGGCCCGGTACATGGCCAGATCCGCGCGGGCCAGCAGGTCTTCAGGGGTTTTGGCGTCCAGCCCAAACAGCGCAATGCCGGCGCTGCCGCCAAAATTGAAATGCATGCTGCCCAGCGCCATCGGTTTGGCCAGGCGCTGCACCACGCGGTGCGCGAGGGTGGCGACCAGCGCCCGTTTGTCCACGTTCATCATCAACACCGCAAACTCATCACCGCCCAGGCGCGCGACATAGTCGCCTTCGCGCACCTCGTCCTGGATGCGCTGAGTGGCGTCGCGCAGGGCCTGGTCGCCCGCCGCATGGCCCAAGGTGTCGTTGATGGCCTTGAAATTGTCCAAGTCGATGCAAATCAGCGCAAATGCCGGGCCGCCTTTGGCATGGCGGGCGGCAGCATCCTGGAGGACTTCATTGAAACTGACCCGGTTGAGCGAGCCGGTCAAGGGGTCGGAATGCGCCAACTCCTGGAACCGGGCCTTGGCCGTGCGGGCGTTGTGGAGCCGCCGCCAGGAGTGGTAGGCCGCAATCGCCATGAACACCATCAGAAAACCGCCGACCAGCGCCGTCACCCGCGCGAACCCGGCGCGGGTCGATGCCGCCAGGGCCGACTGGTTCACGTACACCTCCACCACGCCTTGCACGGTGCCGGCCCGCACCACCGGCACATAGGCTTCGCTGTACACATCGGGCCGGTCGGGCCGTGAGTTGCGCTGCAGTTCCACGTAACTCCTGCCCGACAACACCGCATCGCGGATCGGCAATTTTCTGCCTTCAGCGTGGTGGTCGCCAATGCCTTCCTTGTACACCGGCAAAGGCGTGCCTTCAGGCTGGAAAACGTCGTAGGAGTCCAAAATTTGGTTACCTGCACGGTCAAACAACTTAAAGAGGAAGACGTGGTTGAAGGCTGCCAACTGAAGCAACTGCTGGCGCGCCTTGGGCGTCAAAATCGTGCCAGGCTTGATGTCCTCCATCTCGGGCAGGGTTTGTTCCGCAAACTGCGCCCATTGCAAGGCGAGTTGTTCGGCACTTTCTTCGAGCTGGCGGCGCTCTTCAAAGCGGATCACCGATAGGGCGCTGCCCGCCAGCACGGCAAACCCAAGCACCCAGGCAGCCACCGTTTTGATGTCATGGGTTCGCCAATGCATGAGCACCATCTAAAAGAGATCGGCTGGCGAGCCGCCCAAGGCCAACCCCATGGCCGCGCCCAGCAGATTCGCCGGGGCCGCCACGCCCAGATGCCGGTACGCCGCCAGCGTGGCGATGCGGCCGCGCGGTGTGCGTTGCAAATAACCCTGCTGGATGAGATAGGGCTCGATCACGTCTTCAATCGTCTCGCGCTCCTCGCCAATGCTCGCGGCGATGTTGTCCAACCCCACCGGCCCGCCGTCAAAACGGTGGATCACCGCTTCGAGCAACTTGCGGTCCATCACATCAAAACCCTGCGGGTCCACGTCCAGCATGGCCAGCGCACGGTTGGCGATATCCAGGGTGATCTGGCCGGTGCCTTTGACATCGGCGTAATCGCGCACCCGGCGCAGCAGCCGGTTGGCAATGCGCGGCGTGCCGCGCGAACGCCGTGCAATCTCGAACCCGCCCGCCTCATCCGTCTCCACCTTCAACAGCGCCGCGCTGCGTTTGACGATGCGCGCCAACTCCTCAGCCGAATAAAACTCCAGCCGCGCCACAATGCCAAAACGGTCGCGCAAGGGGTTGGTCAACATGCCCGCACGCGTGGTCGCACCCACGAGTGTGAAGGGTTGCAAATCCAGCTTGATGGAGCGCGCCGCCGGGCCTTCGCCGATCATGATGTCGATCTTGTAGTCTTCCAGCGCAGGGTACAAAATCTCTTCCACCACGGGGCTCAAGCGGTGGATTTCATCGATGAAGAGCACATCGTTTTTCTCGAGGTTGGTCAAGAGCGCCGCCAGGTCTTTGGGCTTCTCCAACACCGGCCCGCTGGTCTGGCGCAGGTTCACGCCGAGCTCGTGCGCCACGATGTGCGAGAGCGTGGTTTTGCCCAAACCCGGCGGGCCAAACAGCAACACATGGTCGAGTGCCTCGCCGCGTTTTTTGGCCGCACCAATGAAAATCTCCAACTGCTCGCGGATCTTCATCTGCCCGATGTATTCGTCCAGCAGCTTGGGGCGCAAGGCCCGCTCCACCGCTTCCTCCGCAGGTGACGTTGGCGCGCCGGAGACCATGCGTTTGGGCAAGGCGGCGAAGTCGTCGCCGATTTTGCCGCTGAAGTTGTCAGTTTGAATCGTCATGCCCAGGCTGGTTGTTCAAGCTACTTCGCCAAGGCCTTGAGTGCCAGTCGGATGCCGTCGCTCACGCCCACGTCCTTGGGCAAGGCTTTAAGCGAAATCGCGGCCTCTTTGTCGCTGTAACCCAATGCCAGCAAGGCTTGCAGGATGTCGCCCTGGGCGTCGCTGTTCAGTGTGGCTGGCAGGCCGATGTCGGCGCCAAGTTTGCCTTTAAGCTCCAAGAGCAGGCGCTCGGCGGTTTTTTTGCCGATGCCGGGCACTTTGACGAGACGCCCGGCTTCTTGCAGCGTCACCTCCTGCGCCAGTTCGCCCACACTCATGCCCGAGAGCACCGACAGCGCCGTGCGCGGACCCACCCCCGAGATTTTGATGAGCTGGCGAAAACCTTCGCGTTCTGCCGAGGTGGCAAAGCCGTAGAGCAATTGCGCATCTTCCCGCACCACAAGATGCGTCAACAGCGTGACTTTGTCGTTCAAACCCGGCAGGTTGTAAAACGTGCTCATCGGCACGCTGACTTCGTAACCCACGCCGTTGCAGTCCAGCGTGACCTGCGGCGGGTTTTTCTCCACCAGCACGCCGCTCAAGCGCCCGATCATGGCAGCACCAGGCCGCGCCGGGCCGCCTCCAGGGTGGCTTCCGCGCGCGAGGAGACATCGAGCTTGCGGTACACCTGCTTGATGTAATCCGCCACGGTGTGGCGCGAGAGGCCAAATTGGGCGGCGATCTCGGGCAGGGTGTAACCCTTGGCGACGCGTTGCAGCATTTCGGTTTCGCGCTCCGTCAGCGCCACTTCGTCTTCCACCTGGCGGATCAGGCGGGTGCGCCGCTCGTTGGCCCCGGCAAAGTAGGCCAACACGCGCCGGGCAATGGGGGGCGACAGTGGCGGCTCGCCCTGGGTGATGCGCACGAGTTGCGACACCAACACGTCCTTGGGCTGCTCCTTGAGCAGGTAACCAAAGGCACCGGCTTGCAGCGCCGGGAAAAGGTGGTCGTCATCGTCGTAAATGGTCACCACCACCGGCACCGCTTGCGGTTGGGTGCGGTGCAGGGCGCTGACCACATCCACCCCATTGCCGTCGGGCAAGCCCAGATCCACCAGGGCCAGATCAAAAGTCTGCGACTTCAGGCATTCCAGCGCATCGCTGCGCCGCCCGAGGCTGACCACCTCCAAAAGCGGAAATGCGGTTTGCGCCACGTCGGCAAGCCACTCGCGGATGGTGGGCAGGTCTTCAACAATCAGGGCGCGTTTCATGAGGGGTCTATGGTAGCGGATGGTCGTGATGGGCAGGGGCCGCTGACGCAGCCTGCAGCGGAATTTGGACCCCCACACGCAGCCCGCCCAGCGCGGCGGGTTCGATGGCAAAACTGCCGCCGAGTTTGCGCGCACGCCGCTCCATGCCCGGCAAGCCCATGCCGTCGCCGCGGGAGGCCTGCCCCGGGACCAGCCCCACACCGTTGTCGGCAATTTCAAGCTGCAGCAGCCCCGCGTGTTCGCGCACTGCCAGGTCGCAGCGGGAGGCGCGGCTGTGTTTGATGACGTTGGAGACGGCTTCGCGCAGGATGCGTGTGATCTGCGCCGCCAAGGGCGCTGACAACACTGCCTCTGAGGCCACGCTGTGCCCCAGCCAATGCGGCTCGATGCCCGCCGCCGCCAGACGCGACACCGACTCGGCACGCCAGTCGGCCATGGCTTCTTCCAGCAGGCTGCTGCTGCCGGTGAGGCCACGTACCGAGAGGCGCAAGTCGTCCATGGCGTGCCGCGCCAATGCGGCGGCGTTGCCATCACCGCTGGTTTGGGCGATGGAGAGCAGGGTTGCACCCAGGTCGTCGTGCAAATCCGAGGCGATGCGCAGGCGCTCCTGGCGTGCGCCCTGCTCAAATGCCCGGTGCGAGGCCATGCCGGCCTCGATCAAGCGCAGAATCTCCTCAGCCCGGGTTTGGTCATGCGGTCGAAACAAGCGCCGCCCACGCTCTGGCAGGGTCACCACCAAGGCGCTGAAATGCCCCGCGCCCGAGAGCCACATTTCTTGCCCCTGCATGCGCACCTGCACCGCTGTGTCCAGCGGGCCCGAAGGCGCTTGGCGGATTTTCAGCGGCTGAAACACCCGCTCCCACAGGCCCAGCCATTGCGGGTTGAGCGAGCGGCCGGGCGAGGGCTGGGCGGCGATCAAGGCCACAATGTCAGGCAGGATGTCCTGCGTTTGCGGCAGATTGCCCCGCCCCAGTCGCTGCCAGATCGCCTGGCGCAGCGGGAAATACAGCCACCCGCCCACCGCCAGTGAGAGCAGCAAGGCATTGCTTTGCGACACCGGCAACGCGGCCAGCAGCAGCACGTCCAGCAACACCACGATCAGCCCGCCCAAAAACCACAACCAGGCCGTGGCCCACCAGCGCTCTAGCTGGAACAGACCGATTTGCGTCACCAGCGGAACAAAACCCAAAAACAACAGCGCCTGCCAGCCAAACCCGACCACCATCGGCAGCTTGAAGTTGTAACCAAAGACGCCCGACCCAAACCCGATGAACACCAGCGAAAAACTGCCGATATAGATCAACCCCAGCCACTTGAGCTGCGCCAGCTTCACCGGGTCGCGCCGCGCCACACGCCACTGCCAGAGCAACAACACCACCAACAGCAAGGACAGCAGCACCGTCGGCAGGCGGTAGCCAATGGCGATTTTGGGCGACAGCCGGCCGAGATCCACCGCCATCCACACCACCCCCCAAGCAAGCAACACCCACGAAAAATACGGCAAGCGTAGGGGCGTTGGATGCCGCGCCAGCAGCAAACACAAGGCGCTGACCATCACATACCCCGCCGCGTGGGCGAACTGGTGCAGCTCGGCCCAGCCCCAGGCCGGCTGCGTCAAGAGGCGCGAGCTGGTCCAGCCGGTCAGGAGCATCGTGTAGGCGTAAATCACGCTGGCCACGGCGTACAGATTGGCCGCCCGGTCGCCAGGCCGGTACACCCACACCGCCAGGCCCACCGACATCGACAGCAGCGCCAGCAACCACGGCAGCCAGAAATAGAAACCCAGCTCACCAATGGTTTTGCTTCTGACGTCCGCCGCCACCGTGCGTTTGGCGACGCCGTCCAGCAGTTCGATGTCCACGCTGGGCGCCTGCAACATCGCCCAAATGTCTTGGTGCGCCGCGTGGAACTCGTCCTGCTCGGCGTACAAATGCAAGAGGCCCGAGGCCTCCACCAGCAGCATCGGCGTCAAGAGCACGGTTTTGCCGCCCGCGTGCAAGGCGCGTACGCCTGACAGGCGTGCGCCGTCCCCGGAACTTGGCTCCGCCACCACCTCACCGTTGGCATCGACCTTGAAGCGCCAGCCGGTCGAGGGCTCCAGCATGGAGCGCGACAGGCCCAGGAGCGCGAAGAGTGTGATCAGCCCAATGGCCACCCAGCCGCGCCAGCGCGCCACCACGCCCGCCAGGGCGGACGCAGCGGCAACTTCGGGCACGGTGCCAGACCCGGTTTCTGGCCCAATTTCAGGCACGACATCAGCCCTGACATCCGCCCCGACAATGGGCGCTTGCGTTAAATTCATGCCTATGATTCTCCGTCACCTGTTTTCTCCGCCCAACAACACCCGCCTGGCCCACCTGTGCGGCCCCACAGACGAGCACCTGCGCACCATCGAGACCGCGCTGGGCGTGAAAATCGCGCATCGCCACGAGCAGTTCAAGGTCGATGGCGCCAAGCTGCCGGCCAAACGCGCATTGGAGATGTTGCAGGCGCTGTATGAGATCGCCGCGCGGCCGATTGAGGCGGCCACAGTGCAGATCATGCTGGCCGGCGACGCCGAGCTGGATGGAAGCAGTGCCCCCACGCTCAAAACCCGCCGCCCCGAGCTCAAGCCCCGCACGCTGAACCAGGCCACCTACCTGGACAACATCGGCACCCACGACATCACTTTTGGCATCGGCCCCGCAGGCACGGGCAAAACTTACCTGGCGGTGGCGATGGCGGTGGACGCCCTGCAACGCAGCGCCGTGCAGCGCATCGTGTTGACGCGCCCTGCCGTGGAGGCCGGCGAGCGCCTGGGTTATCTGCCGGGCGATTTGGCGCAAAAAATCGACCCGTATTTACGCCCGCTGTACGACGCGCTGTATGACCTGCTGGGTTTCGACCAGGTGCAAAAAGCCTTCGAGCGCCAGACCATCGAGATCGCCCCGCTGGCCTTCATGCGCGGGCGCACGCTGAACAACGCCTTCGTGATCCTCGACGAAGCGCAAAACACCACGCCCGAGCAGATGAAAATGTTTTTGACGCGCATCGGTTTTGGCGCCAAGGCGGTGATCACCGGCGACGTGAGCCAAATCGACCTGCCCAAGACGCAGCAAAGCGGCTTGATCGACGCCGAGCGCGTGCTGAAACGTGTCAACGGCATCTCGTTTTGCCGCCTCACCAGCGCCGATGTAGTGCGCCACCCCCTGGTCGGGCGCATCGTTGACGCGTATGACAAGCCCGGCAGCTCGGACTCTGAGCGGCCTGAGTTGCCGCTGAAGAAGCGAAGAAGCGCAAAATAAAAGTGCAACAGAAAGACGTAAAAATTGTCGTTTTATTTTTATTTAAAAACTATTATTGACTATATTTAAATCAATTTCAGTTATTTATTAATATCTAAAACTATAATAAATACGTGAGCTAAAACGTCTTTTTACCGATCATCCGTGCTTAAAAAATTAAATTTATCACTTCAGTTTGTTCTGTACGGCCCGCCTGCCCTGCCTGACGCTGCGGCCCACCGCGCCGTGCTGCCGCGCCACCTCGTGCGCAAATGGATCCGCCACGCCTTGCAGGCAGACGCGGACATCACCGTGCGCATCGTCGATGCCGCTGAAGGCCGCGCCCTGAACCGTGAATACCGCCGCAAAGATGACGCCACCAATGTCCTGACTTTCACCTACGCTGATCAACCCGTTCAAGCCGACCTCGTCCTGTGCGCCCCAGTGGTTGCGCGCGAGGCCCAAGAGCAGAACAAAACCCTGCAAGCCCACTACGCCCACCTGCTCGTCCACGGCACCCTGCATGCGCAGGGTTATGACCACGAGACCTCGCGCAAAGAGGCTGTTGAAATGGAAGGGCTCGAAGTGGCCATCCTCGCCGGGATGGGTTTTTCGAATCCCTATTGAAACGAGGTGTTAGGCGCCGCGGTTGCCGCAAAAGCCACAGCACCCACGCCCGTAGAATTGATTCATGCAAAACCGCCGCACACCCCGCTTCCGTCGGCATTTGCCGTGGGCGGCGGCCTGGGCGCTGGTGAGTTTGCTCGCAGCGCTGATTTTGGGGCAGCGCGAGATCAGCCATCAGCGCGAGTTGTTTGACGCCGACCTGCACCGTATCCACGGCCTTTTGAGCCAAAAGCTACTGCACAACGACGCCCTTTTGGCCAGCCTGGCAAGCCTCTCGGGCACGCCAGCCGAGTCGCGCAGCCGCACCGAGCAGCGCCTGTTGCAGGCGCAGCCGCAGGTCATTGCGCTCTTGAAACGCGACAGCGGCACCGCCTGGGCTGATGACGCCTTGAAAGCCGCCGAGGCCGAATCCGCCCGTCCCGCTGGCGTAGCTGCCGCCAAAACGCCGCGCGCGGTGATGGCCAATGCCAACCTCGCCGGCGCCGCAGCTACGGGCAGCCCGCCGCGCGCGCGTTATTTTTTGGTCTTGTCCGCCGAGCCCACGGTCTTGGCGCTACAGCTGGACCTGCGCGGGCAAATCCCCTGGAGCGAGTGGCCGATGGCCCGTGATGCCAGCCCCGTGCAGGTGCGCCTCGAACACGAACGCCAAATGTTGACCCTGCAAGACGGCGACCTGCCCGAGCCCGGCGCGCGCGGCTGGCTGCTGGACTACCGGCGCACGCTCGACTCTGCCAGCCAGCCCTTCACGCTCACGGCGCAGCGGCATCTGGCCTGGCGCGAGCTGCCGTGGAGTGTGATGTTGAACATCTCCCTGGCGGTGGCGCTTTTGCTGCTGGCCGCGCGCGCGCTCCTGCGCCAGCGGCATGACATGGCACGCGCCCGCGAACTGGTGCACATGGGTGAAGTCGGGCGGCTCAACACCATGCAAGAACTCGCCGCCGGCATGGCCAAAGAGCTTGGCACACCGGTCAATGCCGCGCTGGCGGCCGCGTCACACGCCCGCGCGCAGTTGAGCGACGACAGCCAGGAGCCGCTCTTGGCGCTGGCCTCGGTCGATGCCGCGATGGACCAGCTCAAAACCGCCAATGTTGTCGTCAGCCGCCTGCGCCACGTGGTCGAGCAACCCGACCTCTCCCACCAACTCGAACGCATCAGCCTGCTGGCCGCCGCACGCGCCGCGCTCGACCTGCTGCAGCCCGAGCTCACGCGCCACCACGTGCGGCCCAAGCTGGAGCTCACCGGGCCGGATTTCTCTGTGCTGGCGGAGAAAGAAGCGCTGCAACAGATCCTGTTTCAGCTCATCACCAACGCGCTGCAAGCCATGGAAGGCATGCGGGTGCAAGACCGCCAGCTCAGCCTGCTGATCAGCAGCCCCCTGCCCGGCGCCAGCCCCATGGGCATGCTCACCGTGCAAGACAAGGGCCCCGGCATCGCCAACAACGTCGCCACCCAAATTTTCGAACCCTTCTTCACCACCCGCCCCGGCCAGCTCGGCCTGGGCCTGAGCCAGTGCGAAACCCTGGCCAGCAGCATGGGCGGCACCCTCACCGCCTTCAACCGCGTCCCGCGCGGCGCGGAGTTTTGTTTGAGTTTGCGGGTGGCGGGGTGAGAGACCACGGGTTGACCAGCGCGGGTCTGGCACGTGCAATGCAGCGCACAGGGGAGCGGTGTTCTCGGTGAAGGGCAGGATTCTGAAGGGCAGGATTCGGCCCGCGAACGCCGCACGCACCTCGGCAGATTGATGCGGTTTGCCGTGGCGCAGATCGGAGATGACGTTGGTATCCAGCACGAACATGGGGCATCCTCAGTCGAGCACAGCACCCTGAATATCCAGCGTGAGGCGCGGCGCGTCGAAATCGATGCCCTCGCCATCCGCAATGCCCTCCATCACGTCCGGGAGCGAGGGCTCGTTTTGCCCGGCGATACGGTAGTAGTCGTCGATTTTGAGCAACGCAAATGCAGGACGTCCACGGTCGGTAATGAAGACCGGGCCGCTGACCGCCGCGCGCTTGGCTGCCGACACGTCACGCGTGAAGTCTCGGCTTGAAAATGTATGGATCGTCATGTCGGACTCTTCAAGTGGGTTCAAATCGGATTAATGTTTGTGTGTTGTGACAATTTCAGAAAATCATCAATTTGACCCTTAGGTGCGGACGTGAAAAAAAGCTGAATTGCCAAATAGGCGGTCGTGGAGTAGCATATAAAAAAAGCGACTCAAAGCAATTTTGAAGTCGACAACAGAAAAACTTGAGGGGAGTTAAATGTCAGGTGTTGGTGCGCAGTATTCATCACGCTTTTGGCTTTTAAGCCTGGTTTGTCCAACACTAACTGCTCTGGCACTGTGGCTGCCAACAGCGGCGCAGGCGGCGTTTCCGCCCAATGCGTCGGGGTATTGGGCGCAGTCTTTTGTTTCGCCCGGCGTCGAGTTTCCACGCCCTGAAAATCCATATCCAACGGCTACTGATGCCTGTGAAAGGACAAGGGCACAAGGCCAGTCCTATCTTGGAGGTTATGGGCCGGTAACGATGGCGCTTGATGGGCTGATATGTTCGGTTTTTTACTATAGTTGGTCGTGGTCAGCAGTTCCACCTGGGCCGGTGCCCGGCAGTCTTCGACAATATCCCATCCGAGTCAGCAATGAATGCCCCGTCAACAGTACGCTTGTAGGCTCCTCCTGCCAATGTAATACCGGCAATATTGAAACCGCTGGACAATGTGCTCCACCCTCGTCACCGCCCCCTCCTCCTCCTCTTGGCCCACTAGGCTTTGACTCCAGTTCGTCGGGCTCTGGCGGCTCATCGGGCGGTCAGCCCGACGGAGGCCAGACCTGTAAACCCGTCATCCCTGCCACAGGTGAAGAAGTGCTGGCACAGGCTGACTACATCGGCGATGGCCCGCACGCACTGAGCTTTATTCGCCAATTTCGAAGCAGTTGGGCGGGGGGCACCGCCCGCACACTGGCCAGTGACCCAGGGCTGGGCCAGGCCTGGTCACACAACCAGGCGGTGTCGCTTAAATTTGAAGGTGCTCCTGCTGCCACTGCTGCGGTTTTGCAGGGTGATGGCAGCGTCACGGGTTTTGCTTGGGACACCGCCACAGCCGTCTGGAAACCCGCCTTTGGCGCCAGCACGCTGACCCTGGCCGCAGGGGGCGGCTATCGTTTCGCCCGTGCAGATGATGACTCCAAGTGGTTGTTTGACGCCGCTGGCCGTTTGAGCACCGTCACGCTGCGCAATGGCTGGGTCACCAGCTACACCTACAGCGACACCACGACGTCAAACACCATTGCCCCACGCGCTGGCCTGCTCGTGCGCGTCACCAACCAGTTTGGCCGGTCAATCAACCTAAGCTACAACCTCGCCGGCCAGCTTGCTGCGGTGACGCCGCCCGATGGGCAAACCATGAGTTATGTTTTTGATAACTCGCTACGCCTGTCGATTGTGGGCTACCCCGGCGGTGTTTCAAAATCCTATGCCTACGAAAACGCCACCTGGCCCAAATCTGTCACGGGCATCGTGGACGAGCGCGGCATCCGCCTGGCGACCATCACCTATGACACGCAAGGCCGTGCCTTCAGCAGCGGGTTTGCGGGCGGGGCTGGGCAATACAGCGTCGCCTTTGGTGCAACGCCGGCAGACCCAGTGCAAGTCACCGACCCCCTGGGCACCGTGCGCACCTACAGCTACGGCACCGCCCTGAACAAACTGGCCGTCACCAGCGCGGACAAACCCAGCGGCGTCGGCAACCGCGATGCCGCCAGCCGCGTGCAAAACAGCGCAGGCCTGATTGACCTGGAAACCGACTTCCTCGGCATCCAAACCCTCTTCACCTGGGACACCGCCCGGCGCCTGCCCCTGGCCACCACCCAAGCCGCCAACCGGCCCGAGGCACAGACCACCAGCACCCAGTGGCATACCACCTTGCGCCTGCCGGTGCTCGTGACCGAGCCGGGGCGCAGCACGGCTTATACGTATGACGCGCTGGGCAACAAGCTGTCTGAAGCCGTCACAGACGCCGCCACGGGCGCTGTGCGAACGTGGGCCTGGACCTACAACGCCCAGGGCCTGGCAGCCACCACCACCGACCCGCGCGGCAGCGTCAGCACCTTCACTTACGATGCGGCGGGCAACGCCGCCAGCTTTAAAAACGCGCTGAACCAGACCACTGCCTTCAGCTACGACGCAGCCGGGCGCATGCTGGCGCAAGCCGACCCGAACGGCCTGTTGACTTCGTACACCTACGACGCCCGTGGCCGGGTGCTCGGCATCGCCCAAAGCGGCAGCGGCATCACCACCGAGACGACGAGCTTTACCTATACCCCCAGTGGCCAGGTTGCCAGCGTGGCGCAGCCTAGCGGGTATGCGGCCACTTACACCTATGATGCCGCCCAGCGCCTGGTGGGCGCGGCAGACAACCGGGGCAACAGCATCAGCTATGTGCTCGACGGCATGGGCAACCGCCTGCGAGAAGAAATCAAAGACAGCACCGGCGCCATCGCCCGCCTCAGCACCCGCACGGTCAACCAGCTCAACCGCCTGGCCAGCGTCTCCGGGGCGGCCGGCCAAACCAGCCAGTTTGCGTATGACGCCAACGCTGAGCCTGCAAGTAGCACCGACCCGCTGAACCAAAGCACCCGCCAAAGCCTGGACGCCCTGCGCCGCCCTGTCAGCACCACATTTGCCGACAACGCCGTGGCCAGCCAAAGCTGGAGCGCGCTCAACGAAATCACCAGCGCCACCGACCCCAAAGGCGTGGCCACCCAGTACAGCCGCAACGCCTTTGGCGAAGTGATGGCCGAGACCAGCCCCGACACCGGCGCCACCACCTACACCCGCGACGCTGGCGGCAACATCGCCAGCAAGACCGATGCCCGTGGCCTCACCAGCACCTACACCCGAGACGCCCTGGGCCGCGCCACGTCCATCAGCTTTGGCAGCGGCACGCCGCAGGCCTTCACCCACCAGTTCACCTTCGACAACGCAGGCAACATCAGCCAGTTCACTGACCCCAGCGGCAGCACGTCGTACACACGCAACGTTTTAGGCCAGGTGCTGACGAAGTTACAAACTGTTGCCGACAGCCCCACCGTGCCCACGGCCTACACCACCCAGTACCAATACCACCCCGGCGGCCAGGTGGCGCAGATCACGTACCCCAGTGGCTTGAAGGTGTTTTACCGAATGAACGTGGCGGCCCAGTACAGCGCGGTCACGCCCGGGCTGGTGAACCAGATTGACGTGCAACTGCCAGGGGCCAGCACGGTGGCACCCTTTGTGTTTGGGCTGACTTACAACGCCCTGAGCCTGCCGACGGATTGGAAGTGGTGGCCGTTCAACTCCTTCGGCTCTGAGCGGGGCATCCGGCTCTACGACGCCGATGGCCGCGTCACCTATGACGAGTTCCACACCTACACCTATGACGCCGCAGGGCGGTTGACGGGGCTCAAGCAAAACCTTTTTGCCTCCAGCGTGTCAACGATTGGCGGCGTTGCAGTCACGTTCTACAGCCAAAGCGACATCACCCAGTGGTCTGCCGCCTACGACAGCCGCAGCCGCCTGACCGCCTTCACCCGCGCAGGTGGGGCCAGCAGCTTCACGTATGACGCCAACTCCAACCGCCTGAGCGCGCTCAACAGCTTCTCCTCGGGCACCGACCTCAATGGCGAGTTGGTAGCGCCCGGCTTCAGCAAAACCACCAGCCAGGCCCTGAGCATCGCCAGCACCAGCAACCGCCTGACGGGCTTTGCCCAATCCCAGACCACGCTGCAAGGCGGCAGCACAGTCTCGAACACCACGGCGCAGGTCAACTACACCCTGGACCCCGCAGGCAACCTCACCAGCGACGGCCTGCGCAGCTTTGCCTACGACGCCAACAACCGCCTGGCCCAGGTCACCTTAAGCCAAAACGCAGAAGCCTCCAAAGTCACCTACCTGCACAACGCCCTGGGCCAGCGCGTCTTCAAGAGCGAGCCGCAGGTGGCGCAGCTCGCCCCCAACGCGGC
>JANLYO010000063.1:0-16377 GCA_031365665.1 Rhodoferax sp. | reverse complement strand
ACGCTCTAGCCGTTCAATTCGTCAGCTCTGGCCTGCGCTGCGGCAAAGTCCAAATCCCCGCTGTAAATCGCCCGCCCGCAAATCACGCCCTCAACCCCTTCGCTCTCTACGTCGCACAGGGCTTCAATGTCGGCCATGTTCGACAAACCGCCCGAGGCAATGACGGGAATCGTCAAGGCTTGCGCGAGTTTGACCGTTGCCTCGATGTTGATGCCCGACAACATGCCGTCGCGGCCAATATCGGTGTAGATGATCGACTCAACACCGTAGTCTTCGAACTTTTTGGCCAGGTCGATCACGTCGTGGCGGGTGAGTTTGCTCCAGCCGTCGGTGGCGACTTTGCCGTCTTTGGCGTCAAGCCCGACGATGATGTGGCCACCAAACGCGGTGCAGGCGTCTTGCAGGAAACCGGGGTTTTTGACGGCTGCGGTGCCGATGATGACGTAACGCAGGCCAGCATCGAGGTAACGCTCAATGGTGTCCAGGTCACGGATGCCGCCGCCCAGTTGCACATCGACTTCGCTGCCGACGGTTTTCAAGATTTTGCGGATGGCCGCCTCGTTTTTTGGGTGGCCCGCGAAGGCGCCGTTCAAGTCAACCAAATGCAGGCGCCGCGCGCCTTTGTCGACCCAGCTTCGCGCCATGAGGGGCGGGTCTTCGCCAAACGTGGTGGCTTGGTCCATGTCGCCTTGTTTGAGGCGGACACACAGGCCGTCTTTCAGGTCAATCGCGGGGATGAGCAGCATGGGGCGCGCAGCTAGGAACGCAGAAGATGGAGGCGGAAATTAACACGCGAGGCGGCAGGAATCAAGGGTTCCAGTGCAGGAAGTTCTTGTAAAGAGTCAAACCTTGAGTGGCGCTTTTTTCCGGATGAAATTGGGTTGCGAAAATATTATCGCGCGCAATCGCGGCCGAAAAGCGATTGCCGTAGTCCGCCTCGCCCACGCTGTGGCGCGCATCAGACGGTCGGGCGTAAAAACTGTGTACAAAATAGAAGTAGCTGGCGTCTGGCACGCTGTCCCACAGGGCATGAGGCCGCACCTGGACGACCTGGTTCCAGCCCATTTGCGGCACTTTGAAACGGCTGCCGTCGGCCTGGATTTTGCCGGCCAAGTCAAATTTGACGACCTCACCATGGATCAGCCCGAGCCCCGGCGTGCCCAGGCCCGGCGTCTCTTTGCGGCCCTCGTGGCTGTGGTCCAGCAACATCTGCATGCCGACACAGACGCCAAACAGCGGCTTGCCGCGGGCGGCCTCCAGCACCGACTCCAAGAGGCCCGAATCGCGCAGCTCACGCATGCAATCGGGCATGGCGCCCTGGCCGGGCAGGATGACGCGTTCGGCGCTGTGCACCTCTTCAGGGTGCGCGGTAACCAGCACTTCAAAGCCTGAATCCCGTGCGGCATGCCGCACCGCCTGGGCCATGGAAAACAGGTTGCCCATGCCGTAATCGACAACAGCGATTGACTTTTTTCTCAGCATGCTTGCAAAATAATTGCTATATTATTAATAGCTATAAATTCAATAAATACGTGGCCTATAGGTCAATTTTTCTTGTAAAACCGGAAATTCGGGTTTTGGCGACGCAATAATTAACATGGGTGTTAACAAAAATACGACTGCAAAATTCCGTTCAACATCCCGTTCAACTGCCCGCTCGACACAGCGAAATCCGGCTCAAAGTGAGCCCTTGGTCGAGGGGATCGTGCCCAGCGCGCGCGGGTCCAGCTCCAGCGCCATGCGCAGCGCCCGCGCGAAGGCCTTGAACACCGTTTCGCACTGGTGGTGGGCGTTGTCACCCTTCAGGTTGTCGATGTGCAGGGTGACAAACGCGTGGTTCACAAAACCCTGGAAAAACTCGTGCGCGAGTTGGGAGTCAAAGGTGCCGATCATGCCGCTTTTGAAAGGCACGTTCATCACCAAACCGGGGCGGCCCGAAAAGTCGATGACGACCCGGCTCAAAGCCTCGTCCAGCGGCACATAGGCGTGGCCGTAGCGCCGGATGCCTTTTTTGTCGCCCACCGCCTGGTTCACAGCCTGCCCCAGCGTGATGCCTACGTCTTCGACGGTGTGGTGGCCGTCGATGTGCAGGTCGCCGTCGGCGTGGATGTCCAAATCGATCATGCCGTGGCGGGCGATCTGGTCGAGCATGTGGTCAAAAAAGCCGATGCCGGTGGCGAGTTTGGCGATGCCGGTGCCATCGAGGTTGACGCGGGCGGAGATTTTGGTTTCGGCCGTGTTTCGGGCGACTTCGGCAATTCGGTTCATGGGAGGGTTCATAGATGCATTTTCTCGCAGATTCAAACGATCTTTAGACAATCGATTGTTCCAGCGCCTTCAGCATTTGGATGTTTTCTGCGGCCGTGCCGACCGTCAAACGCAGGCAATTGGCCAGGAGCGGGTGCATTTTGGAGACGTTTTTGATCAGAACGCCTTGGCTTTTCATGCCTTCAAAGGCTTTGGCTGCATCGGGCACGCGCACCAGGATCATGTTGGCGTCGGAGTTCCAGCAGGTGAGGCCCGGCAGTGCGCGAAGTGCTTTCAAAAGCAGCGCACGCTCTTGAATCAAATCAAGGGCCTGTTGCCGGAACACATCAGCATGTTCGAGCGCAAACAGGGCGCATTCGTAGTTCAGCACGCTGATGTTGTAGGGCTGGCGCAGCTTGTTGATTTCGTCGATCAGCGCTTTGGCGCCGATCATGTAGCCAATGCGCACGCCCGCCAGGCCGAACTTGCTCATGGTGCGCATGAGCAACACGTGGGCGTGTTGCGCGGGCTGCTGGCGGATCGGCTCGATCCAGCTCCTGGCGGCAAACGGCTGGTAGGCCTCGTCCATCACGACCAGGCCGCTCTGCTGGCCTTGCAGCGCGATGATTTTCTGGATGCTGGCCTCACGCCACAGATTGGCCGTGGGGTTGTTCGGGTAGGCGAGGTAAACCAGCGCGGGCTGGTGCTGCCGGATGGCAGCGAGCATGGCCGCTTCGTCGAGCTCAAAATCAGGGGTGAGCGGCACACCCACGAAGCTCAAGCCCTGGAACTTTGCGCTCATCGCGTACATCACAAAACCCGGCTCGGGCGCGAGGATCACCGGCAGCTTGCCGCTGGGGTTTTGCGCGGGCGGGATGTCGATGGCCATCGAGACCAGCGAGATCAGCTCGTCAGAGCCGTTGCCCAACATGATGTCGCAACCCTCGGGCATGCCAGCGTGGGCTGCCAGCGCGTTGCGCAGTTCGTCTACACGGGCGTTGGGGTAACGGTTCAAGGCCAGCGCACCCAGGCGTTTGCCTAACTCGGCCTGCAACTCGGGCGCTAAGGTGTGCGGGTTCTCCATCGCGTCGAGTTTGACCATGCCGCTGGACTCCTGGATGGCGTAGCCGTGCATGGATTGCACATCCTGGCGTATGCGGGTGGCGATCAAGGATTGCAGCGTGTTCATGTTGTCGGCCAAAGGCCTAATTCGGTTTGAGCCGCATCTCCGCCGCCCGCGCGTGCGCCTGCAGGCCCTCGCCGTGGGCCAGCACCGAGGCAATCTGGCCTAAAGTCTGTGCGCTCTGCTCGGTCACTTCAATCAAGCTGCTGCGTTTTTGGAAGTCGTACACGCCCAAGGGGCTGGAAAACCGCGCCGTGCCGCCGGTGGGCAAGACGTGGTTGGGCCCAGCGCAGTAGTCGCCCAAAGATTCGCTGGTGAACGCCCCCAGGAAAATGGCACCGGCATGCTTCAGCAAGGGCTCCCAGCGATGCGGGTCGAGGCTGCTGACCTCCAGGTGCTCAGGCGCGATGCGGTTGCTGATCTCGCAGGCCTCCTCCATGCTGCGGGTATGGATCAAGGCGCCGCGGTCGTTCAGTGATTTGGCGATGATGGCAGCGCGCGGCAGCTCTGGCAACAGCCTGGTGATGGCCGCCTGGACTTGGTCGATGTAACCCAAATCAGGGCACAACAAAATGCTCTGCGCCAACTCGTCGTGCTCGGCCTGGCTGAACAAGTCCATCGCCACCCAGTCGGGCGGCGTGCTGCCGTCGGCGAGCACCAGGATCTCCGACGGCCCGGCGATCATGTCGATGCCCACTTTGCCGAACACCTGGCGCTTGGCTTCGGCCACGTAGTCGCGCCCAGGGCCGGTGATTTTGTCGACCCCCGGGATCGTCTGGGTGCCGTAAGCCAGCGCTGCGACGGCCTGCGCTCCGCCAATCATGAAAACCCGGCTGACCCCGGCCACATAGGCGGCCGCCAGCACCAGCAGATTGCGTTCGCCGCGCGGCGCAGGCGAGACCATGATGATCTCTGGCACACCCGCCACATGAGCCGGAATCGCGTTCATCAGCACGCTGGAAGGGTAAGCCGCCTTGCCACCGGGCACGTAGATGCCGGCTCGGTCGATGGGCGTCACTTTCTGGCCCAGCAAGGTGCCGTCGCCATCGCGGTAGCTCCAGCTTTCGCCACTGGCTTTCTTCTGGGCGTCGTGGTAAGCGCGCACCCTCGCGGCAGCCGCACTCAATGCTTCTTTTTGCACTGCCGGAATCGCGTCATACGCGGCTTTGAGCTGGTCTTGCGACAGCTCAAGCTCGCGCATCGAACTTGCCTTCAGAAAATCCCAACGGGCGGTGTATTCGAGCACCGCCGCATCGCCGCGTTGGCGCACCTGGGCAATGATGTCCTGCACGTCGTGCCCCACCCGGGCATTCGCCTCTTCAGACAGGTGCAGCCGGGCTTTGAAGTCTGCATCAAACGTGCTGCTTGCCGTGGAAAGACGTGCGGGAGAAGCTGCCGGGTTCATGGTGTCCAGGGTGTAGCCAGGGTGTGGCGTGTCAGGCTGCCCGCGCTGCAACGGCAGCCGCGAACGCATCAATGATCTGGCGCAGCGGCGTCTGCTTGAGCTTGAGCGCAGCTTGGTTGACGATCAAGCGCGAGCTGATGTCCATGATGTGCTCGACCTCCACCAGGTGGTTGGCCTTGAGCGTGTTGCCGGTAGACACCAAATCAACGATGGCGTCGGCCAGCCCGGTCAGCGGCGCCAGCTCCATACTGCCGTAGAGTTTGATCAAATCGATATGCACGCCTTTGGCCGCAAAAAATTCACGCGTTATGGCGACGTATTTGGTCGCCACTTTGAGTCGGCTGCCTTGTTTGACGGCACTCGCGTAGTCAAAATCGGTGCGCACGGCCACGCTGATGCGGCATTTGGCGATTTGCAGGTCCAGCGGCTGGTAAAGGCCCTGGCTGCCGTGTTCGAGCAGGGTGTCTTTGCCGGTGATGCCCAAATCCGCACCACCGTACTGCACGTAGGTGGGCACGTCGGTGGCGCGGACGACAAGCACCCGCACGTCGGCCTGGTTGGTCGCCAAAATCAGCTTGCGCGACTTTTCCGGGTCTTCCAGCACCTCGATGCCAGCGGCCGCCAGAAGCGGGAGCGTCTCTTCAAAAATGCGGCCCTTTGACAATGCTAGAGTAATCATGGATTCAGGCAAGTTTGGAATGTTTTTCCGCCGGGCCGCCCCAAGGCTCCCGAAGAGCGGCGAAGCCAAAAATGTGACCCCCAAGGGGGGCAGGGAGCCACACGCAGTGGGCGACGGTGGCGGCCATGTTATTTCACCCTCTCAATGTCTGCGCCCAGGCCGCGCAGTTTGGCCTCAATGTGGTCATAACCCCGGTCCAGATGGTAAATGCGGTCAACCACAGTCGCACCGCTGGCGACCAGGCCTGCAATCACCAAGCTGGCCGAAGCACGCAAATCGGTCGCCATCACGGTGGCTCCCGAGAGTTTTTCGACACCTTCCACGACAGCCACTTTGCCGTCAATCTGGATGTTGGCGCCCAGCCGAACCATTTCATTGACATGCATGAAACGGTTTTCAAAAATCGTTTCCGTCACTTTTGCCGTGCCGTGCGAGATCGCGTTGAGCGCCATGAACTGGGCCTGCATGTCGGTCGGGAAACCAGGGTACTCGGTGGTGCGGAAGCTCTGCGCCTGCAAGCGGCCCTGCGACTGGATGCGAATGCCACTGCCCAGAGCGGTGACAGTCGCACCGGCCAAGCGAAGTTTTTCGATCACCGCCTCCAGATGGTCGGCGCGGCCATGCTTTAGAAACACGTCGCCGCCGACGGCGGCCACAGCGCACAGAAACGTGCCGGCCTCGATTCGATCAGCCACCACCTGGTGCTGGCAACCATGGAGCTTGTCGACGCCCCGGATGCGGATGCGGCTGGTGCCGTGGCCTTCGATTTTGGCCCCCATCTTGATGAGCATTTCCGCCAGATCCGGGATCTCTGGCTCCTGTGCAGCATTTTCAAGAATCGTTTCACCTTCTGCCAGGGTGGCTGCCATCATCAGGTTTTCAGTGCCCGTCACAGTGACCATATCGGTGGCGATCTTGGCACCCTTGAGGCGGCTTGCGCCCTGGGGCAGACGCGCGATCATGTAGCCATGCTCGACCGTAATCTCGGCGCCCATGGTGATCAGCCCCTTGATGTGCTGGTCCACCGGGCGTGACCCAATGCCGCAGCCGCCGGGCAAAGACACTGTCGCTTCGCCAAAACGCGCCACCAACGGCCCCAGCGCCAGCACCGAGGCGCGCATGGTTTTCACCAACTCATAGGGCGCTTCCGGCGTATTCAACGGCCCGGCGTCGATGGTGACCTTCCCCACGGCATCCCGCTCGGCCAGCACCCCCATGTTGCGCACGAGTTTGAGCATGGTCGCCACATCATCGAGGCCCGGTACATTGGTCAAAGTGACTGGCTCGTTCGTCAGCAAAGCGGCGCACATCTCCGGCAGCGCGGCATTTTTGGCGCCTGAAATCTGCACTTCACCGTGCAATGCACGGCCGCCCCGAATCAATAATTTGTCCATCGCATATTCAAGTAAGTAGGGTTTGCCGCCCGCTTAGCAAGCCATTTTGCAGGCCCTTCAATTCAAGCTGGGCCGGGCTAAACCTGCGCGGCCCACTCACCCGGCGTGAAAGTCCGCATCGACAAGGCATGCACTTCGTCGGTGTGCATTTTCGCCCCCAGCGTGGCATAAACGCGCTGATGCCGCGCAATCGCGCGTTTGCCTTCGAATTCGCGCGAGACAATCGTCGCCGTCCAATGGCGGCCATCACCCACCACCTCACAATGCTCGCAGGCAAGGTTGGCAGCAATCAAGGCTTGAAGGTCGTCAGCGGTCATCGGTGAAAAAATTTGAAGAGCAGCATCAGTGCCGTATTTTGTAGCCCGTGCGCAGCAAATTCACGGTAATCACGCTCACGATGGCCAAGGCCGATGACACCACGGCCAGGCTGAGCCAAGGCGAGACGTCACTCACCCCAAAGAAACCAAAGCGGAATCCGTCAATCATGTAAAAAAACGGGTTCAAGTGGCTGATGCCCTGCCAAAACGGCGGCAAGGAGTGGATCGAATAAAAAACGCCACTTAAAAACGTCATCGGCATGATGACGAAGTTTTGAAAAGCAGCAAGTTGATCGAATTTTTCTGCCCACAGCCCGGCGATCAGGCCAAGGGTTCCCATTAAGGCCGCACCCAGTATGCCAAACGTCAATATCCACAGCGGGGCCACGTAACTGATATTTGCAAACCAGGCGGTCACCACAAAAACGCCCAGACCCACCAACAAGCCCCGCACAATGCTGGAGCCCACGTAAGCCACAAACCAGTTCCAGTGGGACAAGGGCGTGAGCATGAGGAACACCAGGTTGCCCATGATCTTGCTTTGTATCAGGGACGATGAGCTGTTCGCGAACGAGTTTTGAAGCACACTCATCATCACGAGGCCAGGCACCAAAAACGCGGTGTAGCTGATCTTGTCGTAGACCTTGACATGGTCTTCAAGCACATGCCCAAAGATCAAAAGATAGAGCATGGCAGTGAGCACGGGCGCGGCAACGGTCTGGAAGCCAACGTTCCAAAATCGCAAAACTTCCTTGTAAAGCAGTGTCTGCCAGCCGTTCATGTTGATGTCGCCCCCACGCTTGCCACTTCGTGCGCCGCGCTGCCCCCCGAGGAGGCTAATTTTCCTTGGGGCGACCCTGCGGAAAATTGCCCTTCAATCGCCAAATCACCTTTTCTGGCCATGACTTCCAAGAACACGTCTTCCAGGTCGGCCTTGCGGATCTCCACGTCTTCGGCGATCAGGCCGGCTTCACGGACGGCTGAAAGATAGTGTTCGATCTCGGCGGCGTTGTGCGCGGGGAACTGCACGATGCGCCCGGTGATGCGGGCCTGGTCGCTGAGCACTTTGGGCAATTCTTTGTCAATCTTGAAGCGCAGCACATTGCTCGAAGCGGCCTTCAGCAGCTCGGAGGTCGACGCCAAAGCCACCATCTTGCCGGTTTTGAGCATCGCGATGCGGCCGCATAGGGCTTCGGCCTCTTCGAGGTAATGGGTCGTCAGCAACACCGTGTGGCCCTGCTTGTTGAGTTTGGCGATGAATTGCCACAGGGTTTGCCGCAGTTCCACATCGACACCCGCCGTCGGTTCGTCCAGCACAATGACCGGCGGCTTGTGCACCAGCGCCTGTGCCACCAACACGCGGCGTTTCATGCCGCCTGAGAGTTGGCGCATATTCGAGTTGGCCTTATCAGTGAGGCCGAGGCTCTCCAGCAATTCGTCAATCCAGGGGTCATTGTTTTTGACACCAAAATAGCCGGACTGGATGCGCAACACGTCACGCACTTTGAAGAAGGGGTCAAACACCAGCTCTTGCGGCACGACGCCCAGTTTGCGCCGCGCATGGGCATAGTCCGCTTGCACATCATGGCCCAAGACGCTGACCTTGCCGCTGCTCGCCCGTGTCAGGCCCGCCAGCACACTGATCATCGTGGTCTTACCGGCACCATTGGGCCCCAGGAGGCCAAAAAACTCACCCTCTTGAATGTCAAGACTGACATTGTCCAAGGCAAGAAAGCTGCCGCCTTTCGGGTTTTTGGGTGAGGGGTAGGCTTTGGAGACGGATTGGAAGGAGATGGCAGGCATGGAACCGGCTTATTTTACCGGACGCGGGCCAGCGCGCCGCGCCGCCAAAAACCAATGCCGTATTCCATTTCCAAATCATTCGTGCAGTAGGCGCACCGACGACGACAGTGCGACAGCACGGCTAGGAGGTTCAACGACCTGCACGGATGATTTAGAAATGGAATTAGCCCGGCAGAAGCTCCGCCACCCCATACAAAGCCGCCAGACTGGCCAAACGCACCGGCAACGCCTTGACGGCAAAGCCCTTGCCCAACACCAGGGCCTCGCGCCGGAACGCCAACAAGACGGCCAGGGCCGACGAGTCAAACTGCACCAGGCGCGACGCATCCACTTCCACGACCGCGCCCGCTTGCGCCCGCAACTGGGTCATCTGAGCCGCCAGACAAGCCGTCGCCTGGGCGTGCGTCAGAACAGCGGGCAGACTCAGCACGGTCAACCCTTTTTGGCGTTGGATTTGTTGCGCTCGGTCAGCGACACGATCAGGCCATCAATGCCCTTGGCGTTGATCTCCTGGCTGAATTGGCTTTTATAGGTTTCGACCAGCCACACGCCCAACACGTTGATGTTGAAAATTTTCCAGCCTGCGCCCTGGCCTGGCGTTTTTTCCAGGCGGTAGTCCAGCTGAATCGGGTCGCCACGGCCTTTGACTTCTGTGCGTGCGACCACTTCTTTGTCTTCAGCAGCGGCCCGCAGCGGCTTGACCACGATGACCTGGTCGGTGACCTGGGTGAGTGCGCCCGCGTAAGTGCGAACGAGCAAGGTTTTGAATTCTTCCTGTAGCCGTTTGCGCTGCTCAGGCGTGGCCTGGCGCCAGCCCGGGCCCACGGCAGAAGCCGTCATGCGTTCGAAATTGACGTGGGGCATGACCTTGGCTTCAACCAGCGCCACCACCTTGGCGGTGTCACCGGACAGGATGGATTTGTCCGCCTTGATGCTGTCCAGCACCTCAGTGGAGAGGCGTTTGATGAGGGCATCCGCAGCTTCGTCGGCGCTTTGCGCGGTTGCGCCACCTGCTGCGCCCAGTGCCAAGGCGAGGCTGACTGAAAGTGTTGATGCCAATTTGACTAAAAAACGACGATCCATCTTGATGCTCCAAAAGCGGAAATATCCGCACTTCCCTAACGTTATAGGCCATTGCCAGGACGACAAACCCCTACAGCAAGCCTTGCCAATCCCCACGATTTTGGCGCCTGACCCTATTTTGTCGGCGCTTCTTCGGCTTCTGGCGGCTCATTTCCGTCAAAAACCAGGCTCCGGCGGCGTTGCAAATAGACATCCCGGGTGAACGAATATTTGTCCAGCGCCGCCTCGTCCAGCAAATTGCCCGCACTCAACAAACTGGCACGAAAATCAATCAGGCGCAGAATCGACAGGGTGTCTTTGGTTGTCGTGACCAAATTGGGCTCACGGTTCACAGGATCACCCTGGAAATCCAAACTGAGCCCGACACCGTCACGCACAGTGGACGACCCAAAAAAGGGCAACACCAAATAAGGGCCCGGGCCCGCGCCCCAAAAACCCAGCGTCTGGCCAAAATCCTCATTGCGCCGCTCAATGCCGACTTCAGTCGCCAGATCCAGCAGGCCGCCAAAGCCCAGTGTGGTGTTCACCGCAAACCGCAAGACGGTCTCGACGGTGGCTTGCCCTTTGAGTTGCAATGCGGTGTTCACCGCCACCCACGGTTCCGCCAAATTGGAGAAAAAATTGCCGACTGCCGTGCGAAAAAACGAGGGTGTCACGGCCTTGTAGACCGTGGCAGCGGGTTTCAGCAACACCGTATCCAGGGCATCATTGAAGCCAAAGGTCACACGATTGAGCCCCTCCCAGGGGTCATGCGGCTGGGGGCTGGACACGGTGGCGCACCCGGTGAGCGCCGAAAATCCAGCCACCACAAGGGCCATGCGCAAGGTTCGGGGCATGCTTCCGATCTGAATTTTGGTGGTCGCTAGCGTCATGCCCATGTTCACTTTTTTCCATCCCTTTGGGGCGGCTCCTTGCCCGAAGCGTCCTTGCCAGCAGTTTCCTTGCCAGTAGCCTCTTTGCCATCCGCCGCCTTGTTGTACAAAAACTGGCTGATCAGGTTCTCCAGCACCACCGCTGACTGCGTGGTGGTTATGGTGTCACCTGCGGCCAGGTTTTTGTCTGCCGCACCGGCCTCAATGCCAATGTATTGTTCGCCGAGCAAACCTGCTGTGAGGATTTTAAGGGAGCTGTCCTTTGGGAACACGTAACGGTTGTCCATCGCCAGAGTGACACGCGCTTGGTAGGATTTGTCGTCAAACGCAATGCCGTCCACCCTCCCGACGACCACGCCTGCGCTTTTCACGGGCGCTTTGGGTTTGATGCCGCCGATATTGTCAAACTTCGCCGTCACACGGTAATTGGACTGGAAATTCAAGCTCAGTAGGTTGGCGGCCTGCAAAGACAGAAACAACAGCGCCGCCGCGCCAATCAGCACAAACAGGCCTACCCAGAAATCGTTGGATGAGCGTTGCATTTGAAACTCTCCTTTAACTTTTTGTCAGTTTTATCGAATTGCCACGTTCAGATGCTGAACATCAGGGCCGTCAGCATGAAATCCAGGCCCAAAATTGCCAATGACGCCACCACCACCGTGCGTGTGGTGGCGCGCGACACCCCCTCGGGCGTCGGTTGTGCCTCAAAACCCTGCACCAGCGCGACAAAGGTCACGGTAAAACCGAACACCACACTTTTGAGCACACCATTGCCCACGTCTTTCCAAATATCGACGCCGCCCTGCATCTGGCTCCAAAACGCGCCGGGGTCGATGCCGATCATCAACACGCCCACCACCCAGCCGCCGACCACGCCCACCGCGCTGAACACGGCTGCCAACAGCGGCATGGTGATCACGCCAGCCCAAAAACGCGGCGCCAGGATGCGGCGCACTGGGTCCACGGCCATCATTTCCATGGCGCTCAACTGCTCGCCGGCTTTCATCAGGCCGATTTCGGCGGTAAGCGATGTGCCCGCGCGCCCGGCAAACAACAAAGCCGTGATCACCGGCCCCAGCTCGCGCACCAGGCTCAAAGCCACCAAAAGCCCAAGCGCCTCCGATGCGCCATACCGCTGCAAGGTGTAGTAGCCCTGCAGCCCCAAAACAAAACCGACAAACAGCCCCGAGACGGTGATGATCGCCAGTGAATAGTTGCCCAAGAAATGGATCTGGTCGCGCACCAGGCCGAAACGTTTCAGGCAGGCGCCGAGCAAACCCAACAAACGCAGAAACAGGCGCGCTGAGACACCGATGTCGGTGAGTTTGCGGCGCACGGCAAAACCAATGTTGCTGGCGATCTGACTGAATTTGAGCCCATCCAGCCACGTCATCATTTGCGCGCCGCCTGTCTGGAAAAGTCGTCATCCACCGACGGCCCCGGATAGTGAAAACGCACCGGCCCATCGGGCAGCGCGTTGACAAACTGGTGCACGAGGGCGTCGGTGCTGTGGCGCACCTCCTCGGGCGTGCCTTGCGCGGCGATTTTGCCATTGGCCAGCACGATCACCTGGTCGGCAATGTGGAAGGTTTCTTCCAGGTCGTGCGACACCACGATGCTGGTCAGGCCCATCGTGTCATTCAACTGGCGGATCAAGCGCGCGGCCGTGCCCAGGGAGATCGGATCGAGTCCGGCAAAAGGCTCGTCTTACATGTTTAGTTCCGGTTCCAGCGCGATGGCGCGCGCCAGCGCCACGCGCCGCGCCATGCCGCCCGAGATCTGGCTGGGCATCAAGTCGCGCGCACCGCGCAAGCCCACGGCGTCGAGTTTCATCAATACGATGTCGCGCACCAGCGCTTCGGGCAAATCGGCGTGTTCACGCAGGGGAAAAGCCACGTTGTCGAACACCGAAAGATCGGTGAACAACGCGCCAAACTGGAACAACATGCCCATGCGCCGGCGCGCTGCGTACAGGCCTTTTTCATCGAGCCTGCCGACATCTTGCGGCGCATCGGTTGGGCCACCGGGGTGGCCATCGGCCCGCAAGGGGCCCGCCAACATCAACTCGCCTTTTTGCGCGCGGCACTGCCCGCCAATCAAACGCAACACGGTGGTCTTGCCGCCACCCGAAGCGCCCATCAGCGCCGTCACCTTGCCGCGCGGCACGGTCAAAGACACGCCATCCAGAATGGCGCGCTCGCCGTACCCAAAGGTCAGGTTTTTAAGTTCAACGAGCGGCGAATCGAGGGGCGTGGGCATTCAGTCAGGAAGTTGGCACGGGCGACGGACGCCCTGATGTTCAGTGCGTTTTGTTGAGCCTGATGATAGGTGATTGAGCCCACCTGCATGCCAACACAGAGTAAAGTCTTTGACGCCACTATCATACCCAAATTGGGGTTTATTTCTCCCAAAAACGGCAAGGCGCGCAATATTTATGAAATATTAGCCCATAAGCCACGTGATGTATGGAAGTATAGCTATTATATATATAGCATTCAAAAATCTACCAGTCAGCGTGGCAATTCACTCGCCCCCATCAAAAACTCGTCCACCGCCCTTGCCGCCTGGCGACCTTCGCGGATGGCCCAGACGACCAGGCTTTGGCCGCGGCGGATGTCGCCGGCGGCGAAGACTTTGGGCACGTTGGTGGCGTAAGCGCCGGTGAAGTCCATGCTGGCTTTGGCGTTGCCGCGGCTGTCCTTTTGCACGCCGAAGCCGTCCAGCACTGAGGCGACGGGCGACACAAAACCCATCGCCAGCAGCACCAAGTCGGCTTTCAGGGTTTGCTCTGAACCGGCCACTTCGACCATCTTGCCGTCTTTCCATTCGACGCGCACCGTCTTGAGGCCTGTCAATTTGCCCTTTTCACCCATGAATTCCTTGGTCGAAATGGCAAATTCACGTTCACAGCCTTCTTCGTGGCTGGAGCTGGTGCGCAGCTTGATCGGCCAGTTGGGCCAGGTCATCGGGCGGTTTTCTTCCACTGGGGGCTGTGGCATCACCTCGAACTGCGTGACGCTGACGGCCCCGTGCCGGTTGCTGGTGCCCACACAGTCGCTGCCGGTGTCGCCGCCGCCAATCACGATGACGTGTTTGCCGCTCGCAGTCAGTTGCGCTTTGACTTTGTCGCCCGCGTTGACTTTGTTTTGTTGCGGCAGGAATTCCATGGCGAAATGCACGCCGTCGAGCTCGCGGCCCGGCACCGGCAGGTCGCGCGACTGCTCTGCACCGCCCGTGAGCAACACGGCGTCGAAGTCTTTTTGCAGTTGGGCGGGCGCAATCGTTTCCTTTGCCCAATTCGTGACTTTGGAGTCTTTGGGCAGTTCACCGATCATCACACCGCAGCGAAAACTCACGCCTTCTTGTTCCATCTGCGCCACGCGGGCGTCGATGTGGTGTTTTTCCATTTTGAAATCAGGAATGCCGTAACGCAGTAGGCCGCCCGCGCGGTCGTTCTTTTCAAAAAGGGTCACGCCGTGGCCTGCGCGGGCGAGCTGCTGGGCCGCCGCCATGCCAGCCGGGCCGGAGCCGACCACGGCAATTTTTTTGCCAGTTTTTATCTTCGGCAGTTGCGGGGTCACCCAGCCCTCGCTCCAGGCGCGGTCGATGATGGCGTGTTCGATGGATTTGATGCCCACCGCGTCGTCGTTCACGTTCAGCGTGCAGGCCGCTTCGCAGGGCGCGGGGCAGATGCGGCCCGTGAACTCTGGGAAGTTGTTGGTGCTGTGCAGCACGTCAATCGCGTTCTTCCAGTCGCCTTTGTACACCAGGTCGTTGAAGTCGGGGATGATGTTGTTGACCGGGCAGCCGCTGTTGCAAAACGGCGTACCACAGTCCATGCAACGCGCGGCCTGTTTGTGGGCCTCTGCATCATTCAGGCCGATCACGAACTCTTTGTAATTTTTGACGCGCTCGGGCACCGGTTTGTAACCCTCTTCGACGCGCTCAAACTCCATAAAACCAGTCATCTTACCCATAATTTAGCCTAAATTTTATTCAAAAACAGTACTTTTTATCTAGCAACTACAATTTATTTTGCGAGGGCTATAGCCTCTTTTTTTTCAGTCTTTGGTTGAGAAATTATTTTTTTAACTGCCATTTCACCCAAGGCGCGTTTGTATTCGTTCGGGAACACTTTGACGAACTTCGCCCGCGCGGCCTGCCAGTCGTCCAGCAAAGCGCGGGCGCGTTTGCTGCCGGTCCAGCGGTTGTGGTCTTCCAGGAGTTTCTTCAACTGGGCTTCGTCCGTGAGGCCACGGTGCCAGATGCCAGGCTTCTGGCCGGCTTCCTGCTCCGGGGCGCCCAGCACTTTGTCGAGCGATACCATCGCCGTGTTGCAGCGGCTGGCGAAGCTGCCGTCTTCGTCGTACACATAAGCGACGCCGCCGCTCATGCCGGCGGCGAAGTTGCGGCCGGTCTTGCCCAGGACCGCCACGGTGCCACCTGTCATGTATTCGCAGCCGTGGTCGCCCGTGCCCTCGACCACCGCTGTCGCGCCCGAGAGCCGCACCGCAAAACGCTCGCCGGCCACACCGCTGAAGTAGGCCTCGCCGCTGGTGGCGCCGTACATCACCGTGTTGCCGACGATGATGTTGCGCACGGCGTCGCCACGGAAATCGATGCTGGGGCGCACGATGACGCGGCCACCCGAAAGGCCCTTGCCGGTGTAGTCGTTGGCGTCGCCAATCAAATACAGGGTGATGCCTTTGGCCAAAAATGCGCCAAATGACTGCCCGCCCGTGCCTTCGAGCTGGATGCGGATGGTGTCGTCCGGCAAGCCCTCGGGCCGCACTTTGGTAAGCGCACCCGACAACATCGCACCCAAGCTGCGGTTCACATTGCGGGCGACTTCCATGAATTGGACTTTTTCGCCGCGCTCGATGGCCGGGCGTGATTTTTCAATCAGCACGTTGTCGAGCGAGCGCTCCAGGCCGTGGTCTTGCAGCTCGGTCTGGAAACGCGGCACATCAGCGGGCACGTTGGGCAAAGCAAACAGGCGGCCGAAATCCAGGCCCTGGGCTTTCCAGTGGGTGATGCCTTTTTGCGTGTCGAGCAGGTCGGCCCGGCCAATCAGGTCGTTGAATTTGCGGATGCCCAGTTGCGCCATGATTTGGCGCACTTCTTCGGCGACGAAGAAAAAATAGTTCACCACGTGTTCGGGTTTGCCGCTGAACTTTTTGCGCAAGGCCGGGTCCTGCGTGGCCACGCCCACCGGGCAGGTGTTCAGGTGGCATTTGCGCATCATGATGCAGCCCTCGACCACCAGCGGCGCGGTGGCAAAGCCGAATTCATCCGCGCCCAAGAGCGCTCCGATGGCCACGTCGCGGCCGGTTTTCATTTGGCCGTCGGCCTGCACACGGATGCGGCTGCGCAAGCGGTTGAGCACCAGGGTTTGCTGCGTCTCGGCCAGGCCGATCTCCCAGGGGCTGCCGGCGTGTTTGATGGAGGACCAGG
>JANLYO010000005.1:0-43356 GCA_031365665.1 Rhodoferax sp. | reverse complement strand
CCACAACGATGTGCAAACCTTTGCGCCTTACCGCGAACGATTTGCAGCGGCGCTGGCGGCGCTGTAGCTGGCCATTGATTTTTTCAATCGTACCCAATTTGGGGTTTATTGTGTTCAATTTGGTCTTTATGGAGAAAATTTTGAAAAAATCGGGCCTTAGGTCACGTAATATATGAATACACAGCTATACTAAATATAGCGTCTGTCTTGCCGAACTTCGGTGATTTCAGCCGTTTTATTCCTGCTTGATCTCGTGTGAGAACAGCTCGACCGCCGATTTGGCCACTTGCAAGGTATCGAAATACGCGTAAGCCCCCACGCCCAACGCGCCAATCAACGGCACAAAACGCGACACCCCTTTGCCGACCATTTTTTGTGTCACTTGCACGCCGATTTTCTGGGCGATGTTTTGCAGCAGCGCGCCGGACGCTTTTTGCACCAGGAAACACTCACCGGCCCGCACCACCACGTCGCGCAGCGCCTGCACCGAGAGGTGTTTGAAGAGGCAATACAACATCTGCTCTCGGCTCAAACTGCCGCTTTTGCCGTAAGCGGCGGCGATGTCGGCCACCATTTGGCCTTGCAGCCGCCACACCGCCACGAGCTCTGGCAAAAACGTGATCCAACCCAAGACGCCGGGTGGCAGCGCCATGCTGCTGGCCAGCAGGCTGGCCCGCCGCGCCGCTGAGCGGGCCAGTGCTTGGCTGCGAAGCTGGGCGAGGCTGCCGTCCGCCAGGGCCGGTTCGTAGCTGGCGGGCACCTTGACCACAGCCGCCAGAATGGTGCCGCTGAGCTTTTCACGCAGCGTTTTCCCCGGAGCGATCAGACGCAAAGACTTGCTTGCCATAAGGTGACGGTTGTCTGAATTTGGGGTGAGACCAGGGTGGAATTGGGGTGGCTTTGTCGTGCGCCTGAATGTACACCTCAAGCCAAGGCACTGCGCGGGCGCAACATCAGCAGATGGGCCTGCACCCCGCCAGGGGAGAGCAAACGCTTGACCAGCAGCCGGTAGATGTCCAGATCGATGGGGCCTGCGTCGTCAGTCCGATCCTCCCAGGCACTCAGCACCGCATCCAGCTCGTCCTCGTCCTGCGCGCTTGCGACATGCCGCCATTGGTGGAAAACGTGCAGCTCGCTGCGCTCGTTCTGGGGGTTGTGTTCGCGCAGGCCCACGGGCCCCTCAAACGGCCAGGCGTGCAATGCGCGCGGGTCGATTTCAGGTACGGGTTTGCTACTTTTAGCGTAAGTGGGCTTCAGTTCAAAGATGCGCTTTTTGGCCAGCAGCACCGCGCCGACTTCACCGGCGGTGGCCTGCCAATCAATGCGTTGGGTGTTGTTGACGATGCCCTGCTCGCGCGCTGATTTGCCGGCAGACAGCAGATGCGAGCCCACACGCTGGCGCAGATTCGCGGCGCCGCCAATAAACAGCGGCGTCGCGCTGCCGCCATACAGCAGATAAACACCGGGGGCGTCGGGCAGGTCGTCCAATTGGGTTTCCAGATGAACGGGAACACCCATCGGGGGCCGCAAGAGCGCCTGTGCCGTGTCCCGCAAATGATCGACGCCAAATTCATCCATGGCCTGCGCGAGCCAGGCCAGCACCATCTCGACATCGCCCATCGCACGGTGGCGCGCGTTGGTGTGCAGGCCGTGGCGCTGCATCAACGCGTCCAGCCCGTGGCTTCTGTGCTGGGGATACAACTTGCGTGACAGGCGCACCGTGCACAGGCTGGGCACCCGCAAGTCGTGGCCCAAACGCGCGTATTCGCCACGCAGGAAACCGTGATCAAAACTGGCATTGTGGGCGACCAGCACGCTGCCGTCGAGCAGGGCCAGCAGGTGGTCGGCCACGTGTTTGAAGCGGGGCGCATCTGCCACCATGTCGTTGCTGATGCCGGTCAGGTTCTGGATGAAATAGGGAATCGGGATGCCCGGATTCACCAGGGTGCTCCAGCGCGCGACTTCAACCCCGTTGTCGACACGAACCGCCGCAATCTCGGTGATGTTGTCGCCGCTGGCGCTGCCGCCGGTGGTCTCCAGATCCAGCACGACGTAGCTGGGCAACATGGCGGGCAGTTTCAGAGGATATCGACCGTGTGCAGGCTCAACTGCCCGGCGCGCCGATCGGCAAAATAACGTTGCAGGGTTTCTTTGACCGTTCTGAACGAGATTTCTTCCCAGGGGATTTCGCTCTCGGCAAACAGACGCGCCTCGATCGTTTCAAAACCTGGCGCGAACTGGTCGCTTGTCAGTTGGGCCAAATAAAACATGTGGACCTGGCCGACGCGCGGCACGTTCAAAATTGAAAACAGGCCTTCCATTTCAAACTTGGCGCCCGCCTCTTCATCGGTCTCGCGCGCAGCGCCTTCGGACAGTGTCTCGCCCAATTCCATGAAACCGGCAGGCAGCGTCCATTTGCCCCAGCGTGGTTCGATATTGCGTTTGCACAACAGGATTTTGTCGCCCAGATACGGCACGGTGCCCACAACGTTCAAGGGGTTTTCGTAATGCACTGTCACGCAGGCGGGGCAGACTGCGCGCTCTTTCGTGTCGCCGTCGTCGGGGATGCGGTACACCACAGCGGTGCCGCAGTTTTTGCAATGTTTGATGGGGGAGCGGTACATTGGCACAGTTTACGGGCAAAAAAATGGACTCCGAAGAGCCCATTTTTTGGCAAAGCGGGGCTTACGCCTTGCCGTGTTTGGCGATCAAGGCTTTGGCTGTCTCCAGAAGTTTTTTGCCGTCGAAGCCTTTTTTGGTGACATCGGCTACCCACTCGTCGTCAACATGGCTGGAGAGTTTGGCGAACTGCTCGGCTTCGGCAGCGCTGAACGTGTAGACGGTATTTTTGAGGTCGGTGGCTGACTTGCGGCCTGTGGCGTCGCCCGCCTGCTGGGTTTTGCCCAGCCAGCCGGAAGTGGCCAGGCCCGAGTTGGCATCGATGACTTTTTTCAGGTCAGCGGGCAATGAATCGTATTTGGCCTTGTTCATGCCCATCACGAAGGTGGTGGTGTACAGGGCCGGTTTGTCCGCCGGAAACTCGCTGTGGAACTTGGCCAGCTCCTGCACCTTGATGGAGGGCACGACTTCCCAGGGCAGCGCGCAGGCGTCGATGGTGCCTTTGGAGATGGCGTCGGTGATGGCCGGCAAGGCCATACCGACCGGCGTGGCGCCCAAGGATCCCAACAGTTTGGTGACCTGGCGTGTCGGGCCGCGCACCTTCATGCCTTTGAGGTCGGCGGCCGACTTGATTTGTTTGTCACGCGAATGGAAGAAGCCAGGGCCATGCACATTCACCGCCAGGAGCTGGATGTCTTTGAATTCATCGGTCGCCACCGTCTGCACGTATTCCCAATAGGCTTTGGAGGTCGCCTCCGCGTTGTTCATCATGAAGGGCAACTCGAACACTTCGACGCGCGGGAAACGGCCCGGCGAGTTGCCAGGCAAAGTCCAGACCACATCCACCACGCCGTCTTTGAGCTGGTCATACAGCTGAAACGGCGTGCCGCCCAACTGCATGGAGTGGTAAGCCTCGAACTTGATCCGGCCCCCCGAGTCTTTTTCGACCTTGTCCATCCAGGCCTTGTGCAT
The DNA here is from genome assembly GCA_031365665.1 of Rhodoferax sp. GTDB lineage: Bacteria > Pseudomonadota > Gammaproteobacteria > Burkholderiales > Burkholderiaceae_C > JANYCG01. Next base: position 39,765 of record JANLYO010000005.1, on the reverse strand, counting down.
ATTGAGCCAGACGTTGGACAAAGGGGCCATGAAGGTGTGGAACTTCAGCGTGACGGCCTGTTGTGCCATACCCAGCGCAGGTGCGCCCAGCGCCACGGCGGCGGCGGAAGTCTTCAAAAGAGTGCGGCGTTGAATCATGGGGATAAATCTCCGAAGGATGGGTGATGGGATGGATGATGCGAAAGGTAACGGATAAATGCTTGCCCGGATGACCGGAATTACCCTCAAAGCGGCTTCGATGGGCCACTAGGTGATGTATTTGACCAGCCACAGGGTGATTCCGGGGAAAAACAGCAACAGGATGGTGCGCAAGGTGTCGCTGATCAAAAAGGGCATGACGCCCTTGTAACTCTCGGAAATCGGCACGTCTTTGGCCATGTTGTTGACCACGTACACGTTGAGCCCCACCGGCGGTGCCAACATGCCGAAGCCGACCGTCATGAGCACCATGATGCCAAACCAGATCGCCACCTGGTCTTTGGGCATGCCGAAATCCAGGCCCATCACCATAGGGAAGAAGATCGGGATGGTCAGCAAAATCATCGACAACTCGTCCATCACCGCGCCCAGCACCACGTAAAACAGCAAGACGGCGCTGACGACCATCAAGGGTGACAGGCCCCAGCTCAGCACGAGGCTGGAGAGCTGCGCGGGCACCTGCGTCAGCGCAAGTGCCGAATTCATCACGTCAGCTCCGATGAAAATCATGAAAATCATGGCAGAGCCTTCCGCCGTGGCGTAAAAACACTGTTTGAATTTGGCCAAGGTCAGCTCGCGCTTGAGCAGTGCGGCGATGAATGTGGCCGCCGCGCCCACGCCAGCGCCTTCCGTGGGTGTGAACAGGCCCCCATAAATGCCGCCAAAAACGATGGTGAACACGATCGCAATCGGCAAAATACCCATCAACAATTGCGGCGTGAATTTTTCAACTTCTTCATGTTCAGGCGCGTGGCCAGGCACCACACGCACGTAGATCGCGATGGCGGCCATGTAACCTAGCATGGCGATGATGCCGGGCACCATCGCGGCAGCGAAGAGTTTGGCGATGTTTTGCTCGGCCAGGATGGCGTAAATCACCAATGGCACTGAGGGCGGAATCAGGATGCCCAAGGTGCCGCCCGCCGCCAGTGTGCCGGTGGCCAGACGCCCTGAATACCCGTGGCGTTTCATTTCAGGCAAGGCCACCGAGGTGATGGTGGCGGCCGTGGCGACCGATGAGCCGCAGATCGAGCCGAAGGCGGCGCTGGCCAGCACCGCCGCCATCGCCAGGCCGCCTTTGAAGCGGCCCATGACCGCGGCGGCGAACCCAAACAAGGCTTTGGAGATGCCGCCTTGCGTGGCGAAATTGCCCATCAGGATGAACAGCGGAATCACCGACAGGTCGTAACTGGCGAATCGGGCAAACGCCAGGCCGTTGAGGTAAGACAGCAGCGGCGCCCAGCCGGGTTGCAACACGTAGCCAATGCCGCCGGCAAAAAACATGGCCACGGCGATAGGAATCCGAATCGCCATCATCAGCAGCATGAGGGCGAAGATGGTCAGCGCCAGCGCGATCGGACTCATGCGGCGCCCTCGTCGTCGAAACCCTTCAGGGCCTGCACAAAACCAATCACAGCGGTCAGCGCCAAGCCCGGCACGATGAGGGTGTAGACCGTCCACTCGGGGAAACCCATCATCATCGAGGTGGCATTGGTCTTGAAAGCGTTGAGCCCGCCCACCAGCGTGCGCCAGGCCAGCAGGGCCATCAGCAGGCCCACCATGAGTGCGCCCAGGCGATCCAGCCCGGCGTTGGTGGCGTCGCTGGCTTTGGCGGTGAAAAAGTCCACGATGATGTTGCCGCGTTTGTACTGGCACAGCGGCATGAACAGGGCGATGGCTGCGCCCGCTGCCAAACCGGTGAGCTCAAAGTCGCCCTGGATGGTCTTGCCAATCGTATTGCGGCCAATCAGGCTGGCGCAGGTCATCAGGGTAATGACGGTCAGCACCAGGCCTCCCAAGACGGCACAAAAATGGGCCAGGGATTGCAGGGGTTTCATGGATTTTTTCGCGTTGTTTCAGGCGACCTTGACGCAGATCGGTGTAAGCCCATCCACGTGGCCGACCATGGTGTCGCCTGACACCACCGCCGCCACGCCTTCAGGCGTGCCGGAATAGATCAAGTCACCAGGTTGCAACTCCCAGGCATTGGAGATGTGTTCGATGGTTTCGCCAATGTTCCAGATCAGCTTGGACAGCATGCTGCGCTGGCGGTCTTTGCCATTGACCTGAACGTAGATTTCTGCTTTCTCAACGTCACCGGCCTGCGCCAGCGGCGTGATCGGGCCGCACGGCGCCGACTGGTCGAAGGCCTTGCCGATGCACCACGGGCGGCCGAGTTTTTTCTGCTCGCCCTGCAAGTCGCGGCGCGTCATGTCCAGCCCGACGGCATAACCGTAGATATGCAGGTGGGCGTCAGCCGCTTTGATATTTTTGCCGCCGGTGCCAATGGCCACCACCATCTCGATTTCGTGCTGGTAGTCTTTGGTCATCACGGGGTAGTCCACCGTAGCGGTTTCACCGGCGTTGACGACGACGATCGCGTCGGCAGGTTTCAGGAAGAAAAAGGGCGGCTCACGGCCTGTGAAACCCATCTCTTTGGCGTGTTCCACGTAGTTGCGGCCCACGCAGTAGACCCGGCGCACCGGAAAACGCCCCAACGTGCCCACCACGGGCAGCGTGACCTGGGGGACGGCGGAAATGACAAGGCTCATGCAAAACTCCTCATGGCAATCTTTCTTCTCGGTGCAAACCCAGCGCTTGATGCACCGGGCGGTCTGAAAAACTGAACAACACGCAGCCTTTGTCGGATGCGAGGCGCAGGGTGTGCCAGGACGGCACCACAAAATGGTCACGAGGGCCAAAGTCGAATCGTACCGAACCGTGGTGCGATTCAATATACGCAGTACCCGCACCTTCGACCACGCTGAAAATCGCGCCATCGGTCTGGCGGTAGGCTTTGCCGTCAAATGCGGCGGGCAGGCACTGCATGAAAGTGCCCATGGTCGGCATCACCGGGCCGCCGGTCAACGGGTTGATGTAGCGCAGCTTCACGCCGTCCCAGGCGTCCACGGGCGCGTCGCGCTCCAGCTGGTGCAGCGCCTCGCGCGAGCGCTCGTACGGGTAATTGAAGATGGGCGAGGTCTGCCCCATCGCGTTGGTGTCGCGCACCGGTGCCATGTTGTAGCCAAAACGCGCATAACTGCTGCCCTCGGCCTTGCTGACGAACTGGGTCTTGGCGGTGGCGTTTTCGGCAAAACCGGCGTCCAGGTGCGCCACCAGCGGCACGTCGAGGCCGTCCAGCCAGATCACGGGCGCGCTGGCGTCGTTGCCGTGGTCGTGAAACGTCCAGCTCGGCGTGGTGATGAAGTCGCCCGGCCGCATGGTGGTGCGCTCGCCATCCACGGCGGTGTAGGCGCCGCTGCCTTCCACAATGAAACGCAGGGCGCTTTGGCTGTGCCGGTGCGCCGGTGCCACCTCGCCGGGCTGGATCAACTGCAAGCCCGCATAAAGCGACTGTGTGATGCGAGACATGCCGCGCAAAGCCGGGTTCTCCAGCACCAGCACCCGGCGCACCGCCTCTTCAGCGGTGATGGCCGCGCCCGCGCGCAATAGAAAAGGCCGCACCTCGTCGTACTTCCACAAGCACGGCACGCAGGGTGAGATGGGTTGGAACGGAACCAGCGCGTGCAACACTTCCCAGAGCGGCGTGAGGTTCAGCGGCGACATGTCGTCATACAGCGCCTGGCGCATCTGCTGGCGCTGGGCTTGGGCCTCGGTGACTTCAGGGGGCAGGGGAGCGTTCATGGCGATTCCTTTGATGGGTTCAATCAATTTGCTGATTTTATTCAGGCATTGTTATAAAAATATATTTAAAAATGATATTTAGATAAATTACCGTATCAAGCCACATATTTTATATATTAGTTGCTATTAAAATTAGTAAAAATTTTGATCTAAAAAATTTTAAAATCTATTTTTAATTATAAAATAAACGATAAAAATTCATAGCCCCATCCGAAATTAGGCTGGGTGCAAATCGTGTCATCACAAGCCGGTTCAAATCAAGCCGAGCGGCCCCCAACCCGAGTGTCAAGCTCAATCCGATTTAGCGACCAACTCAAAATGCTCCACACTGGGTGGCCCGTTAAAAAACGGCCCCACAATCGCGCGCCACTGCACGAATAGCGGCCCCTGGCGGAAATCCACCGTGTGGTTTTCCAGCGTGTCCCAAAAAATTTGCAAGATATAGCGCTCTTTGCTTTCAATCCCCCGGTTCACTTTGAAGCCCTGAAACCCTTTTGCCTTGGACGCCACCTCCCGCACACCACGCTGGATCGCCTCTTCAAAAGCGGCGTTTTGGCCGGGCTGGATTTTGATGTCGGCGAGTTCGAGGATCATGGGGATGCCTTAGCGGTGGGTGTGGAGTTGCGAGTACGCAGGGCATAGTTTATCGGCTACCGCGACGGCTGTGGCGAGGTGGCAATCGCCAGGGATTGCCAAAGCCATGTCTGCCAAGCATCAAATTAGGCGAAAAAAACAGACAAAGAAAAAGGGGCTACGATCACTCGCAACCCCTTGATTTTTTGGCTCCTCGACCTGGGCTCGAACCAGGGACCTACGGATTAACAGTCCGGCGCTCTACCGACTGAGCTATCGAGGAATAAGCTCTCGATTATAGCGTGAAAAAAGGGCATTTTGCCAATGACGGGCAGGAGCGCAGGCGGGATGGGCGTCTGAATAGGCTTCTCAATTGGAATTGATTTTTTCCATCCAATCTCGGGCGACCAGTTCTGGACTGGAGGACGACGTGATCGCCCGCACCACGGCGACGGAGCCGACGCCAGTGGCCAGCACCGCATCGAGGCTACCGGCATCAATGCCGCCAATCGCCACCTGCGGGCAATACCGCATGAGTCGCGCGTACATGCCTAGGCGGCCAACACCTTGCGCGGCGGTGGCCATGCGTTTAAGCGTTGTCGGAAATACCGCACCCATGGCGATGTAACTGGGGCTGACGGCATCTGCCTTGGCCATTTCGGCGTAACCGTGGGTGCTTAAACCCAAACGCAAACCCGCCTGGCGGATGGCCGTCAGGTCGGCACCGTCCAGGTCTTCTTGTCCCAGGTGCACGCCGTACGCGCCTGCCTCGATGGCGGCTTGCCAATGGTCATTGATAAACAGGCGGCTTTTTGTGCCGCTGACCGCAGCGACAGCCTCACGTACCTGGGCGGCCACGTTGTGTGGGTCGTCTGATTTGAAGCGCAATTGCAAAGTGGGCACATCGGCCTTGGCCAGGCGCGCGACCCACGCGGCGTCAGGCAACACAGCATACAAGCCGAGGCGTTCGGGGCAAGGCGCAAAGGCCTGGGCTCGGGGCCATGCGGGCAGGCCAAAATCGTCGGGCTCGACCGGCCACTGCGCGGCGTCGAAGGCGCCCAGGCGCAAATACTGGCGCTGCCAAGCCTGCGCGACACATTCGGCATCGATGGGGATGAATCCCAGGGCGAGGCAGGCTGTCTTGGCGGCACGGTAGACGGGGTCAATGAGGGTGAATTCAGGTTTTGCAGCTGAATTTACCGGCAGCGCCAAAGTGGCTTGGTGGGCTTTTGTAATTGCCCCAGCCATGGCGGTCACAGATGGAAGTTTCATGCGCGTGCGCTCAGGCGTGGTGCCAGAAGGGCGTGCCCAATACCGGCGTGCTGGCCTGGGCGGACTGCTGCTCCACCATCGCGCCGGCCAAAAAAGCACCGCGGCCGGCGCGTACGGCATTGGCGAAGGCACTGGCCATCGCCACCGGGTCTTGCGCCAAAGCAACGGCAGTATTGAGAAGCACCGCATCAAACCCCCATTCCATCACCTGGCAGGCGTGTGAGGGCAGGCCAAGGCCGGCGTCGACGATCATCGGCACCGAAAGTCGCTCACGCAGCACCCGCAAGGCATACGGATTGATCGGGCCTTTTCCGGTGCCGATGGGTGCTGCCCAGGGCATGACAGCTTGGCAACCCACGTCTACCAGGCGCTGGCACAGCACCAGGTCTTCGGTGCAATACGGCAGCACTTTGAAGCCATCTTTGATCAGTTGGCTGGCGACGTCGACCAGATTCAAGATATCGGGCTGCAGGGTGTAGTCGTCGCCAATCAGCTCAAGCTTGATCCAGTGCGTGGCAAACACCTCGCGGGCCATCTGCGCGGTGGTGATGGCTTCCTGCGCGCTGTGGCAGCCGGCTGTGTTGGGCAGCACTGGCACCTGCAATCGCTGCAACTGAGCCCAAAACTGATTCGCGTTTGCCGGTTCTGCCGAAGTTTCGGCGCCCAAATTCTGCCGCCGCAAAGACGCCGTCAACATCGCGGGCTTGGCAGTGCCAACGGCATCCTCAAGGATGGAGGGTGACGGGTAGCGGGATGTCCCCAGCATCAATCGGCTGTCGAAGGTCTGGCCGTAAAGGATCAGAGGGTCCGGGGCAAGGTGTAGTGGCATAGACGAATCGTGAATTTAGGTCAGCCACCCGTGACAGGCCGGATGATTTCGATCTTGTCACCATCCTGAAGTTGGGTTTGCGCGTAATGGCTGCTCGGTACAAACTGCATGTTAATGGCGACCGCAAAAGGCGGTGCCGGCTGGATCAGTCCAATCGCGTCGGACAGCACCGCCAGTGCAGGCAATTCGTAGGCTTTGGCATTGATGGAGACTTTCATTTTTTCACAGGCCATGTTCAAAAACTCTGCTCAAAGCCCAAACTCATAATCCAAACCAAATTCTTGCGCCAGTGGCGAATGGGCAGTGTCTGCCAGTTGCACGGCAATATCCAGCAAGGCCGGTGCGATCAGAAAACCATGGCGGTACAAGCCGTTGATTTGCATCACCCTGGGGGCCATTTGTCTGATGGCCGGCAGGTTGTCAGGCAAAGCGGGCCGACATTGCGTTGCGATTTCGAGAATGCGGGCCTCAGCAAAGCCGTGGTGCACGGTGTAGGCGGCGCTGAGCAACTCAAGCGTTGAACGCACACTGGCCGACGACATGTCGTCGGATTCAATTTCTGTGGCGCCAATGACAAACACGTGCCCGGGTTTGGGCGCAATATAGAGTGGATACCGTGGATGAACCAGGCGTATCGGCCTGCAAAGCTCAACCTCAGGCGCATGGACGCGAATCACCTCACCCCGCACGCCGCGCAGCAGGGGCCATTGGGGACGGGCGCCGAGGCCCCTGCAATCAAACACCCAGCCCGAAGGCGTGCCGCCCGGTGGCAAAAAATCACCGGGGGAACGCGGGGAATGCCAGTTCAAATCAACGTTCAGGCGCACCAGCGCATCAAGCAGCGCATTGAGCAGGGCACGGTTGTCAAGTTGGCCTTCACCCGGCAAATGCAAAGCTTGCGTGAATCGGCTGCCCAAAGCAGGCTCCAACTCAGCAATAGAAGCGGCATCCAGCACCTGCGGCGCAGGCAGTGCCGGGATTTTTCGCTGGTTGGCATCCAACTGATGCCTGAAACGCGCAGCTTCAGCGGCATCTTGCCGATGCCAAACGATCAGCGTGCCCTGGCGGTCAAAAAACACCGGTTGGCCCAGGTTTGCAATGATCGCTGGCCAGCGGGTGAGCCCATGCAGACCCATGCGCACCACCATCGGTTCAGTCACCGCAGATTCGGCCAAGGGCGCCAACATGGCGGCGGCCACCCGAGCGGCTGAGCCTTCAGCATCTGGCCCGCCAGCGTCAAATAGACGCACAGTGTGTCCGATCCGGGCAAGCTCAAACGCTAGCAAACGCCCCATCAGGCCGGCGCCCAGCACCACCTGTTCGCTCCGATTAGACCGTGCAGGCATGAATTGCACCGATAATTTTCAGCATGGACAACACATCATTTTCTCGTGTGCGTTACCCGCGCATTTTGACGATTGCCGGCTCGGACAGCGGTGGCGGTGCAGGCATCCAGGCTGATCTCAAAACCTTCAGTGCTTTGGGCTGTTATGGCATGACGGCCATCACCGCGATCACCGCGCAAAATACGGTGGGCGTGAGGGCGATCCACGGCATCCCTGCCGACGTATTGAAAGCGCAAATCCAGGCAGTGCTCGACGACATCGGTGTGGACGCGGTCAAGATCGGCATGTTGCACTCGCCGGAGATTGTTGAGGTCGTGGCGTGGGCGATTGACCATTACAAACTCACACGGGTCGTTCTCGACCCGGTCATGGTGGCGACCAGCGGCGACACCTTGGTGGGGCAAGAAACCGTGCAGGTATTGGTGCGCGAATTGTTTCCCCGCGCGTCTGTGGTGACGCCGAACCTGGACGAGGCGGCCTTGCTGCTCCAACGGCCCCTGGCGCACATAGCCGAGCTCGACGCGGCAGCCCGCGACTTGTTGGGTTTGGGTGCCAAGGCCGCCTTGCTCAAAGGCGGCCATTTGGCCGGTGAACTGGTGGCAGACGTGCTGGCCCAGGCCGGCCAAGCGCACATCCGGCTGCAATCGGCACGCATTGCCAGCAAAAACGTGCACGGCACGGGCTGCACACTGTCGTCCGCCATTGCGGCTCATCTTGCGCTCGGTCAGCCGCTCGAGGGCGCAGTCAGACAGGCGCGTGCCTTCATTCTCGAAGCCATTCGAAGCGGCGCAGATGTGCAAACCGGGCAGGGCCATGGGCCGCTCAACCATGGCCATGCGCCCGTGCCGATGAAACTGCTGCGTCATGTGAACGCGGCTTAACGGCTCAGGCGGTCTTAGCCCGAGTCTGCCAAGCCAACACAAACGTGACGGCCAGGCTTGGCAAAGCCGAACCCAGCTGGGGCGCGTATTTTCCGAGTGCGTGGTACAGCACAATGCCCGCGATCCAGAGCGCCGCAGCAGACCAATTCACAGGCGCAGAGGCGGGCTTTCCCATGTTGGCACCGGTTGCGCCAGACGCAGCCATCCGCCCCAAAATCACCCCGTAAAGCGGCACAAACACCGAACTGAGCATGAGCAAAAATGGCTCAATGCTGTGCATCGGCAGAAACAGCGCCAGCACGCTGCACAAGACGGCAATCGCCAAACCCCACTGGCGAATGCTCCAGGCTACAAACAAGCTGTGGCTGTTCACGGCACCCGAATACACGTCGCCATAAGCGTTGTCGATTTCGTCAAACAGAATGAAGCCAAGTGCAATCAAGCCGCCCTGGGCCAACAGCAAAGCAGTGACCAAATCAGTGCCGGGTGTTGCCACACTCACAATCATCACGCCCAGCGCATAACACCAGATATTGGCAATGGCGTAACCCAGCCAAGTGCCTTTGAAGGCCGAGCTGCCATCCTTGCCATGGCGCGCGTAATCGGCGATCAAAGGCAACCAGGAAACCGGCATGGCGATCACCAAGTCCATCGCTGACAACAAACCCATGCCGCCTTTGCCGGGGTTGTTCCAGAAGGCATCAAAACCCTTAGCCGCAATTTGTCCGCCAAATTGCACGGTCAACCACACCAAGGAAATTACAACCAAGGGCAAGGCAAATCGGCTGATGAAGCGGCGCACCGTGGTGAGCATCGAAGCAGAAATAAGCACACACAACACCCCACCCCACACCGCCGTGGTGGCGACGATGCCGCCAAAGCCGCTCAAATCCAATCCGAAGGACTGCTTGGCCACAGCAGCCGTGCCGTCGCGCATCACGACCAGTTCAAAACTTGTCCAGCCCACCAATTGCACAATGTTCAGGATGATGGGCAATTTGGCAAACAAGCTGCCGAAGGTGTGGTGCATCAAACCTGCGCTGGTCAAGCCAGAATCGGCCCCCAGTTTGGCCGTCCAGGCCAGCAGCCCCGCGCCAATCACCGATCCCAACAGGATGGCGATCAACGCATCTCGCGGGCCGACGGCGGGCACCAAATAAGCCCCGACCTGCATGACCAACAGCCCGACACCCAGGCTGAACCAGAGCGACAAATGTTGGGTAAAGCCGAACACGCGGTCGCCGGAAGCTACAGGCGACAGCGCGGCGTTGGCGCCCGGCAAGGAAACGGAAGAAGAAACAGAAGATGCCATTAAATTTGCTCCTAAGCAAAATAGTGGCAGGAAGGCGGGAGTCAATCGGAACAATGGACTTTTGCTTCCCTGCGCGAGGATTACCTCAATCAGGTTCAAAGGGACTTTCTCAGTCAGCAGTTGTCGCTGCCAACACCCCTAGCGAATGCGTTTTTTTAACGCAGTTGGATTTTACTCAGGTATTGAAGACGGGCGTTTCCACCCCCAACACTTTGTGCAACTTGGGTGAAGTTGTGGTGTATTGCAACATCACCTTTTTGTCTGGAAAGACGACGGCGGATGCGCCAAAGGCGGCGAGGGCGCATTCGTGGAAGCCTGAAAGGATCAGCTTCTTTTTCCCCGGATAGGTGTTGATGTCACCCACGGCAAAGATGCCGGGGATACTCGTCTGGAATTTTTCGGTATCGACCTTGAGCTGCTTTCGCTCGATGTCGATGCCCCAATCGGCCACCGGGCCGAGTTTGGGGGAAAGGCCAAAGAACACCAGCAATTGGCTCAGGGGCAGCTCGGTCGTGCCGCTGTCGGCTCCGGTCACGGTGACTGATGCCAAACGACCTGCGTTTTCGGCCAGCGCCGTGATCTGGCCGATCATGAATTTCATCTTGCCCTCGCCCACCAGGGCGCGCATTTTGGCGACACTCGCGGGGGCAGCGGCAAAGCCGTCGCGGCGGTGCAGCAGAGTCACAGATTTGGCCCGGTGTGGTCCATCGGTCAGGAAATCCAAAGTCCAGTCCAGGGCCGAGTCGCCGCCGCCGAGAATCACCACCTCCTGGCCGGCAAAGGTAGGACGGTTTTTGACTTTGTAGTGCAACTGGGCCTGCTCGCCTTCGGCGAATTTGGCCGCGCCTTCCACGTTCAGCAAACGCGGCTGAAACGCACCCATGCCTGCGGCGATGAAAATCGTCTTGGTCAAAAACTGTGTGCCAGCGGAGGTTTCAAGCAAAAAGCGCCCGTCGTCCTGTTTGGCGATGGCGCTGACTTCCTGGTTGTAGTGAAAGGTCGCGCCAAAAGGCTCGATCTGTTTCATCAGGCTGTCGGTCAACTCTTTGCCGGTGCACACGGGGATAGCGGGAATGTCGTAAATCGGCTTGTCGGGGTACAACTCGATGCACTGGCCGCCCGCGTAAGGCAGCAGGTCGATCACGTGCGCCTTGATTTCCAGCAGGCCGAGTTCGAACACCTGGAACAGCCCGACGGGGCCAGCGCCGACGATGACCGCGTCGGTCTGGATGATATCGGCCATCTTCAGCGCACCAGAAACTGCAACTTGTCGATGCGGTCTTTCCAGGCTTCAGCGTCTGCCGGGGCGGGTTTGCGTTTGGTGATGCTTTTCCATCCCGTGAGTTTGGCCAACTCGGCGTTGAGTTTGGACATGTGTTGCTGGTCGGCGGGCACGTCTTCTTCGGCGTAGATGGCGTTCACCGGGCACTCAGGAATGCACACCGCGCAGTCGATGCACTCGTCCGGGTCGATGGTCAGGAAATTGGGACCCTCGCGGAAACAGTCCACGGGGCACACGTCTACGCAATCGGTGTGTTTGCAATTGATACACGCTTCAGTAACGGTATGAGTCATTGGGCAATTCTATAAATTCAATATCAGGGCGCATTGCTGCGTTGCAAATCCTCGCCATGCAAGTGCATGTCTGCGGCCAACCTTCACGTTCAGGTCTTGCACTGCATCCCCAGAATTGAATTTCCAGAGCTGCCCCAAGGTGCCAACCGGGCGGTAACCCTTGATTTTATTGCACTAACACGGCCCCAGACGTCTTGTGGGATGCCGTGTCCACCAAAACCAGCGCGCCCAGGGTGCGGGACACTGCAAACGGCAGGGCAGCGATCGGTTCCTGCAAGGCCAGTTCGACATGGCCAATCGCATTGGGGTCCAGATGGTCCGCATCTTCCTCGGCCAGGGTTTCGATGTTGAGCTTGTGGATGATGCGTTTGATTTTGGCTTTGACCCAGCGATTGCCGTGCAAAGCCCAATAGACCCGGCCCGCGACCAGGGGCTCGTCATCCAGCCAGGCCACTGTCGTTTTCAGTTCACGGGTTACGTTGAAGGCTTCCTCGTGCGTGTCATCGTAGGTCTCGGGGGGCGGCTCGGCGCGCGAAGCGGCAGGCGCGGGGAAATAGAGGAGCCAGTCGCCACGGGAAACATCAACTTCACGGTTCAGCACGATGCCGGCGCTGTGGCCTGCCAGCACGGGGCCTTCCTTGCGCACGTGGTTCAGCACTTTGGCGACGGTGGCGGTTTGCCCGCTGGGCAACACCGCGATCTGTTGCCCGACCTGCACCGCGCCGGTGGCCACTTTGCCCCAAAATACACGGCGCCCTTGGCTCGTGTCGTGCGACGCTGAAAATTTTTCAACCCACTGCACCGAAAAAGAAAACGCCAAGCGGGTCTCAGCCTGGGTGACAGGCAATTGCTCCAGTAATTGAAGCAAACTCGGTCCGTGGTAGTTGCACCAGCCGGGCGTCACGTCGACTACGTTTTGGCCTTTCAAAGCGGACAGCGGCACAATCGCTGCCGCTACAATGTCGGCCTCTTTGGCGAAACGCAGCAAAGCCGCCTGGATGTGCGCAAAACCCACCGCCGGGTCTGCAATCGCGTCGAGTTTGTTGACCGCAAACACGATGCTGGGCACCCGCAGCAGGTTCACCAACAGCGAATGGCGCCGGGTTTGCGGCAACAAAATGAGCGCCGGGTTCTGCCAATCGAGCTTGGTGGCGTCCACCAGCACCACCGCCGCGTCGGCACTGCTGGCCGCCGTCACCATGTTGCGGGTGTATTGCACGTGCCCCGGCGCGTCGCCAATGATGAACTTGCGGGTTGGCGTATTGAAATAACGGTAGGCTACGTCGATCGTGATGCCCTGCTCACGTTCAGCCGAGAGCCCGTCGGTGAACTGCGCCAGATCGACTTCACCACTCTTGGAGACATTCGCCAACTGATCCAACATGACCGAGCGGCTGTCGACGAGCAAGCGGCCAATCAAGGTGCTTTTGCCATCATCGACACTGCCACATGTTATAAATTTTAATGCAGAATTTGATGATTGAATATTAAATGCATCAGTCCTCGCATTATATGAGTTTGTTGCTATTATATTCATATAAATAAACGTATAATTAATAAACAAAATATCAATTAAATTAAAAATAACCGTGTTTTTTGCGCTTCTCCATCGAGGCCTCGGAGGTCTTGTCGTCCATGCGCGTCGCGCCACGTTCGCTCACGTCGGCGGCGAGCGTCTCGATGACGATCTCAGCCGCGCTCGTGGCCAGGCTCTCCACCGGGCAAGTGCAGGTGATGTCGCCCACGGTGCGAAACCGCACATCGCGTGATTCGGCCGCTTCGCCCGCGAGCAGCGGCGTAAGCGGTGTCACTGGCACCAGCAGGCCCTTGCGTTCGACCACCTCGCGTTTGTGCGAGTAATACAGCGAGGGCAGGCCGATCTTTTCTCGCTCAATGTATTGCCACACATCCAACTCAGTCCAGTTGGAAATCGGGAACACGCGAAAGTGTTCGCCCGGATGCAGGCGTGTGTTGAACAGGCTCCACAACTCAGGACGTTGCGCCTTGGGCTGCCATTGGCCAAAGCTGTCGCGGTGGCTGAAGATGCGCTCTTTGGCGCGGGCCTTTTCTTCGTCGCGGCGCGCGCCGCCAATCAGCGCGTCGAATTTGAATTCTTCAATCGCTTCAAGCAGCGTGACGGACTGGTGCACGTTGCGTGATTCGCCCGGATGGGCCAGGCGCACGGTGCCACGCTTCATCGAATCCTCGACGCTGCGAACGATCAGTTTCGCGCCGAGTTCCGCAGCCCGCGAATCGCGGAAATCGGTCACTTCATGGAAGTTGTGGCCGGTGTCGATCATGAGCAGCGGGTAGGGAATGTTTCCTGCGCCAAATGCTTTCTCGGCGCACTTGAGCATCACCAGCGAGTCTTTGCCACCCGAAAACAGCAATGTGGGGCGTTCGAACGCGCCCGCCACTTCCCGCAGGATGTAAATGGTTTCTTCTTCCAGAGCGTCCAGATGCTGGTTGCTCAGCTGGCTGAAGTGTTCGGGTTCCAGTTGGTTGGGTTTCAAGCGCGCGTTCATGCCAAGGCCTCTATTGTCGATTGAAATGTCGATGCGGATGTCGGCGATGAGGGGATGGGTGTGGCGGAGCTGGCGTGCGCATCCGGCGCGACATGCAGGCCGCACTCTTTGGCCGCGCCGCCCTCAAGCTCGGCTTCCCACCACCAACGCCCGGCACGAAAATCTTCGCCCAGAGCAATGGCGCGCGTGCAGGGCGCGCAGCCTATGCTCGGAAAAAACTGGTCGTGCAGGGGGTTGTAGGCCACTTCGTGCAGCTTGATGTAATGCCAGACGTCGCCCCAGGTCCAATCTGCCAGCGGGTTGAATTTCAGGCGGTCGGGGTCGGATCGATCAAGCATTTGCACCTCGGCCCGCGCGCCGGACTGTTCACGCCGCAGCCCGGTGATCCAGGCTTTTTTGCCTGCCAGCGCTCGTTCCAGCGGCTCCATTTTGCGGATGCCGCAGCAGGCCTTGCGCAAGGCGATGCTTTTGTACATCGGCTCCTTGCCTTCGCGGCTGACAAATTCGATGACAGCTTCGTTCACTGGTTTGTAGACCTGCACTGGCGCGCGCGAACTGACTTTGAGATGTTCCAGCACCAGCAGGGTCTCGGCGTGCAACATGCCCGTTTCCAATACAAAAATGCCGATGTCCAACTGCATGCTGTTGATCAAATGGCTCACTACCATGTCTTCTGCGCCCAGGCTGTTGGCTTGGGTGATGTAGGAAAAACCCAGGGCGGCGAAGTTCGACGGGTTGGCGAATTCACCGGCCGCCTGTAGCAAAAGCGTCTGGGTCGCAGCGAGTTTGGCCTCAAAGTCTGTGGAGGCGCGGGCGTGCAGATCGATGGCCGACGATACAGAAGACATCACGCCGCCCTGGCGAACGCTGGCTGGGCCGTCACGGCGTCGCCTTGGTAGAAGGCGTCAAAACGCGCAAACTGTGCCTGGGCGAAAGCGGCGTCTTGGTCAGCACGCAACTCGGCGGCGTCAAAACCAGCGCGCTGCAGTTGCACCAGTTGGTCGATCAACACATCACCGGTGGCGCGGATTTGGCCTTGAAAGCCCAAGCGGCGGCGCAGCAAAAACGCCTGGCTGTAGGCGCGGCCATCGGTGAACTTGGGGAAGTGCAGGTCGATGCGTTGCAGGCCCGTCAAATCCAAAGTGCGCGGATCCGCGTCATTGGCAATCTGCAGCGCTGTAGTCGAAAGCTCTGAATCGTTCAAGCCACCGGGTGCAGTGCGATCAGCGTCAGTAGCTATCAATTGAATAGTGCGTTTCATCTCGATTCTCCTTCAGGCAACGACGGTTTCAGGCGTTTGCGCCTTGCGGGTCGTGACCCTTGTCGCATTGGCAGCCAGCTTGAACGGCTCCGGGCCCACCCGGCGCAGCGTGTCGATAAAGGTTTCCGCACCGAGCGGCGCAGTCGATGCCGCCGTGAGGCGTTGTTGGCGGTAGGTGTCCAAAATCGCCTCGATCACATCGGCCACTTCGTCAGCCGCAAACGAGGGGCCAACGACTTTGCCAGCCACCGGCGCGCCGGAAAGTGCGGAGCCGTCGGAGCCGCCGAGCGACACCTGGTACCACTCCTTGCCGTCTTTATCGACACCCAGAATCCCGATGTGGCCGCTGTGGTGGTGGCCGCACGAGTTGATGCAGCCGCTGATGTGCAGGTCGATCTCGCCCAGGTCATGCAGCTCGTCAAGATCCTGGTAACGCTCGGTGATGGCCTGCGCGATGGGCAGCGAACGCGCATTTGCCAGCGAGCAGAAATCGCCGCCGGGGCAGGCGATCATGTCGGTCAGCAGACGGATGTTGGGTCGCGCAAACCCGAGCTTGCGGGCAGCGCGCCACAGCTCCGGCAACTGGTCGCAACGCACCCAGGGCAGCACGAGGTTTTGGTCGTGCGTCACGCGCACTTCACCGGCGGAGAACTCATCGGCCAAAGCCGCCGCCCCTTCGAGTTGCGAGGCGGTGGCGTCGCCCGGCGCGTAACCCATGCGTTTGAACGAGAGCGTGACGGCGCGCAAATCCGGGTTCTTGTGCGGTTGCACGTTCTGTTGCAGCCAGCGGCCAAATTCAATGTCGTCTTCGGCGGCTGCGCGCAGGATGTTGGCGATTTTCTCTTCGCCGCTCTTGCGGTTGCAGACCAGCGACGGCGGCACAAAAGAGGCGGACACACGGTCCAGCTCGGCCTGGCTGATGGTGTGCGGCGCGCCATCTTGGGTGAGGATTTGCTGGTACTCGGCCTCCACCTCGTCGGTGTAACGCTGGCCTTCGGCCTTCACCAGAATCTTGATACGGGCCTTGTAGATGTTGTCGCGGCGGCCCCAGCGGTTGTAGACCCGCACCACGGCCTCCAAATAATTGAGCAACTGGTTCCAGGGCAGGAATTCGCGAATCACGGTGCCGACGATGGGCGTGCGGCCCATGCCACCGCCAACCAGCACCCTGAAACCGATGTCGCCTGCCTCATCTTTGAGTACATGCAAGCCGACGTCATGCCAATACGTGGCCGCGCGGTCTTCTTTCGCGCCGGTGACGGCGATCTTGAACTTGCGCGGCAAAAACGCGAACTCGGGGTGCAGCGTGCTCCACTGGCGCATGATTTCGGCGAAGGGGCGCGGGTCTGCCACCTCGTCCACCGCGATGCCGGCACGTTCGTCGCTGGTGATGTTGCGGATGCAGTTGCCGCTGGTCTGGATGCCGTGCATGTCCACGCTGGCCAGCAGGTCCATCACGTCGGCCGATTTATCCAGCGGGATCCAGTTGTACTGCACGTTCTGGCGCGTGGTGAAGTGGCCCACGCCACTGGGCAGCGAATGCAAGTCGCTCAAGCCGGGGTTGGCCTTGTCGATGTTGTTCTGCTCTTTCTTGTCGTAGTCGCGGGCGATCTTGGCCAGCACCCGTAGCTGTCTGGACGATAACTCGCCGTAAGGCACCGCCACCCGCAACATCGGGGCGAAGCGTTGCACGTACCAGCCGTTTTGCAGGCGCAACGGGCGAAAGTCGTCGTCGGGGAGATTCCCGGCCAGATGGCGACCGAGTTGGTCGCGGTACTGGGCCGCGCGGTTTTTGACAAACTGGCGGTCAAAGTCTGTGTATTGGTACATGGTTTTCAGGCTTCAGGGAGCAATTCTGGGAATGAAATGGCGGCGAGTTACAGCGTAATAAATCAAAGCGCAATGAGTTTCAAGCCGGCGTAGGCCAGCAGCACCGAGAGCAGCGAGCGAATCAATCTCTCCGGCGTGCGCGAGAGCAGGTGGGCACCGATCCAGATGCCGGGGATGGAGCCGGCCAGCAGCTTGGCCAAAAGCGGCCAATCCACTGAGCCGAGCGACGCATGGCCAAGGCCCGCGACCAGGGTGAGCGGCACAGCATAGGCGATGTCGGCACCCACGATGCGTGAGAGCGGCAGCTTGGGGTAGAGAATCATCAGCACGGTGACGCCAATTGCGCCCGCACCGACGGAGGTCAAAGTCACCAAAACACCGATCAAGGCGCCAAACAGCGGGGGCAGCGCAGGGTGAATCGGCCGTGCGGCGGCGGCCTCTTGCCCGGCCAGCACAGCGCCAGGGGAGGCTTTGCCACGGACCACTTTGTACAAGGTGGCGGCAGCCGTTAACAGCAGGGCGGCACCCAGGGTGGTGGTCATCACGTGTTGCACTTCGGCGTTGGCCGGGCCCAGGGTGTGCAGCACCCACAGCGTCAGCAAGGCGGCAGGAATGCTGCCTGCGCAGAGTTGCCCGACCACGCGCCAGTTCACCTTGCGGGCCCGCGCCAGCTTGATCGTGCCGCCCATTTTGGTGAAGGCGGCGAACAATAAATCCGTGCCAATGGCCAAGTACGGCTTGACGCCGAAAAAGAAGATGAGGATAGGCGTCATCAAGGAGCCGCCACCCACACCGGTGAGCCCGACCACCAGCCCCACAAAAAACCCCGCCAAGACGAACGCAAAATCGTGCATAGGGAAGGAGTTTGGGGCTTGAGTCTTATATTCCAAACTACTTTTTTGCGATGTTGTTATGCAACATGCGGCATATAGGATTGCGCTGCGACCGCTGTGCTGGTGCAGCCCGAGCGATATCGCGCCCTCCAATTGGCCTGAATTCAAGTTGAATTTGCGAATGCTGGCCAATTTGTGGCTGATCAGTTGCTATTATAATGCTAGCAAACTATTAAACAAATACGAGACCTGCTGACTCATTTTATTTGAAGTGATGAAAAATCGACCGCTGGAGACAAATTGTTAATACCCATGTTAACAACGTAAAAACGAGCCGCCCACCGTGCTGCGGCATTGCCTGCAACGCGTCAGGTCGCAATCAGCTTGCAGCAGCCGAGGTGGGGCGGCACAATAATATGGCAAATACCAAGGAGATTTGGCCCATGGCCCTCGGACAACTGACCCCCATCCTGCGCATCTTCGATGAAGCCGCGGCAAAAGCCTACAAAAACGCCCGCCCCAGCATTCAGGAAATGCCCTGGGGCAGCCAGGATATGCCTATCGACGGCCCGTTTGGCAACCGTTTGATCTTTACCAGTGCGGTCGTCCCTTAGAACAGTGTGACCCAACTTACTGCTTTGCTGGCGGACGTTCGCAACTGCACCTTGTGCAAGGAACACCTGCCCTTGGGTCCCCGCCCGGTGGTTCAGGTGCATCCATCGGCCCGCATCCTGATTGCCGGCCAAGCCCCAGGCAAAAAGGTGCATGAAACGGGATTACCGTTCGACGACGCCAGTGGCGAGCGCCTGCGCGTCTGGCTGGGTATCGTGCGCGAGGTTTTTTATGATGCCAAAAAAGTGGCGATTGTGCCCATGGGTTTTTGTTTTCCCGGCACAGGTGCCTCAGGCGACTTGCCGCCCCGGCCGGAATGTGCGCCCACCTGGCGGCACGCTTTGTTGTCGCACCTAAAAGACATCCAACTGACGCTGGTGATCGGTCAATATGCGCAGGCTTGGCACCTGGACGAGTTGAAGGTATTCAAACGCTCTTCGGTGACTGAAGTTGTGCAGGACTGGCAGCGGCTTTGGCCCCACACGGTGCCACTGCCACACCCGAGCCCGCGCAATAATATTTGGCTCAGGCGCAACCCTTGGTTCGAGCTGGAACTGATTCCCCGCCTACAGAGGCGCGTAGCACAGGTGCTGGAATAACAGGCCGCTTGTTGCGCAAAACAAAGGCAAAGCATCAACTGCCGGAAAAAAAGCCCGCACTGGGCGGGCCTTTTTCACCAATGGGGTTGCCTATTTGATGGTCATGACCCAAGCGGCCAGTTTCTTGGCTTCTGCCTCATTGACCTGCGCGTTGGCGGGCATGGGCACGGCGCCCCAGGTGCCCGAGCCGCCTTTGAGAATCTTGGTGGCCAATTTGTCCACAGCGGTCTTGTCTGCGGCGTATTTGGCGGCGACTTCTTTGTAGCTGGGGCCGACGAGTTTTTTGTCCATCGCGTGGCAGGCCATGCAGTTTTTGGAGGTGGCCAACGCCTGGTCTGCGAAAGCGGGCGCGGCGATGCTCAGCGACGCGGCAAGGGCAATCTGGGCAATGTGGCTGAATTTCATGGGGGATCCTCGTCCTTTACGGTTCAAATTGCCGCAGCTACCATGCGGCTTGGGTTACAGTCCTTCAACGGCATTGTAGTGAAAGCGGTTGACGCCACGAGGCGAATCCTGCCACTTGAGGGCTACGGATGGCGCTTCCTGGCGACAATTCGTGACAAATTACGGAGTTTGAGATGTACGCAGTTGGCATTGGCCTGGTTTTGCTGGCCCTGAAATACCTTGAAATCGGCCCGGTGGCCGAATTGTCGTGGTGGTGGTGCCTGGCGCCGTTCGCGTTGGCCGTGGTGTGGTGGCAATGGTCAGACTCCAGCGGCTACACCAAAAAGAAAGCCATGGATCGCGAAAACGCGCGCAAGCAGGCCCGTTTGGATAAACACAAGCTGGATATTGGCACGATTCGGCCGAAGAAAAAATAGGCTCCCGGGCCAATTCCTGCTGCGCCACTATGGGTGGGGATGGCGCATTCAGGCTGGGCGTGCGGTAGTCTGCCGTTTTCGCCGAGTTCGAACAAATTTCGTTGTTGAATGTCGGAAAAACTTACAACATCAAATTCAGAAAATTAGCTGATTTCGAAATTACTAACCATTTCAATGGGTTAGCAGTTTGTTACAAATTGGCTTGGTTCTTGCTACATGCACTGCGGTTCGTAACAAAATAATTCATAGGAGCTTTACCCATGCGCAAGTTTCAGCACGCTTTCCTCGCTTCAGTTTCACTTTTGGCATCGCTCGGTGTCAACCCTGTGGAAGCTGCGCCGATCACGTTCGGCTTCAGCGGGCAGATTGTCAATTACACGGTACAGACGACAGGCGTTTACCACGTCGAAGCAGGTGGTGCGCAAGGCGGCGGAGTCTATTACATCGGGGCAAGTGGTGGGCAGGGCGCGAAAATGGGTGGCAACCTAACGCTCCATGCGGGTGATTTGCTCAAAATAGCTGTAGGCGGACAAGGCCAACTTGGCGGTACGCGGTTTGTTGCTGGTGACAGTCCTGGGGGTGGAGGGGGCAGCTTTGTTGTTTTTTCGGGTGCCGGAAACACTTTTAACCCGTTGGTCATCGCGGGTGGGGGCGGTGGTTCGGGGTACGGCCTTAGCAATGGTGGCGCAGGACAGGCAGGTGAATGTGGCATAGCAGGCGGCGGAAGTAATGGCATAGCGGGTAGTGGTGCTGGGGGGTGTTCTGGCAATGGCGGAAACCACTCCAATCAGGGATACACCTACCCTTACTTGGAATCCGGTGGCGGGGCGGGTTATTTCGGCAATGGACAGGATGGTGAGGACGCTTACGGGTCATTGGGTGGAAGATCGTTTTTTAACGGCCTGGCGGGCGGTTCAACCAGCGGATATGGCGGCGGGTTTGGCGGGTTTGGCGGTGGTGGTGGTGGTGGTGGCTCCGGAAACGGTGGCGGCGGTGGCGGCTACAGCGGCGGCGGCGGCGGCGGAGTAGGCGATGGCGGCGGCGGGGGTGGCTCCTACTTTACGGATGACTTCCTGTTTTCGCCTGAAGAGCTTTTGGCTCTAACAGGGGCCAACGCCGGTGACGGCTATGTCGCCATCGATTTTTTGAGATCGCTTAACGTAGTTCCAGAACCCACATCACTGGCCCTGATTCTGTCTGGTTTGTTGGGGATAGGGTTTTCACGGCGGCGAGCCGCGACTTGATTCGAGCTTTGATTCTTTGGTAATCCAATCTGGTTCGTATCCCTGCCGCCAGGCCTGAAATACAGGCTTGGCAGGCGATGCGTTTGCAGGTTGGATTAAAAAGCGTCCAGTACCGCGCCTTTGCTCGCGCTGGACGCGTTAAACGCAAACTTGGCCTGCACGCCGCGCGTGTAGCGGGGTTTGGGTGGCGTCCAGCCCACTTTGCGCTGTGCGATGACGTCGTCGGCCACATTCAGTTCCAGTTTGAGCGCGACAGAGTCAATCGTGACCAAATCACCTTCCTGGATGAAGGCGATCAGGCCGCCCACAGCCGCTTCGGGCGCCACGTGGCCGACCACCATGCCCCAAGTGCCGCCGGAGAAACGGCCATCGGTGATCAAGCCAACGGTTTCGCCCAGGCCCGCGCCGATCAGCGCGCCCGTGGGCGCCAGCATCTCAGGCATGCCGGGGCCGCCTTTGGGGCCGAGGTAACGCAGCACCATTACGTCGCCAGCGACGATCTTGCCGGCCAAAATGGCGGCGAGGCCCGATTGTTCGTCGTCAAACACCCGGGCCGGGCCGGTCATCACCGGCTTTTTGAGGCCGGTGATCTTGGCCACGCAGCCTTCGGGGCTCAGGTTGCCTTTGAGGATCGCCAAGTGGCCCTGTTTGTACATCGGGTTGCCGATGGGTCGGATCACGTCCTGGTCGGCACGCGGCGCATCCGGCAGGTCTTTGAGCACCTCGGCGATGGTCTGGCCAGTGATGGTGAGGCAGTCGCCGTGCAACAAGCCCGCCGCCAGCAGCGTCTTCATGACTTGCGGAATGCCGCCGGCTTTGTGCAGGTCAACCGCCAGATATTTGCCGGAAGGCTTCAAGTCGCACAACACCGGGGTGCGTTTGCGCACCGTTTCAAAGTCGTCAATGTTGAATTCAACCCCCGCCGCGTGGGCGATGGCCAAAAAGTGCAATACGCCATTGGTGCTGCCGCCGGTAGCCATGATGACGGCAACGGCATTTTCAAGCGCTTTGCGGGTCACCACATCACGCGGTTTGATGTCTTTTTTGATGGCTTCGATCAGCACCTTGGCCGATTCCTTGGCCGAGTTCAGCTTCTCGTCGTGTGGGTTGGCCATGGTGGACGAGTAGGGCAGCGAGAGGCCGAGCGCCTCGAAGGCCGACGACATCGTGTTGGCCGTGTACATGCCGCCGCAGGAGCCCGTGCTGGGCACGGCGCGGCGCTCAATTTGCAGCAGATCCTCGTCGCTCATGTTGCCTGCGGCGTTCTGCCCCACCGCTTCGAACACGCTGACGATGTTCAGGTCTTTGCCCTGGTAGCTGCCGGGCAAAATGGTGCCGCCGTAGACATAAATGGCCGGCACGTTGGCGCGCAGCATGCCCATCATGCCGCCGGGCATGTTTTTGTCGCAGCCGCCCACCACCAGCACGCCGTCCATCCACTGGCCCTGCACGCAGGTCTCGATGCAGTCGCTGATGACTTCGCGCGAGACCAGCGAATACTTCATGCCCTCGGTGCCCATGGCCATGCCGTCGGAGATGGTGGGCACGCCAAACACCTGCGCGTTGCCGCCTGCTTCTTCAATGCCCGCCACGGCCGCGTCGGCCAGCTTTTGCAGGCCGGAGTTGCAGGGCGTGATGGTGCTGTGCCCATTGGCCACGCCGACCATCGGCTTCTTGAAGTCCCCCGCCTCGTAACCCATGGCGTAATACATGGAGCGGTTGGGCGCGCGCGACTTGCCCTCGGTGATGTTTTTGCTGCGCGGGTTCAGGATGATGGGGTGGGTGGCCATGTTGCTGGGTGTCGGTTGGATGGTGGCGAAGTCAGGTATTGGGGCCTGACGGTGAATCAGGCGGGAATCTAGGAGTTTATCGCGGCCCAAGCTGCAAAATGGCTGACCCGGCGAATCGATGGCTTATTCCAAAACGCTCTGCAAACAAGCCAGCACTTCCCGCATGACAACATCAGGCACGCGCTCGACCAAAGTGGCGCGGCGCCACGCCCAGTCGAGTGATTTGATTTGGTGCGCGTGAACCTGGCCGTCCGTGCGCAGGCAAAGCTCCATCAATGAGATCAAAAACCCGGCGCTTCGGGCATGCTCCGCAACCCCGCCAGAAAGCGGGCAGACCGTGGCCAGTTTGAAGCGTGCGGTGAAGGCTTTGGGGGAGACGGGAATAATAAAAAATGCGCGACCACCGTGTCGCGCACATTTTTCGTTGCCGCGCGTGATTCCACACCAAAACGGCACACCCTTTGCCTTGTCGCCGTGGCCGGACTATCGGTTGTCAGTGAATCAAGTTACTATTAAAATAGTAGCAAACTATTTAGCATTCACGTGGCCTAAGTGCCAAAATTAATAAAAATGATCAAAGCCAGGGGAAATTTGACATTAAAATTAACATGGGTGTTAACTGCAATTTCAAGGTAAAAAAGCGTAGTCAATCCTGATGTTGAAGTGCCGAACGCAGCAGCGGCAAGCGGTCATTCCCAAAAAACATGTCATCCCCAATAAACATCGTGGGTGATCCAAAGCCGCCCCGGCGGATGACTTCTTCGGTGTTGGCCTTGAGCTGGTCCTTGATGGCCTGCTCGCCAATGGCGGCGAAGAAGGCTTTGACCTCGATGCCGCACCGCTCGCACAAGTCTGCCAACACGTCGTCTTGCGAGATGTCTTCTTCACGCGCCCAGTAAGCTTCAAACGCGGCGCGGGCAAAGGGCAACATGAGAGATGACGAAGGGGGCTGGCCAGCAGGCGTCTGCTGATCCAGCCAGATGCAGGCGCGCATGGCTTTCACGCTGTTGACCGGGAAAACCTTGGGCGGCATCACGATTTTCAAGCCCGCTTCGCGCGCCCAGTCCTGCAAATCCTTCTTCATGTAGGCCCATTTGGCGGGCACCGGGTTCTCGCGCATGGCGTATACGCTGGGGTTGACGCTGTTGAAAATGCCACCGACCAGAATGGGCCGCCACTGGACAGGCGCGTTCAGCGCTTTGGCCAGCGGCTGGATGTTGTGGAAGGCCAGGTAGGTCCACGGGCTGCTGATGTCGAAGAAAAATTCAATCACGTTGATGGCTCCGGATGGCTCAGGGTGAACGGGAGGGATGGGCATGCGCGCCAGTTGCCACGCTGTCCGACGTCTGCCCGAACAGCACCTTGCGCGCTTCGTCGGTCATCGCGGGCGCGCGCAGGTCTTTGCCCACGTCCAGGCCGCGCTTGACGGCGGGGCGCTGGAACATCGCGTCGTACCAGCGCGTGATGTGCGGGAATTTCGGCAGGTCCATCTTCTGCGCTTTCCAGGTGCGGATCCACGGGAAGACCGCCATGTCGGCAATCGAATAGTCCGCGCCCGCCACAAAGGCGCCGGTGCGCCCAAGCTGGGCGTCCAGCACGCCATACAGGCGGTCGGCCTCTTTGCTGTAGCGCTCGATGGCGTAGGGGATTTTCTCGGGCGCGTAGAGCTGGAAGTGCCCGTTCTGCCCGGCCATCGGCCCCAGACCGCCCATCTGCCACATCAGCCACTCGGTGGCCCTGGCGCGCCCGCGCAGATCGGTGGGCAGAAACTTGCCGGTTTTCTCGGCCAGATACAACAGGCAGGCGCCACTCTCGAACACACTGACGGGCATGCCACCATCTGCCGGCGCGTTGTCCACGATGGCCGGCATGCGGTTGTTCGGGCTGATGGCCAAAAACGCTGGCGTGAACTGCTCGCCCTTGCCGATGTTCACCGGCTTGAGCGTGTACGGCAGGCCGCACTCTTCGAGCATGATGGAGAGTTTCCAGCCGTTGGGTGTCGGCCAGTAAAAAAGATCAATCATCGGGCGCCTGTCTGTTTGCGACGGTTCTGGAAGTTCGGATTTCACAACGAGGCCAGAGCAAGGCGCAATGACGCCCACAGTACTTCCTGTACGACAAGCCATTGAACGCGGCTAACGCCTTGTTTTGAGATCCGCTCGCAAAAGGTGTCTGCGGCACGCCACCAGACCGGCATCCTGAACCACGGTTCAGGTGGGCGAGGTCAACTGAACGTTGGGACCGTCTGAC
The DNA here is from genome assembly GCA_031365665.1 of Rhodoferax sp. Classification (GTDB taxonomy): domain Bacteria; phylum Pseudomonadota; class Gammaproteobacteria; order Burkholderiales; family Burkholderiaceae_C; genus JANYCG01. The sequence continues at coordinate 14,369 of JANLYO010000005.1, read as the reverse complement.
GCGAGACGTTCACGCCTGAAGAGTGATGTTCCAAGCCCGGGATCTTTCGATCATTGGTTGCAGAAATATAAAGCCCAGCGGCACCGCAGACCAGCCAATTCTAGGACGAATCGGCGGCGGAGACGCGACAGATCAAATCAATCGCCCGTCGTCGCCCAGCGCGCTGTCGAGCCGCTCCAGCAAAGAGCGCATCAAGGGGTCTGCAGCCGAAGGCACCGCGGCATCGCTGCTGTTGGGCACTGCGGCCACGGCCTTGGCCAATGGAGCACTGGTAGAGGCGCTGGCATTGGGGTGGTCTGACAATTCAAAGGCCAAGTTCAGCGCTGCCAGCACAGCGATTCGCTCACGGGCGCGCACCTTGCCTGCGTCGCGGATTTTGCACATCGCGGTGTCCACCCGCTCCACCGCTTCGAGCAGTTGCGACTCGCCGCCTTCGGGGGCGCCCAGCAGGTAACTTTGGCCCATGATCTGCACTTCAAGCTGCTTCATGCGGCAGCCTTGTGGGCACTATCGCCGAGTCCGTGCCCTTGCATTTGCGGCCCAGGTTGCGGCAGGCGTTCCAGCAGGGTATCGACGCGTGCCCGGGCGGCACCCAGGCGCGATTTGAAAGAATCGCGCTCTTGCGTCAGGCTCTCCACCTGCGCCGCCAGCAGGGCATTGGTGCGCTGCAACTCTTCATAACGAACCAGCAAACGCTCCACGCGCTCGCTGATTTGTTCGATTTGGACCTGATTCGCCATAGACCCGACATTGTAGGGTTTGCCGCAAAAAAACCACTTAAAATCATGGAGTTGGTGCTCGCGGTGTGGTTCACATGCCGCAGTTCAACGGGAAGCAGGAGCGATCGGCCCCCAGCCGCGAGATCGCCAGCCTGCGCTGCCCCCGCAACGGTCAAACGGACGGATGGGCGCTTTATCTCTCCAGATGCGGCGCTCTTCCAGCTTTCATCAATCAGCCACTGGGCGTTCTGAACACGCGCCCGGGAAGGCGATGGGAGCCGCTCCGCCAGCCCGGATACCGGCCAACACGGTGGAGGCGCGTCTTCAAAAACCGCCTTCAGTTCGCCCATGTGCTGTCGGGGACGACGGCAAGGGCTCTTTGTCGGATTCCATCATTATGAAAACCTCTTACTTCCACGCAAGACTGGCTGCGCTGCCTTTGGCTGTTGCCGCTGTCGCCATCACGTCATTGCCGGCGTTCGCGCAAAACCAGCTCAAAGAAACGGTGGTGACGGCCACGCGCTCTGAGTCCCGAGCCGACGCGCTGATCAGCGACGTCACCGTCATCACGCGTGACGAAATCGAACGCAGCACCGGCCGCACGCTGGTTGAACTGCTGGCGCGTGCAGGCGGCGTGCAACTGACGGCCAATGGCGCTCTGGGCAAACTCTCTGGCGTATTCGTGCGCGGCACCGAGCCTCGGCATGTGCTGCTGCTGGTGGACGGCGTGCGATACGGCTCTGCGACTTCCGGTCAGGCCATTTTTGACACCCTGCCGCTGGAAATGATCGAACGCATTGAGGTGCTCAAAGGCCCGGCCTCCGCCTTGTATGGCAGCGATGCGGTGGGCGGCGTGATCCAGGTCTTCACACGCAAAGGCATTGCGGGGTTCCAACCCTTTGGCAGCGTTACGGTCGGTTCGCAGGAACGCGGTGAAATTGCGGCGGGTGTGCGCGGCAGCGAGGGCAATGTCTCCTATGCCTTGGGGGTGCAGAGCTTGCGGGAAAAAGGCATTTCAGCAACCAACCCCAAGGTGCCCTTCGGCAGTTTCAATGCTGACACGGACGCGTTTTCACAAAACAGTGTCAACGCCTCGCTGGGCTGGAAGTTCCTGCCCGGCTGGAAACTCGATGCGAACGTGTTGGGTGTCGAAGGCGTGAGCAATTACGACAACGGTGCCGGTGCCTTCGATGCCCGCGCGCGCCTGGGCAGCCGTGTGCTCGGACTGGGCGTGGAAGGGCAAGTGCTGCAAAACCTCAAATCCCGGCTGGCGTTCGGCCGTTCACAAGACACGTCAATCGACGTTGCCGCAGCGGGGGAAACACGCTTCAATACCGAACGGGACCAACTCACCTGGCTGAACGAAGTCGCCACGTCAGTTGGAAAACTGGTCTTCGGTTACGAGCAAGTGGCTGAAAAGGTGGACAGTTCCACGGCCTACACCGTAGGCAGCCGTACCATTGATTCCCTGATGCTGGGCCTGCATGGCGCCAGCGGCCCGCACAGTTGGCAGGCGAACCTTCGCCGTGACAGCAATTCGCAATTTGGCGACGCCACCACGGGCCTTTTGGGTTACGGGTTCCGCTTCACACCAAATTGGCGCGCCCACGCATCACACGGCACATCGTTCAAGGCGCCGACGTTCAACCAGCTTTATTTTCCGGTGTTTGGCAACGCAAGCACGCAGCCCGAGCAGGGAATCAATTCTGAAGCAACTGTGGCGTTCAACGCGGGCGCCCATGAAGTGAGCCTGACGTATTACAACAACCGGATCAAAGGTTTCATCACCAACCTGCCGGTGGTCGTCAACATTCCCTACGCGCGCATGGAAGGGGTGACGCTCGCATACACAGGCCAAGCCGGCCCTGTGGCGGTGCGCGCCACGCTCGACCAGCTCGACGCCCGCAATGAATTGAATGGCCGCAAGCTGAACCGCCGGGCGGACCAGCAACTCACGCTGGGCTTGGACTACGCCACTGGCGTCTGGAAGTTTGGCGCTACGGTGCTGTCCCAGTCAGAGCGCTTTGATGATGTGGCCAACACGGTTCGCCTGGGTGCATTCGCCACCCTGGACTTGTACGCTGACTATCAGGTCAACAAAGACTGGACTTTGCAGGCCCGTTTGAACAACATCACAGACGCGACCTACGAAACAGCACTGGGGTATAACCAGTCTGGTGCCAGCGTTTATGTCACTCTTCGTTATTCACCCAAGTAAACAGCCGTGATGCCTGCGCCTGGGCTTTTTGGATCACAAGCCAGATCGGAAGCTGGTTGGCTCGGCCCCGAGCGCATCGTCTGCCTGACCGAAGAGACCACCGAGTGGCTGTACCTCTTGGGACAGGAGGCGCGGATTGTCGGCATCTCGGGCTACACCGTGCGGCCCAAACGCGCCCGGGCAGAGAAACCCAAAGTCAGCGCCTTCCTGAGCGCCAGGATCGACAAAATCCTGGCGCTTCAGCCCGACTGCGTCTTCGGGTTTTCTGACCTGCAGGCCGATATTGCTGCGCTCTTGATTCGCCAGGGCGTGCAGGTGACGGTGTTCAACCAGCGCAGCGTGCGCGAGATTTTGTCGATGATGATGCAGGTGGCTGCCATGGTCGGGCAGGCCGCAAGAGGGCAGCAGTTGATCGACGCGATGTGCGCCAGCCTGGATGGCATTGCGGCGGCGGCAGCCCAGCTGCCACGCCGCCCCAAGGTGTATTTTGAAGAGTGGGACGAGCCCCACATCAGCGCCATCCGATGGGTGTCGGAACTGATGGGCATTGCGGGAGGAGACGACTGTTTTCCCGAACTCGCCATGGAGTCGCTGGGCAAGAACCGCATCATTGCGGATGGGACTGAGATCGTGCGGCGCAACCCGGACATCATCATCGGCAGTTGGTGCGGCAAAAAATTCCGGCCCGAGAAAGTGGCCGCGCGCGCGGGATGGGAAAACGTCAACGCCGTCAAAAATGGGCAGTTGTTCGAAATCAAATCCGCCGACATTTTGCAGCCCGGCCCTGCCGCGTTGACGGATGGCGTGGCGCAGTTGCACAAAATTGTGCGGGATTGGGCGGGGTTGCATGGATAAGGCTCTCCCGGCATCAAGCCTTTTGGGCCACTGGCTGCAAGCGACCCAGCGTGGGGCCAGGCGTGCCGCGCGGGGTATGGCGCACGCCTTGCCTTGTGTCTTAGCTTGCGGCCTGAGCTTGGCCGCGCTGACGGGCGTGGGTGCTGCGCATGCGCTTGACGTTGTGGACGACCGGGGCGTCACGGTCTCATTCAGCCAGGCGCCGCAGCGCATCGTCAGCCTCTTGCCTTCATTGTCTGAAACTGTCTGCGCATTGGGGCAGTGCTCAAAACTCGTGGGTGTGGACCGTTATTCCAACTATCCGGTGCAGCTCAAAAAACTGCCGCAAATGGGCGGCGGGCTAGACCCGAGCATTGAAGCCGTGGTCGCCCGCAAGCCTGATGTGGTGTTGCTGGCGACGTCCTCCCGCGCCGCTGCCCGGCTGGAGTCGCTGGGGCTCAAAGTGCTGGCCCTCGAACCCAAAACACACGCCCAGATGCACGGTGTGATCGAAAAAATGGGCACACTGCTTCAAGCGCCCGGCGCCGTTCGGCTGTGGCAGGAGATCGACGCTGGCATGTTGGCCGCAGCGCAAACCCTGCCACCCTCCGCCAGGGAGCTCAAAGTGTTTTTCCCCGTCAGCAACGCGCTGCACGGCGCTGGCGAGATGTCGTTCATCGGCGAGACACTGCAACGCCTGGGCGTGAAAAACATAGTGCCCGCGTCGATGGGCGTGTTTCCTAAACTGAACCCCGAGTTCGTGGTGCGGGCCAACCCCGACGTGATCATGGCGAGCGAACTCAACGCGCTTGACATGGCCGGGCGGCCAGGCTGGCAGCAGATCCGTGCCGTCAAGGAAAACCGCATTTGCCGCTTCACCTCTTTGCAGGCCGACGTGTTGGTGCGCCCTGGCCCGCGCATGGCCGAGGCTACGGCGCTGATGGCCCAATGTCTGCGTGACAAGGGCGAGCCGAAAGCCCAGGAAAGATCGCCGTGACCCCACGCGTATTCACGTGTTTGGCCGCGTTGTTGGGGCTGTCAGGGGCCTTGGCGCTTGTCGGCATGGGCGTGGGAAGCGCGGGGTTTGATAGCGTTCTGCAAGCCGCGAGCGACCCCGTGGCCTGGCAAATCGTGTGGGACATCCGCCTGCCGCGCACCCTGGGCGCCTGGGCCACGGGAGCCCTGCTGGGTCTGGCAGGTGCCGTGGCGCAAGGGCTTTTTCGCAATCCGTTGGCCGACCCCTTTTTGCTCGGCAGCGCCAGCGGCGCGGCCTTGGGCGTGGCCTTGGCCTTGACGCTGGTAGGCGGGCCGCTCTTGGGCGTGGCTGCGTCAGACGCCAGCTGGTGGGTACGCATCGGGCTCACGGGCGCGGGGTTTGTGGGGGCGGTGGGCGGTGTATTGCTCACGCTCCTGCTGGCCCAAGGGGTGCAGCACACGCTGCGTTTGCTTTTGGCCGGTGTGATTGTGGGTGTGGTGTTGGGTGCGGTGAAAGATCTGGTGGCGCTGGCCGCACCCGAGATTTTGCAGGCGATGCAGGCCTTCAACTTGGGCAGCACCGGTTTTATTGGCTGGAATGCCTGCGTGATTCTGCTCGGCGTGCTGCTGCCCTGCCTGGCCATGGCCTGTGCCTTAAGCCGGGTGCTTGACGGCCTGGCGCTTGGCGAATCGACGGCGCAAAGCCTCGGCTTGCCGCTGGTGCCGTTGCGTGCCGCCTTGATTGCCGTGTTGGCGTTGGCGACGGGCACGGCGGTGGCGCAGACCGGGTTGATCGCCTTCATTGGCCTGGCCGCGCCGCATGTGGTGCGCTCTTTGGTGAAGACCACGCACGGATTGCTGCTGCTGCTGGCCAGCCTGATGGGCGGCTGCCTCTTGATGGCGGCCGACCTCTTGGCGCGTTGGCTCATCGCGCCGCAAGAGCTGCCGGTGGGCGTGCTGACGGCGGTGCTGGGAGGCAGTTATTTGTTGTGGCTGATGCACCGGCGCGGCAAACGTCGAGGCTTGACGGGCGGCTCAACGGGCGGCTCAGCGGGCGGAATAAGAGGCGGTGTGTGATGGCCGTCGCATTGGGTGCCGAGTCGCTACGGGCCAAGCTGGGCGGCGTTGAGATTTTGCACGGCGTGCATGTGGGTTTTGCTGCAGGCAGTTGGACCAGTGTGGTCGGCCCCAACGGCGCGGGCAAATCGACTTTGCTCAAAGCGCTGGCGGGCCTGTTGCCGTGCGGCGGCAATGTCACGCTGTTGGGCCAGCCCTTGCATGCCTACAGCACGCGGGCCCGTGCGCAGCGCCTCTCGTGGTTGGGCCAAAACGAAGCGGGTGGCGACGACCTGGCGGTGATCGATGTGGTGATGCTCGGGCGTTTGCCGCACCAAGCTTGGCTGGCCTCGCCCAACGCGGTGGACTTGGCGGCTTGTGAACGTGCGCTGCAAACCACACAGGCTTGGGCCTGGCGCCATCGTGCATTGGGCGAACTCTCGGGCGGCGAGCGCCAGCGTGTGTTGTTGGCGCGCGCGCTGGCCACCGAGGCCCAGGTGCTGCTGATGGACGAGCCGCTGGCCAACCTCGATCCACCGCATCAGGCGGATTGGCTCGATGCTGTGCGTGCGCTGGCAAAGAGCGGCAAAACCGTGGTCAGCGTCTTGCACGAGGTGGGCATGGCGCTGCAGGCGGACCAGATGCTGATTCTCAACGCGGGCCGGGTCGCCCATGCGGGCGCGTGTGTGGACGCACGCACGCACCGGGCGCTGGAAGCGGTGTTTGACAAACGGCTGGTGATCCACGCCATGGGTGCCCAGTTTGTGGTCTTGCCGGTGAATGGCATCCGGCAAATTTAGTTGTTAACATGCAAGTTAACAAACGGTTGAAAAAGACCTCGCACCAACGAGGTATAAGAAATATTGGCAGCTGGGCCACGTGGTATATTGATAGTTTGCTATTAACAATATAGTGCATCAAAATTGAACAGGCCATGACTGTTACCCTGAAACTACGCATTCAAGTGCTTCAAGCGAGCAAAATATTCTGATGGCCGCCCAATGCGTCATGGTTTTGGGCACCACCAGCGGCGCTGGCAAAAGCTGGCTGGCCACGGCCTTGTGCCGCTATTACAGCCGGCAAGGTTTGAAGGTGGCGCCTTTCAAGGCGCAAAACATGAGCAACAACGCCAGGGTCGTGGCCATGGCCATGGCATCTGAAGATTCCGATGCGGATGTCGATGCAAGTGGCGAAATCGGCAGTGCCCAATATTTCCAGGCGCTCGCGGCGGGCGCTGTGCCTGAAGTCCGCATGAATCCATTGCTCCTGAAACCCGAGCGTGACACCCATAGCCAGGTGGTGCTGATGGGGCGTGTGGATGATCGCTTGGGCCAGTTGCCCTGGCGCGCGCGCGGCGGCCACGTGTGGCCCGTGATCCAGCAGGCGCTCGACGGCCTCATCGCTGAAAACGACGTCGTCGTCATCGAAGGCGCCGGATCACCTGCCGAGATCAATCTGCATGCTAGTGACATTGTCAACATGCGGGTGGCGCTGCACGCGCGGGCCGCATGCCTGCTCATCACCGACATCGACCGTGGCGGCGCTTTTGCGCACCTTTACGGCACCTGGGCCTTGTTGCCCGAAGACGAGCGCGCCTTGATTCGTGGCTTCGTGCTCAATAAATTTCGAGGCGATGCCTCGCTGTTGGCGCCGGCGCCGCAAATGCTGCAAGACTTGACCGGTGTGCCGACGGTGGCCACCTTGCCGATGTGGCGGGCGCATGGCCTGCCCGAGGAGGATGGTTTTTTTGGCTATCCAGCATCGAACGGAGATGCGAACGCAAAAACCATTGCCATCATGGCGTATCCGCGCATCAGCAATCTGGATGAATTCCAAGCCCTGTTGAACCTGCCCGGTGTGCGGGTGCTGTGGGTGCGTGCGGCGGCCGAGTTGGCCGCGCTCAAGGCGTCTGATTGGGTGATCCTGCCCGGCTCCAAGCACACCAGTGGCGACCTGGCCTGGTTGAGAAGCCAGCGCCTGGACGCCGCCATCGCCACCCACGCCAACCGAGGCGGCGCGGTGCTGGGCATTTGCGGCGGCTTGCAGATGTTGGGTGAGGCCATGATTGACCCCCATGGCATCGATGGCAACGCGCCGGGCTTGGGTTTGCTGCCTTTGGTGACGGTGTTTGAATCCGCCAAATCGGTATGCGCCACACGGGCGGTTTTTAATGCCACGATGCGAGGCTGCGGCTGCGGCGCGACAGCGCCCTGGGCAGCGCTTGCGGGGGTGGCGCTCCAGGGCTACGAAATCCACCATGGCCAGACTGCGCAACATGAGGGGCTGGCCGCCAGTGGGCAGATCGCCCGCCCGGTGATGCCCCATGGCCTGGCGTGGCAAAACGGGCCAGGCAATGTGCTGGGCATCTACCTGCACGGCCTTTTTGAAAGCCCGGCAGCATTGCGGGCCTTGTTTGGTGCGTCCACACCAACGCTGGACAGCGTGTTTGAAGGCCTCGCTGATTTTGTCGGCCAACACTTCAACAAGGGCGTGCTGGATTCACTGTTGCACGGCAGTCGCTGATGAATCCTCAAGCTGGTAACGCTGCACCAAAGCGCTTCGGTGTTCCGGATCCATATTGATGTCGCTGGCATTGCGGCCCACACGCGCCAGCAGGCGTTCGTCCATCACGTGAAACCACAAAGGCGGAATGTAGGCTACGGTGAACATGCCGAAATAACCGCTGGGTAAACGCGGCAGATTGTCAAAATGGCGCAGCGACTGGTAGCGCCGAAGCGGGTGCGCATGGTGGTCTGAATGCCGCTGCAAGTGGAAGAGAGCCCAGTTTGAAAACGTGTGGTTGCTGTTCCAGGAATGGTGCGGCTGGCAGGGTTCGTATTTGCCCGGCGACACCTGGCGGCGCAGCAGGCCGTAATGCTCAACGTAGTTGGCGGAGGTCAATTGAAAATTCGCCCAAAACGACGCGGCCAGCAGAAACAGCAGAATTTGCGGCCCGAGCCAGACGGCCAGGCTGCTCCACAAAACCAGCGTGATCAATGCGGGTTGCAAAATCTCATTGTGCAGCGACCAGATCGGCAAATGCCGCTGCACCAGGCGCGCGGTTTCGAGTTCCCAGGCGCGGCGCCAGGCGCCAGGCAGTTCACGCAGCGCAAAGCGGTAAATCGATTCACCCATACGTGCCGAGGCGCAGTCTGCGGGTGTCGCCACGTCACGGTGGTGGCCCCGGTTGTGCTCGATAGTGAAATGTCCGTAAAAGGTGGGCGCCAGGATGAACTTGGTCAGCCAGCGCTCCAGTGGGGTGTTTTTATGGCCCAGCTCGTGGCCCAGGTTGATGCAAAAGCCGCCGACCGAGCCGGTGATCAACACCATCGCCAACACACCATGCCAGGGTAAAGCTTGCGTGGCGACAAACCAGGCACTGAAGATGAAGGCTGCCCACAACACTGGCACCAGCGAAAACGTCACCCAGCGGTAATAGGTGTCGGCTTCGAGTACGGGCACGGCATCTTCCGGCGGATTGCTTTGGTCCTCGCCCAGCATCCAGTCCAAAAAAGGAGCGATCAGGTAGAAAAAAATCACCGGAATCCACAGCGCCTGCGGGTTGCCGCTCAAACTTTGGAGCAGCGGGCCAAAGCCAATTGACGCGGGCACTAGCACCGAAAGAAACCAGGCATGGCGTTTGCGGTCGCGGTAGGGCAGGGCCAGGATTGTCTCTGCGTTTGGTTTACCGTACGGCGTCATCGAAAAATTGTAGTCTAGGCAGGACTGCAACCCCGCTTTACTGAAAACGTGTGCAATACACAGCCAATCTGTGACAAATTGCCGCCTTGCGTCACGATGGGGCTTCTGGCATTTTTTTACCAGTTCTCAGGGCACAGGGCTGCTAGACTTTGCCGCACTTCCCTCAGAGAATCGAGCACTTTGACGCATTTTGGCCTGCCATGTCAGACTTGAACGCAGACCTGCGGGATGCGGTGCACGAGTCGCGCCTTGGGTTTGCGTGGCGGAGTTATTGGGCGCGCACCGGTGGCCTGGCGGCGGCTTTCATCATGTTTGCCGGCGTGATGGCGCAAAAAGATGCGCCGCTTTGGGTCTGGATGGGGCCAGCGCTGTACTGTTTTGCCTGGCCGCCTGCGGCTTGGTGGATAGCCAAACGATCCAGCAACCCGCGCGACGTCGAGCGGCTGAACCTTCTGGTGGATCAATTCCTGATCGGCATCTGGCTCGTCTCCATGGAGTTCAGCCTGTTGCCCTGCATTTTGGGTGTCGTGATGACCAGCATGAACACCATCGCGGGTGGCGGTTTTCCACTCTTGTGGCGCGGTGTGGTCTTGCAGGCGATTGGTTTTGGTATTGGCATTTTGATTTTCGGCTTTGAAGTGAAGCTCGAAACCACTGTGATGTCGATACTGTGGTGCATCCCGCTCTTGGTTTTCCAGCCCGTGGCGGTCGGTTACGTGGCGCATTCGGCCATTGGTGCGCTGAACAAAAAGCGCTACGAGCTGGAGCGCATCAGCCAGCATGACGGACTCTCCGGGCTCTACAACCGCATGCATTGGGAGCAACAGGTGCGCTCTGAGTTTGCACGTTTTCGACGCAATGGCGAGCCTGCGGTGCTGGTACTGGCCGATCTGGACTACTTCAAACGCCTCAACGACACCTACGGCCATGCGGCGGGCGACGAAGCCATCCGGCGTCTGGCATCGTCGTTCCGGCGGGTGCTGCGGGAAACCGATGTGAGCGGGCGTTATGGTGGCGAGGAGTTCGGCATCCTACTGCCCAACACCACGGTGGCGGATGCGCGCGAGGTCATCGAACGCCTGCGACGTGACATGCGCGCCCACCCCCTGGTCGACGAAGTGATGGTCACTGCCAGTTTTGGCATGGTGCAATTGAACCGTGAGATTGCCAGCGTGGAAGAATGGCTGCGCCTCTCGGACATTGGCCTGTACCAGGCGAAAAACCTCGGGCGCGACCGTATGGTGGATGTGGCCGACTTGACCGAGTCGACGGTGGCCCGCCTGGAAACACTGACTTGACGCGGCAGATCGCCGCGCAGACAGCGCTGGGGGGCTCGCCCGAAACGTTTAGCTCGTCTCGACCCGGTTGCGCCCGGTCGCTTTGGCGCGGTACATGGCGGCATCAGCACGTGCCAAGATGCTGTCCAGGGTGTCGTCGCCGCCCTGGCTGGTGGTCACGCCGATGCTGACGGTGCAGGAGGGCGAGAGTTTCGACTGTGCAAGATCCATGCGAATGCGCTCGGCGACCAATTTGGCTTGCTCCAATGAGGTTTCCGGCAGCAGCAGGCTGAACTCCTCGCCGCCAAAACGCCCCAAATGGTCGTTTTGCCGCAAGAAGGCGTTGACATTGGCGACGAAGGCGATCAGCACTTTGTCGCCCGCTTGGTGGCCAAAAGTGTCGTTGACGGCCTTGAAGTGGTCCAAGTCCAGCGCCAGAACCGCCATGCTGCGGCCGCTGCGTTTGCAGCGTTGCAATTCACTTTCACACAGCATGTTCCAGTGGCGGCGGGTCAAGGCGTCGGTCAGTGAATCTCGTGTGGCCAGCTGCTCAAGCTCGCTGCGCAACATGTCGCTGGCCATCAGGATCAGGCCAATCGACAGCAACAGGACGGAAAAGGCGAAGCCCACAGCGTAGATTTGATGGGTCACGGAGCTTGCCATGATGTTGTCCGTCATGGACTGGGTCAAGGCCAGGATCACGCGGATCACTTGCAGCAGGGCCGCCGCCGCCAGCGAACCCGCCGTCAGCCCACGGGAAAGACTCAAGGGCTTTTGCCGATACACCAGCCACGCATGGGTGCCCGTGAAGACTGCGCCCATCACGTTGACGATCAGCAAACGGGCGAACTGCGACAAGGCCCCGAAGGTGAACCAGAGGTGCGCGAGCGTGATCAGGACTAGCACCGCTGCCCATCGCCCGTGGCGCGGCGTGAGCCCGAAAAACCGCTGGGTGCCGACGTACGCCCAATACAGGCCGAGGAAAAACAGGAGGTTCGCCAGCGAGATGGACAGGAGGTCCGGAACGTGGCCGCGCCCTGCGATCAACACGCCCGATAAAAACAGGGTCAACAGCGCGCCAGACCATTCGCCCAGGCCTTTGATTGACGGCGGGTAGTTGCGCTTGAGCGAATACAAGACCAGCGCCATCAAGCCGCCCATGGCGCCGCAGAGCAAAAACACAGTCCGTGTGTCGAACAGGCTCATCGGTTAGTTTGCGGCATGCATGGTGATGAATATTATTGCATCGGGCGATTGTGCTTAAGCCCAGATTTGGGGGGTGATTCAGCCCGCCACGGGGCTTGCAGGCGTTTTGGATGTGTAGCCGCACGACCCGCTGACGCTGCAACGCCAGCACTGCGGCGCACGCGCCTGGCACACGTAGCGCCCATGCAAAATCAGCCAGTGATGGGCATCAACCCGATACACTTTTGGCACACGTTGCAACAATTTAAGCTCGACCTCCAGCGGTGTTTTGCCAGGAGCCAAGCCAGTGCGGTTGCCCAGCCGGAAGATATGCGTGTCCACCGCCATGGTCGGCTCGCCAAAGGCGGAATTCAGCACCACGTTGGCGGTTTTGCGTCCCACGCCCGGCAAGGCTTGCAGGGCCTCGCGCGCACGAGGCACTTGGCCTGCATGCCGGTCGATCAAAATTTTGCAGGTTTGCAACAAGTGTTTGGCCTTGCTGCGGTAAAGGCCAATCGTCTTGATGTAGTTTTCAAGCCCCTCTTGCCCCAGCGCGAGGATGGCCTGCGGCGTGTTGGCAACCGGAAAGAGCCTGCGCGTGGCCTTGTTCACCGAAACGTCTGTCGCTTGGGCGGACAGCAGCACCGCCGTCATCAGCTCGAACACGCTGGTGTATTCAAGTTCGGTCACAGGCAGGGGGTTGGCGGCCCGCAGGCTTGCAAAGAAAGCCTCGATCTGGTCTTTTGTCATTCGGTGATTGTTGCATCGCTGCTTTGTAGCCTGATTGCCGTCTGCGGTTAAAGTTCAAAACCATGAAAAATTCCATTCCTACACCCGACGCGCACCAAGACATGCGCGAAGCCCTGCGCGCCCTGTGTGGCAGTTTCGATGCCGCCTATTGGCAAAAAGTAGACCATGAACGTGTTTACCCCGAGGCTTTTGTCGATGCTTTGACCCAAGCCGGCTGGCTCGCCGCGCTGATTCCCGCCGACTACGGCGGCTCGGGCCTGGGTCTCACAGAAGCCTCGGTGATCATGGAAGAGATCAACTTCAGCGGCGGCAATGCGGGCTCCTGCCACGGCCAGATGTACAACATGGGCACCTTGTTGCGCCACGGCTCGGCCGAGCAAAAAAAGCTATATCTGCCCAAAATCGCCACGGGTGCGCTGCGCCTGCAGTCCATGGCCGTGACCGAGCCGACCACCGGCACCGACACCACACAACTCAAGACCACGGCCGTCAAAAAGGGCGACCGTTACGTGGTCAACGGGCAAAAGGTCTGGATATCGCGCATCCAGCATTCGGATTTGATGATCTTGCTGGCCCGCACGACGCCGCTGGCCGAGGTGAAAAAGAAGTCCGAGGGCATGTCGATATTCATCGTGGATCTGAAAACGGCCTTGCCCGAGCGCGGCGGCAAAGGCATGACCATCCGGCCAATCCAGAACATGGTGAACCACGAAACCAATGAAGTGTTTTTCGACAACCTGGAGATCCCCGCCGAGAACCTGATCGGCCAGGAAGGGCAGGGCTTCAAATACATCCTGGATGGTTTGAATGCCGAGCGCACGCTGATCGCTGCCGAATGCATTGGCGACGCCTATTGGTTTGTGGACAAAGCGCGCCGTTATGCCTCAGACCGCGTGGTGTTTGGCCGCCCGACGGGGCAGAACCAGGGCATCCAGTTCCCGATTGCCGACAGCTACATCGAAACCGAAGCCGCCAATCTGATGCGTTTCAAGGCTTGCGCTTTGTTTGACGCCAAACAGCCCTGCGGCGCCGAGGCCAACATGGCCAAATACCTGGCCGCCAAAGCCTCGTGGGAAGCCGCGAATGTCTGCCTGCAGACGCATGGCGGCTTCGGCTTCGCCTGTGAATACGACGTGGAGCGCAAGTTCCGTGAGACGCGCCTGTACCAGGTGGCACCGATTTCAACGAATCTGATTTATTCCTACGTGGCGGAACATTTGCTCGGTTTGCCCAGGTCGTTTTAACCTGCACGCTGGAATTTTCAAATGTTAACACCCATGTTAATTATGGGGTTGAAAACACCATTCAAACCGGAATAAAGAAATTTTTAAGCCTCTAGGCCACGTGTTATATGGATAGTTTGCTATTAATAGAGTAGCGACTACCCACCCTTGCGCATCTGCTCGAAGAACTCCATATTGTTCTTCGTGCCCTTCATCTGCTTGAGCACCAGCTCCATGGCGTCGATTTCGTCCATGTTGTAGAGGAACTGGCGCAGGATGCGGGTTTTTTGCAGCACTTCGGGTTGCAGCAGCAGCTCTTCGCGTCGCGTGCCGCTGCGGTTGAGCTGGATCGACGGGAACACACGTTTTTCGTACAGGCGGCGGTCCAGATGGATCTCGCTATTGCCGGTGCCCTTGAACTCCTCAAAGA
>JANLYO010000027.1:0-2669 GCA_031365665.1 Rhodoferax sp. | reverse complement strand
TTGCCCTGCAAAAGCTGCCCCGATCAAAGCCACCCAAAGCCAAACCAAGCCCAAGCCCCGTGAATTCAGAGACCGACAGCACCTACTTGGCGAACGCGCTGCGCCAGCAAACCATCAGCATTCGTGGCGCGCGCACGCACAACCTGAAGAACATCGACCTCGACATTCCGCGCAACCAGTTGGTGGTGATCACAGGCCTCTCCGGCTCGGGCAAGTCGTCGCTGGCGTTTGACACGCTTTATGCCGAGGGCCAGCGCCGGTATGTGGAAAGCCTCTCCACCTACGCACGGCAGTTCTTGCAGCTGATGGACAAACCCGATGTGGACGTGATCGAAGGCCTCTCGCCAGCCATTTCCATCGAGCAGAAAGCCACCAGCCACAACCCGCGCTCCACGGTGGGCACGGTGACCGAAATCCACGATTACCTGCGCCTCTTGTTCGCCCGCGCCGGCACACCCTTTTGCCCCGACCACGACCTGCCGCTACAGGCGCAGACGGTCAGCCAGATGGTGGATGCCGTGCTGGCCCTGCCGGTGGACACGCGCTTGATGATCCTGGCACCACTGGCGCGCGAGAAGAAGGGCGAGTTCCTCGACGTGTTTGCCGACATGCAGGCACGCGGCTACGTGCGTTTCCGCGTCGATGGCGAATTGCTCGAATTCGACGCGTTGCCCAAGCTGAAAAAAAACGAGAAACACGATATTGACGTGGTGGTGGATCGGCTGCGCGTGCGCCACCTCCCCGTTCACACTGAGCCCTTCGGCTCAGCTCAGGACAGGCCCGTCGAAGGGAAGGCTTCGACCCCTCGACAAGCTCAGGACAGGCCAAGCTCAGCGCGAACGGAGTTTGATAACGTCAAGCAACGCTTAGCCGAAAGCTTTGAAGCAGCGCTCAAGATTGCCGATGGCCGCGCGATTGCGATGGAGACGGGCACGGCGGAAAAAGCGCCCGTCGAGCACCTCTTCAACGCCAAATTCGCCTGCCCGGTTTGCAGTTATTCCATCCAGGAGCTGGAGCCGCGCCTGTTTTCCTTCAACTCGCCGGTGGGCGCTTGCCCCGCTTGCGACGGCCTGGGCCAGCAGGACTTTTTTGACGAAGCGCGCGTGGTCGCCTTCCCGTCTTTAAGCCTGGCCAGCGGTGCCATCAAGGGTTGGGATCGGCGCAACGGGTATTACTTCTCGATGCTGGAGAGCTTGGCCAAACACTACAAATTTGACCTTGAGAAGCCGTTCGATTCGCTCCCCGCTGAAACTCAAAACGCCATCCTGTACGGCTCGGGCGAAGAAGAGATCAAATTCAGCTACGTGATGGACTCCGGCGCGCAGCAAGGGCGCAAGATCACCCGCCGCCACCCGTTTGAAGGCATCCTGCCGAATATGCAGCGGCGTTACCGCGAGACCGATTCGGCACTGGTGCGCGAAGACCTGGCGCGTTACCGCAGCACGCAGCCCTGTGGCGATTGTGGTGGGTCACGCCTTCGGCGCGAGGCGCGGCACGTGAAACTGGTGGGAAGTTCCGTTCGCCCTGAGCTTGTCGAAGGGCAGGCTTCGACAGGCTCAGCCCGAACGGGTGACAAAGCCATTTTCGACATCAGCCATATCACACTGCGTGAGAGCTTTGACTACTTCAACACCCTGCATATTCCGGGCGCAAAAGGCGACATCGCCGCCAAGGTGATCCGCGAAATCGGCCTGCGCCTGAAGTTCTTGAACGACGTAGGCCTGAACTATTTGAGCCTGGACCGCAGCGCCGAGACGCTCTCCGGCGGCGAGTCGCAACGCATCCGCCTCGCGTCTCAAATCGGCTCGGGCCTGACCGGCGTGATGTATGTGCTGGACGAGCCTAGCATCGGCCTGCACCAGCGCGACAACGACCGCCTGATCAGCACACTCAAACACCTGCGCGACATTGGCAACAGCGTGATCGTGGTCGAGCATGACGAAGACATGATCCGCGCCGCCGACCACATCATCGACATGGGCCCCGGCGCGGGGGTGCATGGCGGGCGGGTGATGGCCCAGGGCACGTTTGAACAGGTGAAAAGCAACGCCGCGTCGCTGACGGGCCAGTACCTCGCACACACGCTGCAGATCGCCGTGCCCAAACGCCGCGCCAAGTGGCAGCCCACGCTGATCAGCAACGCGCCCAACGACAAATTCAAGTCCAAATTTCCCCCCAGTCCCGCCGCCGAACGCCGCGCCGCGCGTGAGGCGTTGCACCTGGCCACACAAGGCAATATGCAGGCGCTGCGCGTGGTCGGCGCAACAGGCAACAACCTGAAAAACGTCAGCGTTGAGGTGCCGGTGGGCCTGTTCACCTGCGTCACCGGCGTGTCGGGCTCGGGCAAATCCACGCTGGTCAATGACACGCTGTATGCCGCCGTGGCCCGCACGCTCTACCGTGCGCACGAAGAGCCGGCGGCCCATGAAGCGATCGAGGGCATCGAACATTTCGACAAGGTCATCAGCGTCGACCAGTCGCCGATTGGCCGCACGCCGCGCAGCAACCCGGCCACCTACACCGGCCTCTTCACCCCCATCCGCGAGCTGATGGCCGAAGTGCCGATGGCGCGCGAACGCGGCTACGGCCCGGGGCGCTTCAGTTTCAACGTGGCCGGTGGCCGCTGCGAAGCCTGCCAGGGCGACGGCGTTAAACGTGTCGAAATGCAC
>JANLYO010000310.1:0-3878 GCA_031365665.1 Rhodoferax sp. | reverse complement strand
AAACCGGCCAGCTGGTGTCGCTCACCGGGCGGCTGGGTGCGTTTGAGGCCACGTGGAAAAGCGAGAACCCGATTGATCTGGATTTGTGTACCCGCTGCAACGCCTGCATCGCTGTTTGCCCGGAAGGGGCAATAGACCTGAGTTATCAAATCGATCTTTCTCGCTGTAAGTCACACCGTGATTGCGTGGCGGCTTGCGACGCGGTGGGTGCTATTCAGTTTGGCCGCGAGGCGCGCCAGAGCGCCGCAACCTTCGACATGGTGCTTGATTTGCGCGACGAGCCGGCCTTTGCCCAGCATGCTCCGCCGCAGGGGTATGTTCATGCGGGTCGCGATGCCGGCAAACTCAATTCGGCTGTGCTGCAACTGCGTGGCATGGTGGGCGTGTTTGAAAAACCAAAGTTTTTCAAGTACCAAAACAGTCTTTGTGCCCACAGCCGCAATGAGCAAATTGGTTGCTCGGCCTGTATTGATGTGTGCTCCGCCCTGGCCATCCGCAGCGATGCCAAGCTCAAAGGCAAAACCATGGGCAAGGAGCGCCGATATTCCAACGCCGTGCCTGACCCCAAGGGCCAGGGCGGCGGCATTGTGGTCGACCCGCACCTGTGCGTGGGTTGCGGTGCGTGTACAACGGTGTGCCCCACGGGTGCCATCACCTATGCCTTGCCCACTGCCGTGGATATGGGGCGGCGTGTACGCACGCTGTTGCGTACCTATACCCAGGCGGGTGGGCGCGATGCCGTTTTGCTATTTCACTCGGATGGAAGCGGTACCTTGCAGCTCGAGGCGTTGGCCCGGCAGGTGCAAGTCTACAAAAAGCTGCGTGGCTTGCCCGCCCGCATGCTGCCCATTGCGCTGTGGCACAACGCCAGCGTTGGCCTGGAGGTTTGGCTCACGGCGCTGGCCCAGGGGGCCAATCAAATCGCGGTGTTGATGTCGGGCGACGAAGCGCCGCAATACCGTGCTGCGCTGGTTGAACAAATGGCAGTGGGCCAGGCGGTCATGTCCGGGATGGGTTTCAGCGGTGTGCATTTCCATTTGCTGGAAGGCGGCAATACCGTCGATGCCCTTAAACCCGCCGATTCTGCTGGTTTGGATTCGTTATTGCGATTTGGGCCTGCGCAAGGGGTTCTGCGCGTATCGGCCACTTCGGTGCTGCCTGGCAAGCGCCCCAGCCTCGAATCGGCCATCGACCATCTAACGGCCCAAGCGGCCCAAATGAAAGCTGTGGAGCCCGACGCGATTGTGTTGCCAAAAGCGTCTCCGTTGGGCAGCCTGATTGTGGACGGCGACAAGTGCACGATGTGCCACAGTTGTGTGGGGGCCTGCCCGGCTGCTGCCCTGGCCGACAACCCTGAAGCACCCCAATTGCGCTTCATTGAAAAGAACTGTGTGCAGTGCGGCATTTGTGTGTCAACCTGCCCGGAAGGTGCGTTGCAACTGGCACCGCGCCTGTGGCTGGCCGATGAAGGCAAGGCGCGCAAGGTACAGCGCTTGTTGCATGAGGTCAAGCCCTTTCATTGCATTCGCTGCGCCAAGCCGTTCGCCACGTTGCCAGCTATCGAAGCTATGGTGGCTCGCATCGGCGGCCACCCGGCTTTCGCCGGTGCGGGAGCCCAACGCTTGCGCATGTGCAGCGACTGCCGCGTGATTGACATGCACACCAACCCGAATGAAGTGACGATCAAGGACATTTGATGACAGACACGATGAATGGCGGCACGGCAGTGCCGATGGGCTTTTCAGGTGTCGATGAAGATGCCGAAATTGAGCGTGCCGAAATCTACGGCCTGTTGGCCCGCCTATGGTTGGCCCCGCCTGATGCGGAATTGCTCAAGCAATTCTCGGTGGCCGTCACAGAAGCGCCGGTACAAGGTGCGTTTCTGGAGCGGCCCTGGCAGACTTTGGTACAGGCGATGCGCGAAACGACGGTCGATGCGGCCGGGGCCGAATACGGGGCCCTGTTTCACAGCCCTGGCAAAGCCGAGGTGTTTCCCTACGGCTCCTACCACTTGGTGGGTGCTCTGAACGAACGCCCATTGGTGGCCCTGCGCGCCGACATTGCGGCACTGGGCTTGGCCAGCAGCGCGGCCGAGGGCGAAACCGAAGACCACATCTCGTTTCTTTTCGAGGTCATGCGTTTCCTGATCGCTGGCGACGACTTGTCGGTGTGCAACCTGGAGCAACAGCGGCGGTTTTTCCGTGGCCATGTGCAGACCTGGGTGGGCACCTCACTGTGCGAGGGCATTGAGGCCAACCCAAAGGCCAAGGTTTACGCTGCAGTTGCTTGTTTTTGCCGATCATTCATCGAAGTTGAAACGCAAGGTTTCGACATGATCGAATAGCCGACACCCGGGACAAAAGTTAAGAGAAAAGTTGAGAGTTTGGGCGGCAGGGTTTGCCGCTCAGGCGATTTTGAGCCGGTTTAGCTGCGCCGAAAACCGCTCTTCTGCTTCAGAGCCGTCATGACACTCCAGGCAGCGCAAATCCAGCTTGACCTGGCCGTCTTCGATGCGGCCAATGACCGGAATTGGCAGGCCACGCAGGGCATCGGCCACACGCTTGCAAAAGGCACCACTACTTTTGTTTTTGACCTTGCTTTTAGGGTTGGCTGGTGCAATCGCCAAACACACGCTTTCAAGCCGATCGACGGGCAGTGAGCCAGCACCAATCTGGCTTTTGCAGGGTTGTATGCTCACCTCGGAACCTGCGCCCAAAGCTGCGGCCAGCAGCGGCTGCAGACGTTTCGCCAAAGGGCTCAGTTGCTCGGGTGTTCGCGTGAGCATGCGCAGCGTCGGCAGGCGCTCGGCCAGTCGATCAGGGTCTCGATAGAGGCGCAGGGTGGCTTCCAGCGCGGCCAGGGTAGCCTTGTCACAGCGCAGGGAGCGCTTGAGCGGATGGCGCTTGATTTTGGCGATGAGGTCTTTGCGCCCGACGATCAAACCGGCCTGAGGGCCCCCCAGGAGTTTGTCGCCGCTGAAGGTCACAACGTCGACACCGGCCATCAAGGACTGCTGCGGCATGGGCTCGGCCGGCAAGCCCCAGCGGGTCAAATCGACCAGCGTGCCGCTGCCCAAGTCTTCCACCACGGCAATACCGTGCGCTGCACAAAGAGGCGCGAGCGCCTGCGCAGACACGCTCGATGTGAACCCCTGTACGACGTAATTGCTGGTGTGTACCTTCATCGCCAGTGCCGTGGCTGGGCCTATGGCAGCCTCGTAGTCCGCCAAGTGGGTGCGGTTGGTGGCGCCCACCTCTACTAGCTTGCAGCCGGCCCGGCGCATGATGTCCGGGATGCGAAAGGCGCCGCCGATCTCGATCAGTTCACCGCGTGAGACCATCACCTCCCGTTTGGGTGCAAGTGCTGCCAGAGTCAACAGTACCGCCGCCGCATTGTTGTTCACCACGGTAGCCGCCTCACAGCCAGTGAGTTCGCGCAGCAGGTCTTCTACGTGGCTGTCACGGTCGCCCCGTGTGCTGCCTTCCAGGTCAAACTCGAGATTGCTAAAGCCTTGCATGGCGGCTACGGCAGCGCCAATCGCCTCAGGTGCCAATACAGCACGGCCCAGGTTGGTGTGCAGCACGGTACCCGTGAGGTTAAACACAGGTTTTAAGGACGG
The DNA here is from genome assembly GCA_031365665.1 of Rhodoferax sp. Classification (GTDB taxonomy): domain Bacteria; phylum Pseudomonadota; class Gammaproteobacteria; order Burkholderiales; family Burkholderiaceae_C; genus JANYCG01. The sequence goes on along the minus strand of JANLYO010000310.1, from coordinate 259 downwards.
AAGACGCTTGGCGTCCAGTTGGGTTTGGCAATCCGACAAGCACAAGGCGCTGCTGAACGATTCTGATGCCGAGTCAGATGCCTGTCCAGACTCGTCTGCGCGGCTCAAACGCCACTTTTCCAGGTAGGCTCGAATGGCGTTGAGCGTAGCGGGTCTGCCATGCTGAATGGCCAGGGTTTGCGCACCCGGCAGCGCCATCAGCGCGTCGATCGACGGCGGCCGACGTGCCGACCGTGGATCGGAAGTCGGTGCGGTGGCG
>JANLYO010000296.1:0-44338 GCA_031365665.1 Rhodoferax sp. | reverse complement strand
TGAAAATGCAGGTGTTCTGGCCCTGGTCTTCTTTCAAAATATCGGCCTGCACGGTGCCGCGCACGTTCTCCAACACCCATTCGCGGATCTTCTCCGTCTCGGTGGCGGTCGGCTCGCGCTGGTTGTCGGTCTTGAACTTGTCGATGTTCTGGTCAATGGCGGTATTCATGAACATCGCCAGAATGCTGGGCGCCGGGCCATTGATGGTCATGCTGACGCTGGTGGTCGGGCTGCACAGGTCGAAGCCGCCATAGAGCACCTTCATGTCGTCCAGCGTGGCGATGGAAACGCCACTGTTGCCGACCTTGCCATAAATGTCGGGGCGCGGGTCCGGGTCGTTGCCATACAGCGTGACCGAGTCAAAGGCTGTCGAGAGGCGCTTGGCGTCCATGCCGCTGGAGAGGAGCTTGAAGCGCGCATTGGTCTTGAAGGCATCGCCCTCACCGGCAAACATGCGCGTCGGGTCTTCGTTCTCCCGTTTGAATGCGAAGGTGCCGGCGGTATACGGGTAACTGCCGGGCACGTTGTCCAGCATCAGCCACTTCAGGATTTCGCCATGGTCTTCGTATTGCGGCAGAGCCACTTTACGGATGGTGGTGCCACTGAGTGATTTGGTGGTGAGTGCCGTGCGCAGCTCTTTGTCGCGGATCTTCACCACGTATTCGTCGCCCGCATAGGCCTGCTGCATCGCTGGCCATTGGGCGAGCAGCTTGCGCTCGGCCGCGCCCAGCAAGGCGTCGCGTTGCTGGGCGATGTCGTTCACCGCCTCCACCGCGCGGTGGCGCTCGGGTTTGTCGGTCTGCAACATGCCGGCCGTGGCCCGCAGTTGCTGGACTTCGCGGGCTGTGCCGGCCTGCGAACGCGCTCGCGCCTTGTAGCCGCGCACCGTGTCGCTGATCTCTGCCAAGTAGCGCGTTCGGGCAGCAGACACCACCGGCGTCTGGTTGGTGCTGTGGCGCACGTTGACCTGCGGCAGCAGGCCCGTATCCGCCTTGATCGGCACGCCCAGCGCCGCCAGGCGCGGCTTCAAAGCCTGGTACAGCGCCGTTACACCATCGTCATTGAAACGCGCGGCCATGGTGCCAAACACCGGCATTTGGTCGGCCGGGGTCGTCCAGGCCTCCTTGTTGCGCTGCACCTGCTTGGCCACGTCACGCAATGCGTCCAGCGAACCCTTGCGGTCGAATTTGTTGATGGCGACAAACTCGGCGAAGTCCAGCATGTCGATTTTTTCAAGCTGGCTGGCGGCGCCGAATTCGGGCGTCATCACGTACAGCGGCACATCCACATGCGGCACGATGGCGGCGTCGCCCTGGCCGATGCCCGAAGTTTCGACCACGATCAAATCAAAACCGGCGACCTTGCAAGCGGCGATCACGTCAGGCAGGGCCTGGCTGATCTCACTGCCGAAGTCGCGCGTGGCCAGCGAACGCATGAAAACTCGAGCCCCCACGCTTGCCACTTCGTGTGCTGCGCTGCCCCCCGAGGGGGCTAATTTTCCTAGGGGCGGTCTGTCGGAAAATTGCACGTCTTTCTTATTGGCAGTCGTCGCCCAGGGCGAGATGGCATTCATGCGGATGCGGTCGCCCAAGAGCGCACCACCACTCTTGCGCCGGGACGGGTCAATCGAGATCACGGCCACACGCAAGGCATCGTCCTGATCTAACCGCAGGCGGCGGATCAACTCGTCGGTCAGCGACGACTTGCCGGCGCCGCCGGTGCCCGTCACGCCGACAACCGCTACCTTTTTGGTAGCTGCTTGTGCACGTATGGAGAGAGCCAGGGCCTCATTTTCTTTGGAGTTCTCAATGGCGGTGATGAGTTGCGCCAAAGCGCGCCAGCTGGCCTCGGTGTGGCCCTGTATGGCTTCGAGCGCCTTGGGTGCGTAACCCGACAAGTCCTTATCGCAGCGCATGACCATCTCGCCAATCATGCCTTGCAGCCCCATGCGCTGGCCGTCTTCCGGGCTGAAGATGCGCGCCACGCCGTAGGCCTGCAACTCGCGGATTTCGGGCGGCACAATCACGCCGCCGCCGCCGCCAAACACCTGGATGTGCCCGCCACCGCGCGCGCGCAGCAGGTCCACCATGTATTTGAAATACTCCACGTGCCCGCCCTGGTAGGAGCTGATGGCGATGCCCTGCGCGTCTTCCTGCAGCGCGGCGGTGACCACCTCGTCCACGCTGCGGTTGTGGCCCAGGTGGATCACCTCGGCGCCCATGCCCTGCAGGATGCGCCGCATGATGTTGATGGCCGCGTCGTGCCCGTCAAACAGGCTGGCAGCGGTGACAAAACGCACCTTGTTGACGGGGCGGTAATTGGCGAGCGCCTTGTAGTCGGCGGACAAATTTGTCATGGCGTGGGAGCCTCCAAATGGATGGATACGGACAAGTCTCTTGCTTTGATTCTTCTGGTTGACGCGAGCATCACGGTCTAATTGACGTTTACGTAAACGTCAATCATATCGCAATTGGCCCTTTTTGGGTGGAAACGCCGGCCTCAATCAGATGCCGGGGGTCACTCAGGGCCGCACCTTGTAGGGCACCGCAGCCCCCGCACGCGCCTGCTCACTGGTGCGGATCAAAGCCACCCCCTGCAACACATGGGGCAAACCCATCACCATGGTTTCAATCGCCCGGCTGATGAAGGTATGGTCAAAACCCAGCGGCACATCACCCGCCACGCAGCCCTCAATCGTCACAATGCGCCCCTGCACCGTGGCCCAGAGCGACGAATTGACGAGGGGCGAGTGGGTGTAGAGCTGCGTCACGTTCAGCGCTTTCTTGAGCGCGGCGGCGATGTCGGCGTCATAGTCATAGGCGTTGGGCTTGTCGCACGTGCCTGCCAGCCAGCAGCTGGTGCCCTTCTCGGCCCGCCGGTGTGCCTGCGCGGCCCGCTCGCTCGCGTACATGAACGGCCCCAGCGGCACGGGGCAATCGGGCACCACCGAGGTGAACTGGAAGAACGGGTCGTTGAACCAGTTTTGAAGCCCGCTGGCCGCAGATTGCGCGGGCGCCTGAGCAAAACATGCCAGACCAGCGCCCAGCGTCAGTGTGATGGCAATGCAGGTTTTCAAAGGGGTTGGCATGATGAATCGGGAGTTTAATGGTTTACCGAAGCACACTGTCTGCAGAAATAAATGCTACTTAATGTATAGCAAACTATCTAAATAAAACGAGAGCCAGAGGCTGAATTTTTACAAACTTCTGTGAAATTGAATATTTTTAATAAATAGAACCCAATTTGGGTATTTTGAAGAATGCCTTGTCATACGCCCAAACCGCCCCTTGCGCTTCTTCTCTGACCTGTCCTACAAAAACGATCGAACGGGCCCGCTGGTGGAGTGGAATTTCTTGTTGCCTGCCCGCCTTCTCAGAATTTCGAAGGAATTGATGGCTTGCGCCGCAGCGGTGTGGCCCGACCGTTTTGCCAACCAGGGCCGCTCAAGCCGATAATCACAACTTAAGGTCAAAACCATCGGAGCAAAGACATGGACAGGATTACCCTGGAACCCGGTAAACGCGGCGGCAAACCCTGCATACGGGGGCTGCGCATCACCGTGTATGACATCTTGTCGATGCTCGCTTCGGGCATGCCACAGGTGGAGATTCTGGACGACTTCCCTGAATTGGAGACAGCCGACATCCTTGCTGCGCTGGCATACGCCGCAGACCGTGAGCATCGCGTGACCACCCTGGTTGCAGCGTGAAGCTCCTGCTCGACGAGAACCTTTCGCGGCGCCTCGTACCGTTCCTGCAACAAGCTTATCCGGGCAGCACGCAAGTTGCCCTAGTCGGGCTGGAAGCCCAGCAGGACATCGCAATTTGGGAATTTGCGAGGGCCAATGCTTATGTCATCGTCACCCGGGACGCTGACTTTTTGGAGCTTTCGCAGCTCAAAGGCCAGCCACCGCAGGTCATTTGGCTGCGAACTGCCAATCTATCTCGCGCGGCGACCGCGGGCATCCTATTGAACAATCAAACTCGGATTGAAGCGGCCCTGTTCGAGGGCGACGAAGCGTGTGTGGAACTGATTGGTGCCCAGCTCTGATCACATCCAACGCGGGACGATTCGTCAAGCAATTGATGACAGTGGTTTCGACGTAAACCCGTGGTTTCGTAGAGGTTTTAAAAATGAATCCCCTGCATCATCGAAGCCATCGCCATCGCCTCGGGTGAGAGCGACTGCTTCTTCTCGCCGCCCTTCTCGCCCTTGGCCGCTGCGCTGTCGGGGAACATGCGGAAGGTGGTGTTCATCATGATCTGCGCCACGCGCGGGGCAGCCACGTGCAACAGGCCGACCGAGGTGCCCAGGCGGGTGGCGATCTCGACGGGTTTGTCCACACAGGCGCGGATGATCATGTCGGCCGCTTCTTCGGGCATCAACAGCGGCATGCTGTCGTAAATCTTGGTGGGTGCCGTCATGGGCGTGCGCACCAGCGGCATCATGATGGTGGTGAAAGTCACGCCCTGGTCGGCGTATTCGCAGGCGGCACAGCTGGTCCAGGCGTCCAGCGCGGCCTTGCTGGCCACGTAGGCGCTGAAGCGCGGCGCATTGACCAGCACGCTGATCGAGCTGATGTTGACCACGTGGCCCTTGCGTTTGGCCACCATGCCGGGCAAGAGGCCCATGGTGATGCGCAACGCGCCAAAGTAGTTGAGCGCCATGGTGCGTTCAAAGTCGTGGAAGCGCTCGTAGCTGGCTTCAATCGCGCGGCGGATGGAACGGCCTGCGTTGTTGATGAGGAAGTCCACACCGCCGTGGTTTTCCTGGAGCGCTTTCACAAAGGTGGCGCACTGCGCCTCGTCCACAATGTCCACCGGGTAAGTGAAGACCTTGGCGCCCTTGCCGCCGGCTTCTTCAATGGTTTTCTTGGCTTCGGCAAGCTGGTCTTCGCCGCGCGCGCAGATCACCACGGTGGCGCCGGCTTCGGCAAAACGGCAGGCGGCCGAGAGGCCAATGCCGGAAGAGCCGCCGGTGATCAGCACCACTTTGCCGCCCACGGTGCCCTTCAGGCTGCGATCGATGAAAAGCGCCGGGTCCAGATGGCGCTCCCAGTAGTCCCACAAGACCCAGGCGTAGTCTTTGAGATTGGGGCACTCAATGCTGCTGCCTTTGAGGGCGGCATCGAGGTCGCGCCGGTCGTAACGCGTGGGCCAGTTCACAAACTCGAAGATGTCTTCGGGCAGGCCCAGGTCTTTCATGACGGCCTGGCGCACACGGCGCACCGGGGCCAGCGCCATCATGCCTTTCTTCACACTCTTGGGGATGAAGCCCAGCAAGGCTGCGTTGATGAACAGGTTCATCTTGGGCGCGTGCGCCGCCTTGCTGAAGATGTCGAGCACGTCGCCGATGCGGTAACCCATTGGGTCCACCAGGTGGAAGGCCTTGCCTTTGATGTCCTTGCCATGGCTGACGTGGTCGATGCAATTGACGACAAAATCAACCGGCACGATGTTGATGCGCCCGCCTTCAATGCCGATCGACGGCATCCACGGCGGCAGGATCTGCCGCATGCGCTGGATCAGCTTGAAGAAGTAATACGGGCCATCCACCTTGTCCATCTCGCCGGTGCTGCTGTCGCCCACCACAAAGGCCGGGCGGTAAACCGTCCAGACGCCCTTGTACTCCTTGCGCACGATTTTTTCGCTTTCATGTTTGGTCATGAAATACGGGTGGTCGTAGTTCTCGGCCTCGTCAAACATGTCTTCGCGGAACACGCCCTCATACAGGCCCGCCGCCGCAATGCTGCTGACATGGTGGAAGTGGCCGGCGTCGATGGCTTTGGCAAAGTCGCAGGTGTTGCGCGTGCCTTCGATGTTGACGGCAATCTGGCTGGCCTCATCGGCGCTCAGGTCATACACCGCAGCCAGGTGGTAGAAATGGTCGATCTGGCCCTTGAGCGACTTGATGGCGTCGCTGGCCACACCCAGCTTTTTACTCGTCAAGTCGCCAAACATTGGCACGGCGCGCGCTGCACTCACACCCCAGTACTCGCGCAGGGCCGCCACTTTGTCTTTGCTGGCTTCCCGCATCAAAAAATGCACGACGGCGCCCTTGCGTTCCAGCAATTTTTTGACAAGCCGTTTGCCGATGAAACCGGTGGCGCCGGTGACGAAATACTGCATGTTGGACTCCAGATGTGGCAGTGACTGAGGGGTTTGAATCGAAACTCAAGAGAATGATTTTGCTGATAGTACCCCACGCGGCTACCTAGCAAAAACCCGTCCCACACGCAGTAAAAGCGCCGAAACTGCACCCAAATCATGTGCTTTAACCGGTTTCATGAGGCTCTGACTTTAGTGTCGTCCCCCTACACGCTTGAGCTTGTGGCGCTTAAAGTAATGAGGTCTGGTGATCCGCCCCTGGCGGCCTGCCCGGTCAATGTGCAGAAATAACCAAATCAATGGAGATGTCGATGGTCAAAAAGATCCAGAAAAACTCAGATGCCAAACCGGCCGGCATGCCCGGCCGGCCGGGTTTGCACAACCTGCATTTGCCGGGTGCCGTGAAAGATTCCGCCCAGCAAATCTGGCAAGCCGGTTTGGGCGCGTTTGCCAAGGCCCAGGCCGAAGGCACCAAGGCGTTTGAAACCCTCGTCAAAGAAGGCACCAACCTACAGCGCAAAACCCAGACCGCTGCCGAAGAAAAACTGTCTGAAGCCACCAGCCGCATGACGGCCATGGCCGGCGACATCACCTCCAAAGCCACCGGCCAATGGGACAAGCTGGAAAACATCTTTGAAGAACGCGTCTCCAAAGCGCTGAACAAACTCGGCGTGCCTTCGTCCAAAGACATCGACGCGCTGATCGCCCGCATTGACTCGCTCAACGCCAGCGTGCAGGCGCTGTCCAACAAGGCTGCGGCCAAACCAACCGCTAAAACTCCAGCTAAATCTCCCGCTAAAACACCCGCCAAGGCCGCTGCCAAACCAGCCGTCAAGCGCACTCGCAAGGCGGCCTGAACAATTGAAGCATCTGACTGATCGCCCGCCCAGAATCGCTCTGGCGCTGGCGGGTGGTGGCCCTTTGGGCGCCATTTATGAAATTGGGGCCTTGTGCGCGCTGGACGATTCGCTGACCGGCATCAACTTCACCGCGCTGGATCACTACGTCGGCGTATCTGCCGGCGGCTTCATCGCCGCCAGCTTGGCCAACGGCATTTCACCCCGCGAGTTATGCGCATCTTTCATCCAGAGTGATGAAGCGCCGTCTGAAATATTTGACCCATCGTGGCTGATGACCCCCGCTTACAGCGAATTCGCCCGTCGTGCCGTGATGGCACCGGGCTTGTTGTTGTCGGCAATCTGGCGTCTGGTGGTTCAGGGCAAATCACCCACCCAGGTGCTTGAGCGCCTCGGCGCAGGTTTGCCCACGGGGGTGTTTTCCAACGGGCAGATTGATGTGCAGCTCGCCAAGTTGTTTTCAAAATCAGGCCGCACCAATGATTTTCGGCAACTCAAAACCAAATTGACCTTGGTCGCTACCAATCTGGACAGCGGCGCTTCAGCGCCGTTTGGGCGTCCGGGTTGGGACCATGTGCCGATTTCACAAGCCGTGCAGGCCAGCGCCGCGCTGCCAGGGCTGTTCCCGCCAGTGGAGATTGACGACCATTACTACGTGGATGGCGCCCTGAAGAAAACCATGCACGCCTCCGTAGCCATGGACGACGGCGTGGATTTGATGTTGTGCCTGAACCCGCTGGTGCCCTTTGACGCGACCGCGCCACAACAACCCAAAGTCATGCAACGCGGTTTGTCACCCGAGAAACGCAGCATCCCGCGCATTGTGGATGGCGGTTTGCCCGCAGTGTTGAGCCAAACCTTCCGTTCGATGATCCATTCGCGCATGGAATTGGGCATGAAACACTATGAGCGTGCCTACCCGGATACAGATTTAATCCTGATTGAGCCGGACCACCGCGACCCCGAGCTCTACCTGGCCAACACCTTCAGCTACGCCCAGCGCCGCCACTTGGCCGAACACGCCTACCAGCAAACGCGCCAGATGTTGCGTTCACACCAAAGCGGCATCACGGCCAAACTTGCGCGCCATGGCATTGCACTTGATCACGTGGCCCTGAACGACCCAAAACGCCACCTGTGCAAGGCACCGCCACCGGTCGCCCGCATCGGGCAGGCAGTCTCGCGGCTGCAAGAGGTGATGGATGACCTGGGCGATGTCGTGGCATCAAATAAGCCGACTGCCCGTTCGCTTGCTTGAGCGCCAGTTTCAAACCTAGAATGCGGTAAAGGCCCCCATGGTAAAAAAAGCGCCCCGACGCACCGCCGAACGTATTCTGGAAGTCACTCTGGAGTTGTTCAACCGCTTTGGCGAACCCAATGTATCAACCACGCTGATTTCTGCCGAGCTGAACATCAGCCCCGGCAACCTGTATTACCACTATCCGGCCAAAGACGAACTGATCAACTCCCTCTTTGACCGCTACGAGCGTGCCCTGAACGAGCTGCTCAACGCCAGTGACGGCGTGCGCGACGTGGAAGACGCCTGGTTTTTCATGCACTCGCTGTTTGAGCTGATCTGGCAATACCGCTTCCTCTACCGCGACCTAAACGATTTGCTCAGCAAAAACCGCCGTCTGGAGATGCATTTCCAGTCCGTCTTGAAAAACAAAACCCGCGCCATCAAGGCCCTCCTCGACGGCATGAGCCGCGCCGGTGCCGTCAGCATCGACCTGCGCGAGCAGGAGCCAACCGCCACCAGCATGGTCGTGGTGCTGACCTACTGGCTGAGTTTCGAATACGTGCGCGACCCCCGCCGCGCGCTGGAGCCCGAAAGCGCGCAAGGCGCCCTCCTGCGCGGCGCCCAGCATGTGCTCAACCTGCTGGTGCCCTACCTGGAGCCCGGACAACGCGCGCATCTGCTCGCACTCGTGGGGGCCTACGGTAACCCTGCGCCGGTAGATGGTTAAGCCCATGTTGAACGGCATCTGATCCTGATCTGACGCGATGCCCGCGAAAGAAACTGCGCTGATACCGCCTCTGGAAGTGCTGCGTCGTTACTCGCCACACGGCGGTACGTTGCTGTCGATGCTGCAAATCCGCGCCCTGGTATTGCCCGACAAAGAATGCCTATTGTTTCAAGGTCGCTCGTTTTCCTACCCTGAGGTGCTGGATCACGTGGGGCAGGTAGCTGCGGCGTTGAAAGCCCAAGGCGTCAAGGCGGGCGACCGCGTGGGCATCATGTCCGCCAACCATCCGACCAGCGTGTTCACTTTGATCGCGCTGGCATCGCTGGGCGCAACGATGGTGCCAGTCAATCCGGATTACGGCGTGGCGGAAGCCGCTTACGTACTTCAGCATGCTGAGGTATGCGGTGTGATCTGCGCACCGGAGTTGCTGGCCACCGTGCAAGCGGCCTGCGCAAACCTGCCGCTCCCAGCATGGCTGCTGGTCAACGAGGTGCTGCCTGTGGGCCAGCCCGCCCCTAGGTCCGTACCGCGCGTGGCGAGCCTGAGCGATCTGGCGACTGCCATCGACACGCCGCTGTTGGCCGACCATGGCACGCCGGATTCGGTGTGTGTGTTCATCTACACCTCGGGCACCACCGGTTTCCCCAAAGGGGTGATGCATTCGCAACGCAGCCTGCTCATGGCGGGTGAAGGTTTTGTGGCGCGCATGTATTTGCAGCCGCATGACCGCTTGTTGTGTGTGTTGCCGATGTTCCACATCAATGCGATTTTCTATTCGTTTTCAGGCGCATTGGCGGCGGGTGCCACGCTGATTCTGGAACCACGTTTTTCCGCTTCGCAATTCTGGCAGATCGTCTACAACACGAGGGCGACCGAAGTCAACACCATCGCCGCGGCCAGCGCCATCCTGATGCGCCGCCCACGCAGCGAGTTCGTTTCGGGGCACCGGTTGCAAAAAATTTACGGCGCACCGTTCGACGAAGAAATTTACCGCGTCTTCAACCAGGAATTCGAGGTGCCGACACTGATTGAAGGTTACGGCATGTCAGAGATCCCTGGCGCCCTGAACAACCCCTTTTTGGGGCCGCACAAAATCCGCAGCATGGGGACACCGAGCACGCACCCCGACCCTTCGGTGAATCTGGCCGAGTTGCGCATTGCCGACGACGCTGGCCATTTCTTGCCCACCGGCCAGACTGGCGAACTGGTGGTGAAAACGCCGATCGTCATGAAAGGCTACTTCCGTGACGAAGCGCAAACCCAGGCGGCTTTTCGAGATGGTTGGTTCTTGACGGGCGACCTCGCCTATATAGATGGTGACAATTATTTTTGGTTCGTCGCGCGAAAGAAAGACATCATCCGAAAACGTGGTGAAAACATTTCCGGTGCCGAGCTGGATCGCGTCATCGGCAACCACCCCGCCGTTCTGGAAGCGGCTGCGATTGCGGTGCCCAGCGACTTGGGTGAAGACGACATCCTGGTCGCCGTGATCCTGCAAGCCGGCAAAACTGCCAGCGCCAACGACATCGCCGACTGGTGCCGCCAACACCTGGCCGCCATCAAGGTGCCGCGTTATGTAGTGTTTGTCGATGCGCTGCCACACACCCCCACCAACCGCATCGCCAAATTCAAGATGCGGGGGGATGCGGCGCTGCTGCAAAACGCGCTGGATTTGCAGCCCGCCTAGAAGAATTGGGGGCAGCAACTGTCTTCAAAGTCAAGCGTTTTGATGGACAAGCCATGCAATGCATTGTTGAACGGGGGCTATCGCGCGGCTACGGCACAACACGCCACTTCGTCTCCAAGGCTTTCCTGATCTCGGGCAGGCTCACGCACCTGCATGCCAATCTGCTTCAACGCGCAATGACAATACCTTGAGGCTGGGATGTACTGCGGTTTGCCACCCGAAACGGAAGAGCGCTTGAATGAATGGGATGGGATGATTTGACATTTGTTAACATGTAGGGCGGGCTGTCCTGTTAGCTCCACTGCCTTAAATTTCATCAATTTCTGGAGTTCTGACGATGTCATCGTAAGTGACGGGCGCGGTGAGGACGGCTTGCTGGAGGAGTCTGTAAAACAGCAAGCCTCTTGAGTTTGAGGTGCGCCGGTTGAAGCGAAACACGAACTCGTCAAGGTAGTAGTCCAATTGCGCGGGCTGCACCGCGCCTTGGTGTGTTCCCATCATCCAGCGTTGCAGCAAGGCCGCCACCCGGTGCACGCCGGGCATGGTTTCATGGGCGGGCTTGCCCGAGGTCAAATGCACCGTTTGGTCTAGCCGGTAGCCCAGTTGCTGGAATATCCGGTAGGTCTGCGAGCCGTCGGTGTGCAGGTTGGCCATGGGGCTGACGCAGTCCTGCACAAACGAGACCAGGCTGGCATGGTCAGGGCGCTCGATCTGGCGGATGCGGATGCGCCCGAAGCCCTTGGGGCTGAGCATCTCCACGGCGATGACCACCATCAGCTTGGCGGTGTCGCTCTTGCGCCCCAGCGGGCTGCGCGGGTTGAGCCGGTCGGTCAGGGCCAGATAGGTCTCATCAATTTCGACGCGCCCTTGCAACAGCTGCCGCTCGGGGCGCACCATGGCGCGGCGCAGCCGGTGCAGCATGGCCCAGGCGGTCTGGTAGCTGCCCAGTCCCAAGATGCGTTGCAGGCCCAAGGCGCTGGCACCGCGTTTCTGGCTGGTGATGAACCAGATGGCGACAAACCAAGCCCTCAGGTCGGTGCGGGTCTTCTCCAAGATCGTGCCTGCGGTGGCTGTGGCCTGATGTTTGCAAGCCGGGCAAACCAGCCTGGCGCGGCTGATGCGCTCTACCGGTGAGACCACCCCGCATTGCGGACAGACCAGCTCGCCCGCTGGCCAACGAAGCTTCTGCAGGTAGTCGCGGCAACCCTGCTCCGTATGGAACCAATCCAGGAATTGAACCATCGTCTTGGGATAATCGACTCCGGCCTTTGGTGGTTTCTGCTTGCCATCCATGCTGAAATCATACCGCTGTGGAGCTAACAGGACAGCCCGTCATGGAAGTTAACAAATGCACAGGCCTTGACCTACCTTGCTTTGTCCAGCGTTAACGCAAGACGAGCACCGGAATCAGCGAATGCGTGAGCACCGCTGTCGTCTCACTGCCCAGCAGCACCCGCGCGACGCCTTTGCGGCCATGTGATGCCATCACGATCAAATCGCTTTTATGTTTTTTGGCGGCCTTGATGATGGCCTCGGCCACAGCGCCTTGGCCCAGCGCAGTGCTCACTTTCACGTCCCTGGTATGGCCTTTTTGCACGATCAGATCGAGACGGGCTTGCGCTTTCTCGCGCCACTCTTTTTCAATGCGCGTGGTCTCCTGGATGGTCAGCGCCAAAGTGCCCTCAAAATAGCTGTGCAGGTGATAGTCCAGCACGGTGAAGGCAACTACTTCAGCATCTAAAGCTGCGGCCAGCGCGAGGCCCGATTCAACCGCTTTGTCAGACAGCTTGGTGCCGTCGGTACAGATCAAAATTCGCTCGTAAGTGTGGATGCTCATGAAAGGCTCCTTTGAGGTTGGAGCGCCCAGCTTAAAGGCCCTGCCCAGGCCGCGTTTTGATCTACATCAAACACCGGCAAATCATGTGATTTCAGTGTGCGTGTGCCACTATTTGGCGCGACGGTAACACGGGCTGCTGGCACAAGGGCGCATGTTCATGTTCGGCCAAATAGTGCAAGGCCTCTGGGTCCAACACCCGCACCCGCCGTTGATCGACAGCCAGCACCCCTTGCTTCGCCATTTTGCTGAAGGTGCGGCTCACGGTTTCAATCGTCAGGCCCAGGTAGCTGCTGATTTCCTCACGGGTCATGCGCAAAACCAACTCGTCGGCAGCCTGGCCACGGGCATGCAGGCGGGTGAGTAGATTGAGCAAGAAACTGGCCAGCCGGGCTTCAGATCGCATCGAGCCCAGCAAAAACAGGTGGTCGTGATCCTGCACAATTTCTTTGCTCATCATTTTTTGAACATGCAACTGTAGGGTTTGAACCTCGTGGGCCAGTTAGTTGATAAGTTGAACGTGCAGCACACATACTTCAGAATCTTCAAGCGCCCTGGCAGAGCAACTGTGCTGATCGCTGGCCATGCCGTCCAACCCCAACAGTTTGCCCCCCCATGTAAAACCCCGACACCTGTTCACGCCCGTCTGCCGTGCCAACGGTGGTTTTGAAGAATCCGGTGCGCACGGCGTAAAGCGATTTGAAGCGTGCGCCAGCGCGGTACAACAACTCGCCGACTTTGTATTTGACCCGTGTGCTGACCAACTGGTCGATTTTGACCATCTCCATCGCGGACAAACCCACCGGCATGCACACGTCGCGTAAGCGGCACGATGAACACGTGGTTTTCATAGTGGCTTTCAAGGCGGGTTCGGCTACAACTTCGGTGCTCGCTTTTGGTGTCGTGGCAGATGTTGATTCAAGGGGCATGCCTCAGCTTAGTCCTATTTAGCCAGCGTGTGTTGCCATTCGCAAGGTTTTAACGAAATTGGGTTCGGGTTGAACGATTTGCTCCGTGCGGGCCAGTTCCACACCCTGCGCATCCAGCAGGATGATCGGGGTGGAATGGCTGAACTCCCCGCTGGCCAGCTTGCGGTACTTCACACCCAGCAGGTTTGCGATTCGCCGCACATCACCCGCTTGCGTGCGGTAAAGGCGCCAGCGTTTGGCGTCACCCGCGCGTTGTGCGGCCGTCTTTTGCAGCGTGGTGACATCGTCGCGCTGCGGATCCAGCGAGATCAAAGCCACGTCCAACTGCCGGCGCGAAGCGACTGGCAACCCCAGTTCAAGTTGTCGAATGGATTCAAACAACATCGGGCAGACCATCTCGCAATGGGTGTAGAACATGCTCACCAAGCGTGCGCTGGCCCACGGTGCCTCGGGCGGCGCATCATTTCGCTTTGCAGCGTCCGCCCAGAGGCTCACCTGGCCGTCTTGATCCGTCAGTTTCAAGTCGAGTTGGTAGAGCGAGTTGCGCGGCAAAATTGCGGGTGCTTTCGCGCTTGCTGGCGATAGCTGCGCTGCCTCAGACCGATACAAGGGCAGGCCGAGCGACGCGAAGCCCGCCATCAGAAAGGCACGGCGGTAGGTCATTTTGTTCTCCTCGGTGGGGTGGCAGGTCGCTCGGCAGTTGCTTCGCGCACACAGCGAAACCCCAGGTTGCGGTTGGTGCTGGCGGCTTGCAATGACGACAACATCGCCATTCGCATCAACACGGGGTAGTTCTCCCTGTCGTTGGCGCTGAGGGCCCCAGCGCCGCAGAACTGCGAGGTGTCTGGGTCACCCTGGGTGCGGTTTTCGCCGCTGACCATCAAGGCGCCGAAATCGTCCACCCATTCCCAGATCAGCCCATGCAGGTCGTGAACGCCATAGGCATTTTTTGGCGATTGGCCGACCGCCGCGAGCGTTTTGGAGGTCTGGCCGTACCAGGCCAAAATGCCGGCCCGCCACTGCGGGTTGGCGCGCGCGTCGCGTTGCCGAGAATCTGCGGCGGCCACATATTCCCATTCATGCCAGGTCGGCAAGCGTGCGCCTTCACTCTCACAAAAAGCAGCGCTGGCAAACCAACTGACCTGGGTGATGGGTTGCGCCGCTTCAGGCGAGCGCAGGCGCCAGCCCTGGTCATCCGGCCAATGCGCCAAATAACGTGAATCAGCCAATGGGCTGCCCCGTTGGATCGAGCGCCGCCACGCCGGGTGCCTGCGGACAAAAGTGGCAAATTCGCCTTGTGTGACCGGCAAGACCCGCATTGAAAATTTGGCAACTTGGGCCTTGGCCTGTTTGCCATCGGGGGGCAGTAGGCTGGCGAAGTTGCCTTCTGGCACCTGCACATAGGCGGGCGGCAAAGGCGAAGCAAACGCTGTTTGGCCACCCGCTTGTAAGAACCATAAGCCCAACGCCAATCCGACAGCGTTTCGAGCGGCCTTGGCGCACCGCGGCAATGGCAAGTGGATCAGCACGGGCGAACTCCGAGTTAATGGAACGCGTTAATGGATCGTACTTTTTGGCTTGGCAGCCTGCGCACGGGCGCGCGCCACGACCGCCGCCTTGAACGCCCCCATCTGGTTGCCCCAACTATTGCCAACGAAGCTCAAGATGTTGGCCACCTCGTCATCTGCCAGTTGATTCATGGGCGGCATGACAGAGTTGAAATCTTTACCGTTGACTTTGACGGGCCCACTCAAGCCGTGGAGCACTACCTCAATCGCACGGGTTTTGTTGCTCGCCAGGAAATCCGATTTGGCCAATGGCGGAAACACCCCAGCCAGGCCCTCGCCATTGGCCTGATGGCAAACCGAACATGCGCCATTGAACAAAGCGCCACCCGCCTTCACTTGCATTTCCAGCGTCAAGTTGCCTTTGGCGGCGGCTTGTGTCGCCGTGGCCACAACGCTCAAATCGACTTGTTTGTCGCCAAGATAGGTCGAATCCACTTCTTTGCCTGAATATATCGCCTTGTTTTCCGGGCCCTCCACTTTCATCATGCCCAAAGCGCCCTTGTTGAAAGCTCTAAAAATGGAGTGATCGACGATGACGTAGGTGCCCGGCACTTCTGTTTTGAACTCTGCAATGGCCGCGCCACCGGCAGGAATCAGCGTGGTTTGCACGTTCTCCTGGAATTTGCTGCCGCCCTCAAACCAGACTTTGTCAAAAATTTCGCCGATGACATGAAAACTTGACACCAAATTGGGCCCGCCGTTGCCAATGAAAAGCCGGATTTTTTCACCCACTTTGGCTTTGAGCGCGTTGTCGCCCGTGAGCGCCGACTCCGATCCGTTAAACAACACATAGGTCGGCTTTTCATCAATGGCCTTTTGCATGTCAAAAGCCTGTAGGCCTTTTTCTCGATACTTGCCCACGGTGTAGAAGTCTCCCTGCATCACGTAAAACTCGTGATCTACGGCAGTCA
The DNA here is from genome assembly GCA_031365665.1 of Rhodoferax sp. Lineage (GTDB taxonomy): Bacteria > Pseudomonadota > Gammaproteobacteria > Burkholderiales > Burkholderiaceae_C > JANYCG01. The sequence goes on along the minus strand of JANLYO010000296.1, from coordinate 28,478 downwards.
ACCCTTCCGGCGGCTCAATCAAGATCAGGCCATACATGCCATTGGCCACGTGCATGCCCACCGGCGCAGTGGCACAGTGGTAAACATACAGCCCGGCATTAAGCGCCTTGAAGGTGAACTGCGAGCCATGTCCAGGTGCCGTGAAACTTGACGCCGCTCCGCCGCCCGGCCCGGTGACGCCGTGCAGATCAATGTTGTGCGGCATTTTGGAGTCCGGGTGATTTTTCAGATGGAATTCAACCGTATCGCCTTGGCGCACCCGGATGAAGCTGCCCGGTACCGTGCCGCCAAAAGTCCAAACGGTGTAACGCACGCCTTCTGAAATCTCTTTCTCAAGCTCACGCACTTCAAGCTCCACAATGACCTTGGCCGGGACTTTTCGGCCTGTGGCGGGCGGCACATTGGGCGGGCTGCTCAGCACCGCCTTGATTGGCTCTCCCTGTGGCGGCCCTTGGTCGGCAATGTTCGCCTTTGCTTTGGCAGCGCCGTCACCCAATTGCACAACTGAGCCAAGTGCGGGTTTGTCGGCACTGCCTTCCGGCGAACAGGCGGTCAGCACAAGCAGCGCTGAAATCAGGGCAAAGATGCGTGGGGCTCGTTTGACCTTGGATGACGACATGGCGATCTCCGGTAGTTCCGGTTCACTTTAGGCCGCCCAGATTTCGGTATTTTGATTTAGATCAACGAAACTGCAACTGCGGGAGCCTGCAATCCGCCAAGTCTGGCCCCAACCAGCGTAATCGAGTCCGCAGCGTGTTTGGCTTTGCGCAGGACAGGTTTCAGCGCCAGCCTGCTAAGGCGGAGCGCTGAAAATGCCTCTATTGCACTTTACCGCGCGCCACGTCCATGATGAGGCGCGCCGCAAGGTAAAGCCTGGCCTCGATCGTATCCAGAAGCACGTACTCGTTGTCAGCAGTGTGGCCACCAAACCCTTGCAGGCCAAACCGTTCCACCACGGCGGCTTTGGTCTGCAAAGCAGCAAAGGCTGCGTCGGTGCCACCGCCTTCCGCCACATCATCAACGACCAAATTTCGTCCGAGTTCCGCATATACCGACTTCGCATGCGCGGCCACCCGACGGTTCGCCTCTGTCACCTCAAGAGGCGGCCTGCGCCGTTCAAAATTGACAGTGACCTTGGATGCGGGAAGCAGCTGGTTCTTGGCACGCTCGCGCACAGCGGCTTCGATGGCGTCGTAGTCTGCAACTTTGAGCACACGCACGTCGGCGATGGCAGTGGCATAGGCTGGAATCACGTTGCGGTTGGCGCCCGCCTGCGCCACTGTCCAGTTGAGCTTCAGGCCAGACTCGGGCTTGGACAGATCGCGCATCTGCATGATTTGATGCGACAGCTCATACAGCGCATTCACGCCCCGTTCGGGCGCGGCGCCGGCATGTGACGCACGCCCTTCAACCTTCAGTTCCACCGCCGCAATGCCGCTGGTGGCCAGTGATATCTTGTCCTGCTCTGCGCGTGATGCTTCAAACGACATCACCACGTCGTGCTCGGCGCCCGCTCGGGTCAATTCGGCGCGCGAACCTGGGGAGCTGATTTCCTCGTCGCTGTTGACCAACACAGTGAGCGTGCCGTATTCATTGAACGACAGCGCCCGCAGCATGGCCACCACGTGGACGATCATGGCCACGCCTTGTTTGTCGTCAGAAATGCCAAGCCCGTAAGCCCGGTTGCCCTCGATGCGAAATGGTTGTTTGGCTCCCATGCCTTTGAGGTACACAGTGTCCATGTGGGCAATCAGCAGAATCCTCTTGCTGCCTGTGCCTCTGAATGTGGCACGCACCATGCGCCCGATTTTTTCCGGTGTATCGACCATCCGGTAAGTGTTGGCTTCAATTGGCTCCACAAAGCTGACTTCGCCGCCCAAAGCACTCAGTTTGCTAGCCAGCAAATCGGCAGCCCGGCCAATGCCTTCCAGATCGCGGCTCCCGGTTTCGATGCCGACGAATTCTTTGAGCGAGTCCAGAAGCGGGGCCTTCTGCGCTGCTGCGGCACTGGCTACGACCGCATCGGGCCCGGCTGCGCAAACCGGAAAAGCCTGCGCTGCGACCAAAATCAAACTGACGGTTCCGGCCTGGCCCAGCATCCGGCGACATACGATTGAAATAGACATTGAAATCTCTTTTTTTAACGTTGAAGTTGCCTCAAATCGACCCTGGTCAGGTCTCGCTACAGCGCAGTATCACCGCAAAACCGCACCCTGCACCGCCCCCAACACAATGGCTGCGATTTGCAGCAGCACCAACAGCACCAGCGGCGAAAGGTCGATGCCGCCCACCAGCGGAATCACTTTGCGGATGGGCCGCAATGGCGGGGCTGCCAGGCGCTCCATCAGGTCTGTGAGCGGCGACTGCGACTGCACCCAGGAGAGCACTGCATAAACAATGACCAGGCCGGTCATTGCTGACAACAGCAGGCGCACGCTGCCGAACGCCGCCAGAACCGGCAATTGTGGCAAGCCTGCGCCCGCACCGCCCAGCCCCCACAGAATCAAATACTGCAGCAGCTCCAGCAGGTAAATCGCCAGCAGGCTAGCCATGTCCCAGCGCCCCACAGACGGCACCAATTTGCGCAGCGGCAGCACGATCCAGTCCGTCAGCGCGAAAACAAAGTTGCCAATCGGGTTGCCCGAGCGCACCGCCATTGGTATTTTTTGGTACTGCATGTACAGGCGCAGCAGGCAGGCTCCCGCCACCAGGCCAATGGCGACGTCGAGCAGCAGTGCAATGATTTGGTAAAACATGAGAACCTCGGGTAAGCGCTGAATCATAGCCTCGGTGATGTAGCGTGTGGCGGCTAGCGATGACTAATTCGCTGCATTCAGCGCCCTCAACCGTCCCCCTTAAAATTGGTGACTTCGGTGACGATTGTGTCGCCGAGCGTCGCTCCAAAGAAATCCCCATGTCTGACAACACCGCCGCCCCAGCAGCTACTCCTGCGCCCGACGAAAACCAGCTTATTCAAGAGCGCCGTGAGAAGCTCAAAGCCATCCGCCAGCAGCAGCTTGATGGCAAAGGTGTGGCCTTCCCCAACGATTTCAAGCCGACTGACCACGCCGCCGCGCTGTTTGCATCGCATGACACGAAATCCGCCGAGGACCTGGTGGCGCTGAACACCACCGCCAAAGTCGCCGGGCGCATGATGCTCAAACGCGTGATGGGCAAGGCCAGCTTTTGCACGCTGCAGGACGCTTCGTTTGGCCCATCCGGCGGGCGCATCCAGGTGTATGTGAAGGGCGAAGAAATCGGCGCCGAACTCTACGAGCAGTTCAAACACTGGGACCTGGGCGACATCGTCGCTGTCGAAGGGCGCGTGTTCAAGACCAAAACCGGCGAACTGTCGATTCACGCCACCAAAGTGCGCCTCTTGACCAAGAGCCTGCGCCCCATGCCCGACAAGTTCCACGGCATGGCCGACCAGGAGGTGAAGTACCGCCAGCGTTATGTGGACCTGATGACCGATGAGGCGACCCGCAAACGTTTCGTCGCGCGCAGCAAGGCCGTGAGCGGCATCCGTGAATTCATGGTGGCGCACAACTTCCTCGAAGTTGAAACGCCGATGTTGCACCCGATCCCGGGCGGCGCGAATGCCAAACCCTTCAAGACGCACCACAACGCGCTCGACCAGGAAATGTTTTTGCGCATCGCACCTGAGCTGTACTTGAAGCGGCTGGTCGTCGGTGGCTTCGAGCGTGTGTTCGAGATCAACCGCAGCTACCGCAACGAAGGTATCAGCGTGCGGCACAACCCCGAGTTCACGATGATGGAGTTCTACGCGGCGTACTGGAATTACCTGGACTTGATGGACTTTACCGAAGCGCTGATCCGCGACGCCGCGCAAAAAGCCTGCAGCACCTTGCAGCTGAGTTACGCCGGTAAACCGGTTGACCTGGAAGCAAAATTCGAGCGCCTCACCATCCGCGAAGCCATCCTCAAACACACCGAAGCCGCTGGACCTGTAGAGCCTGGCGGCGCCAGGGACGACGGTTCGGGCCTTCGCGTAGACGACGCCCTGTGGCTCACCAACGCACTGCGCAAACTGGGCATGACCGAAGAGAAACACAAGCTGTCCAAACGCAGCCTCGCCAGCCTGCAGGTGCTGTATTTCGAAGAGACGGTGGAAGAAAAGCTCTGGCAGCCGACGTTCATCATGGAGCATCCGACCGAAATTTCGCCGCTGGCACGCGCCAACGACGAGCGTCCCGAAGTCACCGAGCGTTTCGAGCTTTACATCACCGGTCGCGAGTTTGGCAACGGCTTCAGCGAGCTCAACGACGCCGAAGACCAGGCGGCGCGCTTCAACGCGCAGGTGGCCGCCAAGGACAGCGGCGACGATGAAGCCATGTTTTACGACCACGACTTCGTGCGCGCGCTCGAATACGGCATTCCACCCACGGGCGGCTGCGGCGTCGGCATCGACCGGCTGATGATGCTGCTGACCGACAGCGCCAGCATCCGCGACGTGATCCTCTTCCCGGCGCTGCGCAAGGAGTTTTGACGGCAATCTCAGGCGAGAGCCAGAGATCGCTCAATTTGCGTCGGACGCAGGTCGCTCAATTCTGAATCCGCTTGACCTCTGCCGCGCGCATCAGCATTTCAAGCTGCGTCTCAAGGCGAATCACCCGCTCAGTCAAGTTCTCAATTTTGGTCTGCTGACTTTTCATGGCCTCAGACTGGGATTTGACTTTGTCTTCCAACTTGATCATGGATGCCAGGGCATCCCACACCTTGCCTGTGATGCTCATACTGTAGAACCCGTCAATTGACGCTGCGCACCCGCAGCGGCCCGCTCCATCGCGGCAATGCGCAGGTTGCTCTTCTTGATGAAGCTCACGGCATCATCAATCGACGCAGCGGCGCTATCGGCAGCCGCTTTGGCCGATTCAGCCAAGCGCCCCAACTCGGCATCTTCCTCTTTGCTGGAATAAGCAAACGCAGCGCGGCGCATCAGCTCAGACAGCGGAATGTCGAGCTTTTTGGCTTTTGCTGAAATGCGTTGCTTGTCTTCAGCGGCGATTTGAACTACAACCCGTTCTATGGCGAGAGACATATTTTCTCCAAATGAATGTGTACATGGACATTGTATGTCCATGTAAAAGAGAATCAAGCAATCACCTCTTTCTGACGATCTCTCATGAACGCGCTGCGCAAACTGGGCATGACGGAAGAAAAACACAAGTTATCAAAGCGCTCGCTCGCCAGCTTGCAGGTGCTCTATTTCGAAGAAACCATCGAAGGAAAACTCTGGCAACCGACGTTCATCATGGAGCACCCGACCGAAATCTCGCCGCTGGCCCGCGCCAATGACGAGCGCCCGGAAGTGACCGAGCGTATTGAGCTGTACATCACGGGCCGCGAATTCGGCAACGGCTTCAGCGAACTCAACGACGCCGCAGACCAGGCGGCGCGCTTCAACGCCCAGGTGGCCGCCAAGGACAGCGGCGACGATGAAGCCAAGTTTTACGACCACGACTTCGTGCGCGTGCTCGAATACGGCATGCCGCCCACGGGAGGCTGCGGCATCGGCATTGACCGGCTGATGATGCTGCTGACGGATAGCGCCAGCATTCGCGATGTGATTTTGTTACCGGCGCTGCGCAAGGAGTTCTAGGCCGCCATGGCTGGCCTCTCCTCATTTTTCATCACAATTCCAACTTGAGTGTTAACATTGAAGTTAATATGGATGTTAACATTTTAATGAAATTTAAGGGTCAGCGAGGCGCTTCGAGATTTTTTGGTGGCTAGGCCTCGTATTATAAAGATAGTTTGCTATTGTTTTTGATGTGACAACGGATATGATCCGATAGGCGCTACGCCTCAAGGATTCGATTGTTATGGTGCCACGGATCCAGTCAACTTTTGCAAACACCATTTCAACCACTATCTTTATCACCATGAAGCTCATTTCACTCATGCTCTCCACATTGTTGCTGGCCGCTTGCGGTGGAGGCGGCGGCGGTGGCACCGCTGTACCTGCAGGACCTGTCGCTTCTACGAGCACGTTTCAGTTGAAACAGGCCTTTACGAATGATTTCTTTGACACCAAAACCTATCCATTCACTTTCGGTGGAACGGTTACATCCGGAGCAAATACGGGTACGGTAACCGGCAACGGCACAATTGCCCAGAGCGCCATCAGCAACGTCACATTTGAAGGGGCCGCTGCCCTTTGCAAAACTAGAACGACATCGGGTTCAATCACCGTGACGGTTGGGGCGAGTTCGACAACCCAGGCGCTAACACCGTCGTTGTCGGCCACCTACACGACTCTAGCCACCTACTTGGTTGGCTTTACGAGCGCGACGTCGTATTCAATAACTGCGGCACCTGTGATCCTTCCAGTAGCCGCCAAAGTTGGCGATGCCGGCACGGTGGGTATTCTCACGACCTATGCCTCTGCCGCAAAAGGCCCTGTACAAAGCATCAACATTTTGAGCTGGGCCTTAGGCGCCGACACTGCTTCCACTGCGATTTTTACCCTTGCGCAAACTATCCAAAACCCCGGTGGCATCGTCACTGCAACTCAGATCGATAGCTACCGTTTGACCCCAGCGGGTGCAGTCACGCCGATCAATGCTGTCGCGACCGTCGCTGGCGCTGGCACCTTGACCTTCACCTTTTAATAAGTGAGACGGCACAAGCAGCGCGCTGCCTTAGCTTGCCACCACATCCAACACCAACTGCGTCTGCGTCACCACCGCGCAGAGTTTGCCCGCATCGTTGCGGATGGTGGTCTGCCAAACGTGGGTGGTGCGGCCTCGGTGCAGGGCGATGCTTTCGCCGGTGACCACCGTATTCACCTTCGCACCGGTCATGAACTTGGTGCTGGAGTCGGTGGTGGTGGTGCGTTTTCCGGGCGGCAAATTCAGCACCGTGCCGACGGCACCGAGCGTGTCGGCAAAGGCCATGTAGGCGCCGCCGTGCAAGATGCCGCCGCCGGTACAGAGGTCGGGGCGAACCGTCATGGTGGCGACGACGCGGTCGTGTGAAAACTCAGTGAGTTGCACGCCCATCAGGCCGGGGAACATGGCATCCACTACCTTTTGGATAGCAGCCAGTGGCGGCAATACGGTAGGTTCAGGGGTGGGCATCAATTTCTCCAGTGAGAAGCAGCGTCACGGCACAGGTCGGTTCAGTTCGCAGCCGGGGCCGCCGCAGGCACCCAGTTGCCATGAAACCCCGGCGGCACGCGGTGCGGAATGGTGATGACGGCCTGCGGCGCACCTGTGAAATTCTGCGCGTCCAGAATCACCAAGTCGGTGGTTTGATTGGCCATGTTGATGACGTAACCCATCAGCCAGCCTTCGTCTTCGGCAGCGCCCTGGTGTTTCGGCACAAACACAAATTCACCGGGGTAACGCTGGGCGCCAAACTCGTGCGTCTGCTTTGTGCCCGACTGAAGATCGTGTTGGATCAGGTGGGTTTCAGAGACGAACTCCTCACCCCTGGGCGAGAGCGGCATGGTGTAGGCAAAGCGGTAGGGCTGCCCCAGTCGTCGCTCGTCACAGCGCGGGAACTCCTGCTGCGCGGCGTCGATCACTTTGCGCGCCACTTTTTGGCTGATGGGGTCGATCGTCCAGCGCTCGAAAGCGACGTTTTTGGAGTCTGGCCCCTGGGTGCTTTGCGCAAACATACTGTCGTGCACGGCCAAGTCGACGGTGACGCTGCCGTCGGCATTGTCAAAGGCATTGCAGGGGTGAAACACGTAACACGGCGCCACCTCGCACCACACGATCTCGCTGCCTTTGCCTTCACGCGGGAGCAAGCCCACGCGCGCCTTGTGGTTGGGGTTCCAGGCGTAGGGAAAGGGGTGGCCGGCCAGCAGGGTTTTCATCGAAAACGTCACTGGCAGATCGAACACCAGCACGTATTTCTGCGTGATCATGCTGTCGTGGATGCTTGGGCCGTGTTTGACGGCAATCGGCTCCTCGCGCCGCACTTTGCCGTCTTTGCCCACGACCACGTGGCGCACGGTGTTTTGGTCGGTCCCTTCGTAACAGATGGCGTGCATCTCGCCGGTGGCGTGGTCCAGGTGCGGGTGCGCCGTGAAGGAGCCTTTCAAGCTGCCTTCAAATGGGTTGTGTGCCACGGTGCCCAGCTCGCTGTTGATCTCGACCGGGAAACCGCCCGCCTCCACCAGCGCCCAGGTTTTGCCAGCATGGCCGAGCACATTGGTGTTGACGGTGTCGGTGCGCGGGTGGCGCTGCCCCGGTGCGGGCGGCTCGCCCAGCGCGGCGCTAACGCCTTTGGAGCGGATCCAGCGGTTGCGGTACCACGCGGCCCGGCCCGCCCGCAGACGCACGCCGTGCACCATGCCGTCTCCTGTGAACCAGTGGTAGGTCGCGGCATGGGGTGGCTTGATCGGGTTGGGGCCGATGCGGATGTAAGTGCCGTCCAACGCCGCCGGAATATCGCCCACCACTTTCAAATCCAACAGGGTTTTTTCACCCTGCATCGGCGCGTGGATGCCGGTGAGGAAAGGATGCGGCGCAGTGGGGGCGGCCTTGCGGTCGCGGTTGAAGGCGGCCACTTTCATGATGCCTTTGGTAACACCTTCGCGGATCAGCGTTTCGACAGGGCTGGGCATAATTTTCTCCGGCAATGTGCAGTAGCGCACAGGGTTCGAATTTTTTCGCCGTTTCAGTATAAAGCGCTGGTGGATGCGGGTACATTCACAAATTCAACCAACCTTCAAGGGAACCACCATGGGTATGTTCAGTTTCATCAAAGAAGCCGGCGAAAAATTGTTTGGCCATAAAGATGTAGAAAAAGCCGCTGCTGCGGTAGAGGCCGACCCGGCCGCCCAGCCCACGCTGGACGAGCTCAATGCATCTGCCGCCAAAGGCATCAGCACCTACATCGAAACGCAGAATCTGGGGCTCTCCGGCCTGTTCGTGATGTTTGACGGCAAAACCGGCGCGGTGACGGTGCAGGGCGATGCGCCGAACCAGGAAGCCGTCGAAAAGGTAACTTTGTGTTGCGGCAACGTGGCGGGCGTGACGAGTGTCGAGAACATGCTCGTCGCCGCTGAGCCAGCCGATGAATCGCAGTACCACGACGTGGTGCGCGGCGATACTTTGTCTGGCATCGCCAAGACCTACTACGGCAATGCGGGCAAGTACCCGGTGATTTTTGAGGCCAACAAGCCGATGTTGAGCCACCCCGACAAAATCTACCCTGGGCAAAAGCTGCGCATCCCTGCGCTGGCTTGAGGGCTCACACAAAGCGTCGTCAGCTCGGGCCAGGCCAACCATGTCACGTCACAGCACCTGGGCTGGCAAAGTTGCCGCGCTGATCAAAGGCGGCAACGTGCCCGCCGCCTTGGCCCAGATCAAGGTGGCGCCCTCGGTGAAGGACCTCAACGACTTGCGCCTGATGCTGGCAGCAGCCAGCATGCTGTCTAAAAACAAAGACGTGGACGAAGCGACGCGCGACCAGATCACCGCGCTCTCGTCGCCGCGCCTGCACCGCTCGCCTTGAGGGTTGGCAAGGGCTTGCTAGCCTGGGCGGCACCTAAAATCAGGCCGCGATGAAGTATTTGCAAACCTACCCAGAGGGTGTCAAGAACCAGGTGAAAAACCTTCTTGAAGGCAATGGTTTGGGCCCGTTGCTGCTCAAAAAGTATCCCCAGGCGCACGGTGTGCGCACCGACCGGGCCTTGTACGGCTATGTGATTGGGCTCAAAAATGAACATCTGCGCAGCTCAGCCCCTTTAAGCCGCGTCGCGTTCGACGCCAAGCTGCACGTCGTCGCCCATGCGCTGGGTACCCACACGACGGTGTCACGGGTGCAGGGCAGCCAGTTGAAGTCCAAACGCGAAATCCGTATCGCCACGCTCTTCAAAGAAGTGCCGGAGCCGTTCTTGAAGATGATTGCCGTCCACGAGCTGGCCCACATCAAGGAGCGCGCGCACGACAAGGCGTTCTACAAACTCTGCGAACACATGCAGCCGGACTACCACCAGCTTGAGTTTGACGTGCGCCTGTACCTCACACACCTGGAGGCGTCGGGCCAGGGGCTGTGGCAGGCGAAGGTCCCGCAAGTTGAAGCTATTGCAGGTGGCAGTGTGATCGCCTCAATGTAAACGTGGCTGCGCCCACGCATTGAGCGCCGGGCGGCACCACACAACTTAAGTGCCCAGCAATGTTTCGCATTGGCCCACGAGGCGCGCCACCGCCGCCTCTTGGTTGGACGCATCAGGGCGTCGCGCGTAACTCAATGCGTTTTGCTTGAAACTCGTGTCCGTCAGCAGTCTGGTCAATTGTTTCTCCAGCAGGGTAGGCGGAAAGTCTGGCAGAAAAGTCAGCCCACAACCCAATTGTTCGACGCGTTTGCTGGTCATGTTTTGCTCCATTTGGGTCGGCAATAACAGCACGGGAACACCGGCGTTCAACATCACGTCCACCATGCCCCCGGCATGGCACATGGCGACATCACACTGCTCGCGGATCTCCTGCATCATGACGGGCCGCTCGCTGAAGGCCAGGTGGGCCGTTTGCATTTTTTGCACTTGCTGGCGCGCGACGCCCTGCGCAAAAATCAACACACTGGCGTCAGCGCGGGCGAGGGTTTTGACGGCCAGTTCAAACTGGGGAGCATGCGCCTTCAAATAGGCAAAAATCCTGCGCGGGCGCGGCCCTGGCCAAACCGGCGTTTCACCCTGGGCGATGGTGTTGATGGCGCCGATGTAATGGCCGTTCATCCGGTGAGGGTAGACATCCAGCTGCGGACTTGCGGTGATTAACGTGGCCTCGCTGTCGTAAAGGTCATGCACTGCGCGCAAGGCCGGCGCTTGCAACTGCTGCAGCACCTGGTTGGCAATGTCGACCAGTTTTTTTTCAGTTTCAGCCATGCGAGCCGTGTCTGCCGAACGCTCCCACCAGCGGTACACGGGCAGCGGGCTCACGCGCGGCGGGAGCGCAAAACTATTTCCTGTAATAAGGCGGGGAATACCCAGGCCACGCGCCGCCAGCAACGCGGTGGGCGCGTGGTCAAAAATCATCAGTTCGGGCTGAAGCAGGCGCCACAGTTGACGCCATGCCCGCGCAATGGACAACAAGCCTGCCGGTTGCAGAAAACCAAACAAAAACAGGCTCTCGGTGAAATTGATCGGTGGCGGCAAGCCCTTGACGGCGGGCAGCCACAGCGGGGCTTGCAGGTATTCCAATCCGTGAGGGCTCAACATTTCGTCGGCACGGGAGATGTCGCGCAGCAGCATCACCGGCCGATGCCCGCGAGCGCGCAAGGCCTGGGCAATCGGCAAAAAACGGCCAATATGGCCGTAGTCGGAGCCGAGTTCCCAGTTAAGCGCGATGGTAGCCATAGGCTTTCAAAGTCAGAGGCGAATGCACGTTTACAAAGGCACGTCTGTAAAAACACGTTTACAAAGAAAAAGGCGCCCATAAGCGCCTTTTATCAACCACCCCAGCCGTTTAACCTGGCTAGCGCAGGCGGTACTTTCGGGAATAAGCCAAAACCGCCAAACCCAGCCCCAGCAAGGGCAGAGTGCCTGGCAAGGGCACCTGCTGATCGGTGGGCCGCTCAGTCAGCAAAAACTGGCGAGGCTCGCCTGTATTGCCTTCGAAATCATTGGGATCGCCCAGAGCGGCGTAGACCGAGCCGGTGCAGCGGCTGCTGGATTCCACATTGAAATCACTGGGGTTACAGCCATAACCATAACCACCATCACCATTGCCGTTGCCTGCGCCATCAAAAGCAAAGTTGCCAAACGCGGTTGACACCAAGTCAAAGTTGATCGAGGTGCTGGCACCTGCGGCCACAGAACCTAGATTCAAGGTAACGTACGTGCCGCCCCAACTGTAGTAGCCTGTGCTAAGGTTCGCGCCAGTTAGCGCCGTGCCGGTTGTTGTGAGGGTGCCATTCGACTCGAGTTTGGCGCCGCTGGCGAACAAAGTGGTGCTGTTGTTTTGCTTGATGCTCAAGTCATAACTGCCAAAACCCGACCCGCTTGCCCCATAGTTTGAGGCACTCATGCTGCCGTAATAAATGAAGAAGTTCAGGGAATAGTCTGTAGCGAATGCGTTGTCGTTGGTCAAACTCACTTCACGTTGAAAACGCCCAACACTGTTGAACACGCCGTTACCGTCTGCACCGGCCCGGTATGTGCCGTATGAATTTCCCCAAGCTGACGCACCAGTGTAGCTAAATGGGCCCGAACTGTTGCTGTACTGAGAAACATAGGCGCTATTTGATTGAGGCCCGCTGACGCTGGCCGCTCCCAAGTCGACCGAAGTTGAAGCTGTGGCCGTCAACACGTTAATGACGAGCGTGGCCTGAGCGGGCAGTGCAAACAGACCGCTCAATGCGATCAGATTGACAGCCGCAAGTTTGGTGTGGGTATTTTTTCGACTCATGGGTAACTCCGAAAGGTGTAACAAAAATTTCAGTTGCACAATGATTCAATTGCACACAACTTCTCCGCAGGAAATTTAAAGCAAAAAATGTGCCTATACGTAAGCTATTGATTTAAAACAAATTTTTTGAACTATTCTGTTTTAATGTAAAAAAAGCCGACATTTTGAAGATGATTGCCGTGCACGAGCTGGCGCACATCAAGGAGCGCGCGCACGACAAGGCGTTCTACAAACTCTGCGAACACATGCAGCCGGACTACCACCAGCTTGAGTTTGACGTGCGGCTGTACCTCACGCACCTGGAAGCGTCGGGCGCGGGGCAGTGGCCCCAGAAATCAGTTGGCTCCGTTGTTCAAGGTATGAGCGCAAGTGCGTGCATGTAGGCGGGGCTGGTCATCAACTCGTCCCACGCCACAGCGCGCTGGCTGGGCAACAGGCTCAAGCGGCGCTCTTCGCTGGCGCCACGCGGATGCCAGCGGTTTTTGAGTTTCGCTTCACTCAAACCGTTGATGAGATCGTCCACCGCCTCGCCGCCATCGACCGACTGGTTGCACAAAAGCACCATGTCGCAACCGGCGTTCAGCGCGGCTACGGCCGCTTCGGCGTAACTGACCTGTTTGCCATTGATCATTCGGGCGCCAGCCATCGACAAGTCGTCACTGAAAATCGCACCGCTGAACCCGAGCTGGCCACGCAAAATGTCATTGAGCCAAGTGGAAGAAAAACCCGCCGGACGCGCGTCAACTTTAGGATAGACGACATGCGCTGGCATCACGCTGGCCAGCGTGGTGTTGAGCCAGCCATAAGGCGCGGCGCAGTCCGCCAAAATGGCTTTGAGACTGCGTTTGTCGATGGGGATTTCGCTGTGCGAATCGGCCCGCACGAACCCGTGGCCGGGGAAATGCTTGCCGCAATTGAGCATGCCGCTTTGCAAGAGGCCGTGCATCAGGCTTTTGGCTAGCAGGCTGACCACGCGCGGGTCGCGGCCAAAAGCGCGGTCGCCAATGACGCTGCTGGCGCCAAAATCGAGATCCAGCACGGGGGTAAAACTCAGGTCAACACCGCAGGCGCGCAGCTCAGCGCCGAGCACGTAACCGCAGGCTGTGGCGGCGTTGGTCGCGCGCATGGCCCCGATGCCCTGGCCTGTTTTGCCGTCGTGCAACCACATCTCGCCGAGTTTGCGCATCGGCGGCAAATGGGTGAAGCCGTCTGACTTGAAGCGCTGGACACGGCCACCTTCGTGGTCGACGCAAATCAATAAGTCCGGGCGCAGTTTTTTGATGCTTTGACACAGTGCGCTGAGTTGGGCGCGGTCTTTCCAGTTGCGCGCAAACAGAATCATGCCGCCAACCAGCGGGTGCATCAAACGGCTTTTGTCAGCGGCTGTGAGCGCCAAGCCGGCGATGTCAATAATCAACGGTGAATTTTGATTCATATTACTTTTATGCAATTATTTTAAACGTTTATACTACTAATTAATATAGCAAAAATACCAATAACTACGAGGCCTACATGCCATTTAATTAACATGTTCTATTGTACAATAACTTATTGCATAGTCTGTCTCGTCTGAAACACTGATGTTCGCCACCAACTGGCGCGCCTCAAACCAGTCTTTCAACGCGCCGTGCAACACGACCACGGGTTTGCCCGCCTGGGCATGTTGCTGCGGCAGTTTGCCAATCTCACACAGGCGCCAGGTCATCGGCATGCGCATGCCCAAACCAATGGCTTTGCTGAAGGCTTCTTTGGCGCTGAAACGTGTGGCCAGGTAACGCACACCGCGCTCGGGCCAACGCGCGCTGCGGGCGCGCCAGGTGGCGAGTTCGGCCTGGCTCAGAATTTTCTCGGCGAAGCGGTCGCCGTGGCGTTCCAGGCTTGCGCGGATGCGGCGGATGTCGCAGATGTCGGTGCCAATGCCGTAGATCATGGCCCCCACGCTCCACCGCTTCGCGGGTCGCTGCCCCCCGAGGGGGCTAATTTTTCTAGGGGCGGCCCGTCAAAAAATTGGCCTTTCACGCCGCTCACCGCGTCAAGCATTCACCCCTCCAATACAACGCAAATAAGCTTTGACAGTCGCCTCGTAGCCCAGCTCCAGCGCATCCGACATCAGCGCGTGGCCGATGGAGACCTCTTGCACACCGGGCACCTGCTGCACAAAGGCGGCGAGGTTGTCGCGGTTCAAGTCGTGCCCTGCATTGATGCCAAGGCCGGCGTCCAGCGCGGCTTGGGCGGCTTGGGCAAATCGCTTCAATTGGGCCGCTTGATCGGGCGTGCCCCAGGCGCGGGCGAAGGGCTCGGTGTACAACTCGACGCGATCCGCACCCACGGCTTTGGCCAGCGGCATGGCAGCGGCGTCTGCGTCCATGAACAGGCTCACCCGCACGCCCAGCGCGTGGGCTTCGTCGATCAGCGGGCGTAAAAGCGTCGCATTTCGCGCGGCGTCGCGGGTCAAGTCCCAACCGTGGTCGCTGGTCGGCTGCTTTTCAGAATCGGGCACAAAGGTGCATTGATGCGGCTGGACTTCGCGCACGAAACGCATCAGGTTTTGTAGTGGATTGCCTTCGATGTTGTACTCGCGGCTAGGCCAGGACTTTATCAATTCTGCCAAATCAAACACGTCGTGCGCGCGGATGTGACGCTCATCGGGGCGGGGATGCACGGTGATGCCCTGCGCACCGGCCTGAAGGCACAGTTCTGCGGCTCGGGTCACGCTGGGGATGGGCCGCGCCAGATCGCGGCGATTGCGGATTTGCGCCACCAGATTGACGTTGACGGAGAGTTTGGTTGCAGTCATTGCGCGATAGGCTTCAGAGGTTTTGCAAATCAACCATCATTTGGCGCGTCTTGAGCGTGCCGACGCCGCAATGGTAATTGAGCAGCGTGCGCAGTTGCGGCTTCAGCGGCTCCATCACCAAGGAACAGGCCCGCAAAGTGGCCGTAAAGGGCGCTTCGCTGGAAATCGACGCCTGCAAGGCCAGCCATTGGACGCCACTGAGCGAATGGCGGTCGTCATCACCGCCATGGCGCAGGCCGCCCTCGGGCACCAGGCAATAACGGGCATCGGCTTGCAAAGCTGCCAGCGTCATGGTTTGAACGTCCAGCGCAGGCAGCAGGCCAATCTCGCGCAACAACAAGAGCTCAAAGGTCCGCAAGGCCGCCTGCAAGGCCTCTGGGTGGCGGCCGGCCAGCACCTGCACGGCGCTGCTGTAGACGTCAAACAGGCGCGGATGGGGGTCGTCTCGCGCCAGGAGCTTGAGAAGCAACTCGTTGATGTAATAACCAGACATCAAGGCATCCCCACCTGGCATGACGTGGCCGCCCATCCACTCTGCGCTTTTGAGGGTGCGGATTTCGGCGTCACCGCCAAACGACAGTTGCAAGGGCTGAAGCGGCAGCAAAATCGGTCGAAAATTTGAGCTGGGCTTTTTGGCCCCCTTGGCCACCAGCGCCACCCGGCCGTACCCCCGCGTGAAGACTTCCAGGATCAGGCTGGACTCGCTCCAGGCGTAACTGTGCAAAACATAGGCCGGCTCATTGCTGACTCTTTTCATCGACATTCAGCGGCCCCCATCGCCCACCAAGGCATACGGTGCCCAAAACGCCGGGTGGCTGAATTTGGGCATGGCCATGACCTTGAGCATGGCTTGTCGCAGGCTCTCAGCCTTGGGGGCCTGCGGGTTGGCGGTGTAGTGGGCAAACGTGGCCGTGGTGAGTTCTTTTGCGCTATCGCTTTCTACCGCCCAGTGGGTGACCAATAGGCTTCGACCACCTGCGTAAAAGAAACCCCGTGCCAAGCCGCTCAAGGCTTCTTCGGCCCGGCCATCAGCAGCAGCCGTATTGCAGGCGGACAACACGACCCAATCGGCGTTGAGCTTCAGGGTCAATACGTCTTCCAGGGTGAGCAAAGGTGCTAGCGGGTTGCCCGCTTCAGCCCCCGTGGCCGCCATGGCCAAGGCGGGTTGATGGAGGTTGGGCAGGTCTCCCGCCATCAGGCCGTGGGTCGCAAAGGCCACGACGCGCTTGTTGGCCAGCAGACCTGCTTTGCTGGCGGCCAACACGCTGTCCCGCGTGGCACGGGCACCCAAAATCACGTCGTTCGCCGGGTTCGCCTTCAAGATGGCGGCAATGGCCAACAACTCGTCACGCGTTTCCGGCAAGGCAGGAATATCGCCATACCGCAAGGCGGCAGGTGCATATGCCACCGGCCCCGAATCCAGATTGGCCAATGTGGCAGCGCGGCTCAATGCGATGCTGCGCGCTTGGACAGCGCCACCCGGTGCGCTCGGTGCAGCTACTGCGGCGGTTGGGGCATTGAACACGGGGTCGCCCCATGCCATCAAGGCCTCATTGCCGACTTTGACGCCGCCAATCGATTTGATGGCCAGCCATGCTGACAGGCTGGGCACCTGTGTGATGGAAACATCACGGATGAGCCAGGGCGTGTTGGCATCAAAAACCTGATCGCTGACTTTAATGCTGGAACTCGAACTGGCACTCGACCTTGCACTGGCACGGGTTTGCAACAATCCGAAAGGCAGCTGGCTCAATGAGCCACCTGCGGCCACCACCCACTGGGTCTTACCTTGCCATGCCGCTGACAGAGATGCCAGCAATGCGTTATACAACTCAAACGCTGCCGCATGGTCAAAACGAGCGCCAATCGCCATGCCGGACGCAAAGTCCAGCTGGCGGCGCAGGCGCGCAACCAAGGTGTTCACCTGGTTTTGGTTCAATTTGGCTCTGACAAAGGCCGCTGGCCGATCGGAAGCAACTGCCCAGACATAAACAGCATCGACCGTTGGCAGCAACATTAACAGCGCTTGTTGCGGATCGAGTTGGCGGGCAAGCTCCTGCACCGTGGGCGGCGTGGGGCGCACCAGCCGTTCGTATTCGGGAAACTTTGCCTTGATTTCGGCTTGCAGCAACACGCGTTCTTTTTCAAGCACTGCAACGCGTTCTCGCATTTGGCTGGCGATGGCGGGCAGGGGTGTGCTGACGCCACCCGCTTCCCCTGCCAGGTAGCGGCGAATCCCCATCACTTCATTTTTCGCATCTTGCTCACGCCGCACGACGTCTGCCAGCGCCGGTGTGCTTGCTGCAGCTCGCACGGCGGCATCGCCCAATGCCTCCTGCACCACGCCGCCCCGCACCCAGTCTGCCGCACCGAGGGTCTGGGTGGCGTCCTGCCCAGGCGTGTTTGCCATCGCCTCAAGATAGGCCGCGAAAACAATATCACGCAGGTCTCTGCGAACACCCGCATTCTCCAAAAAATCAGCGTTGACGGGGGCCATATAGTCGCGCACCGCTGCCTTCAGCAATGGCAGTGCTTTCGCACGGCTTTCTGAATCGCCAAGGTGCCAAAGGGAAGCGCCTTGCAAACCGGCCGACTGCGCGGTAAAAAAGTGGTTTTGGCCAAAGGCGCTGAGATTGGCTCTCGCCACATTTTCAAACAGCGCGGCCGCTTCGGCATACCGCTGGTTGCCAAAGTACACAAAGGCCCGGTCGAACCGATACAAAACCCTGCTTTTGAGCCTGGCGTCGTCACCCGCCAATTTGTCAAGCTGTTCAATCACTGCCAAAGCCTCTGGCCATTTTTTTTGACCCGCCAGAGCGATGAAGATATCGCGCGCCCGCGAGGCTCTGCCTGCATCCAGGGGCGCGCCGCCCAAACTTTCAAGCACAGCATCTGACTTGCGCATCAATTGTTCCGACTGCGCAAACTCCCTCTGCGCAAACCTCAAATTGCCCGCTGTGGCGTAAATGCCAGACAGATAACTCACCGGCAACTGCACATCGCGGGAAAACTGCATGTAGTCGGCCAAGGCGTTTTCAGCAGCATGAAACTGCCCCGCCGCACGGTAAGCCTGAAGTTTTCGCGCAATACTTTTCGCCACGTCGGCATGTAAATACGTCTTTTCCAACCGTGTTGCCGGGTTGTCGGCGTTAGCAAACAACAGCGCCAAACGCGCCATTTTCTCTGACAGTTCCGCAGCCTGAACGGCCAGCGGGTATCGTCCGGCCCGCTCCTCCAAGGCAGACAAACATCTGGAGCTGGTGCCCATGGCACGATGCAGCACCAGCTTTTGGGAATCTGCTCTGGCTTCAGATTCTGCAGCTTGGACTGCTTTTGTCACCTCCAAAACGGCGGTCCGCGCATCGTTCTTTCGGTTTTGAGCGACAAGGTCACATGCGATGTAGGCCAAAAAGAAGGCTTTGACAAATCTATCGGAAGTCCCGGCGACGGCCTGTCTGGTCAATTCGTTGCCTTCCGAAAATTCGCCCCGCTCTATCAGGATTCTGGCAAGGTTGTTTTTCCAGACCGGATCAGGCATAACGCCGATCGCCTGGCGCAAGAGTTTTTCTCTCGCCGCTGAATCCCCCAACACTGTGGCAGCACGGTCTTTCGCTTGAAAGTGCCTGCGCAACACGTCAAACATGACACTTTGGGGAACCGGCTCCGCCAGCAGTGAACGCAGCACCAGTTCCTCAGCAGCGCTCGGCTTTTTGAAGCCTGCTTCAATGTCGCCCATTTGAGCCTGCAGGCTTGGACTGGCTGCACCCAGAACCAATGCAACTACCAATGAAACCCAGATACTCACAAGCAATTGCTTCATGTCATCTGTAAATAATTTGAAAGCTAATTATGAAACCGTTACATGAACCAATCGGCAACTCCAAGGTTCAATGCTTGCAGACTACCGGTGCACAAAGTGAGCGCTTAGCCGTAGCCAAAACTGCGCACCCGCGCCTCGTCGTCGGCCCAACCGGAGCGCACCTTCACCCAAAGCTCGATGAAGACTTTGGCGTCCATGAGTTTTTCAAGTTCGACACGGGTTTCGGTGCCAATGCGTTTGATGCGTTCGCCCTTGTCGCCAATCACCATCATTTTGTGGCTGTCGCGCTCGACCACGATGGTCGCCGCAATTTTGACCATTCGTTTGGTCTTAACACCGTCTTTGCCTTTGCCGCGACCCGGCTCCTCTTCAAACTTGTCGATGACCACAGTGGAAGAATAAGGCAGCTCATCACCCGTCAGGCGGAAGAGTTTTTCCCGCACAGTCTCGCTGGCGAGGAATTTTTCATTGCGGTCGGTCAATTCGTCTTCGGCGTATCGCCAGTCCTGCTCAGGGAGGTACTTTTCGCAGACCGTCAGCAAACGCACAATGTCTTTGTCATTCTTGGCCGACATCGGCACAAACTCGGCAAATGCATGGCGCTGCTGCATCTCCTGCAGCCAGGGCGCAATGTCGCCACGGCGATGGATTTGATCAAGTTTGTTGGCAATCAACAGCACTGGAATGTCTTTGCCAAGCAGGGCCAGCACCTTGGCGTCCGCCTGGTTGAACTGGCCGGCTTCCACTACGAGGAGAATCAAATCCACATCGCCCACAGCGCCCTGCACAGTCTTGTTGAGCGAGCGGTTCAAGGCATTGTTGTGGCGCGTCTGGAAGCCTGGCGTATCGACAAAAACAAATTGTGTGGCCCCCAGCGTGCGCATGCCAGTGATGCGGTGCCGTGTGGTCTGGGCCTTGCGGGAGGTGATGCTGATTTTTTGGCCCACCAGGGCATTGAGCAGCGTGGATTTGCCGACGTTGGGTTTGCCGACAATCGCGATCAGCCCGCAATGCTTGGTTGGCAAGGCAGCCGCCGACGCGGTTTCTTTGGCATCTGTCACGTGTCTGTGACCTTCAATGTCTGAAGCATTGCTGTCGCAGCCGCTTGCTCACCCGCTCTGCGGGATCCGCCAATGCCGCGTTCGGCAAGGTTGAGTTCAACGATCTCACACTCGACATCAAAGGTTTGTTTATGGGCGGCACCCAGCGTGCCGACCACGCGGTACAGAGGAAGCTTCATTTTTCGGCCTTGCAGCCATTCCTGCAATTCGGTTTTGGCATCTTTTCCATTGGCTTCCATATTCTGGTTGATGTCCACGCCCTCCAGCAGCCGCTGAACCAGGCTCTGCGCCGCAAGGAAGCCACCATCCAGATAGACGGCGCCGATCAAGGATTCCAATACATCAGCCAATATCGACGGACGTTTGTGGCCTCCAGAACGCAACTCGCCTTCGCCCAGGCGGATCACTTCGGCCAAATCCAAGCCCACCGCCAATTGGTGCAACGTCTCCTGCTTGACCAGGTTCGCACGAACGCGGGACAAATCGCCTTCAGGCAAATTCGAAAGTCGATGGAACAACAAGTCGGAGACAGCAAGACTTAGGACGGAATCGCCCAGAAATTCAAGGCGTTCGTTGTGGGTGCTGGAGAAACTGCGGTGCGTCAAGGCCTGCACCAGCAGGACTTGATTGGCAAAGTCATATTGCAACCGGCCCTGCAGCCCAGCCAAACTAGGCGTGCCAGGCTCGGCCACACGCCCCCCTTGCATCTCTGTCAAGCGGTCATTCAAACGCCGCCACCTGCCTGGGGCGTGGCCGTCAATCGGGTCATTTGGATCGACCCGTGTACTTCAGCGTCAAATAGGCTGGGCCCGTCAGGTGGATCTCACGCTGATACGCAAAACTCACCACCACTTTGTCACCTTCTTTGGTGACTTCAATGTCTTTTCCGGTAACCGACTTGAAGTCGTCGACTTCAGCTTGTTTGTCAAATATTTTGCGTACTTCGACAGGGGTGCTGCCTTGCGCCGCCTTGACAGCCGCCTTGTTGATGGCTTGGTACTCAATGACGGTAGGAAAAACCTGCGCAGCAATGACCCCCGCCACCGCCAGCGTGCCTCCTACAAACAGCAGCCCGATAAACGAAATGCCGCTTTGACGTTTTCTTGATTGACCGATCATGATGCCCCTCTTCTCTTCAATGCCTGCTGACGTCGCAAACGCTCAGTTAAACGAACCGATACGCTTGAGATTGCCAAAATTCATCCACACAAAAAATGCCCGTCCAACGATGTTTTTCTCCGGTACAAAGCCCCAATACCGTGAATCGAGTGAATTGTCGCGGTTATCGCCCATCATAAAGTAATGGCCTTGCGGCACCTTGCAAACCGCACCTTCAGCACTGTAACGGCAATTGCCACGATCTGGGAAATCAGCTACTTCAGCGTCGGAAATGCCGGCGCGGCGGCTGTCGTCGTTCAGAAGACGGTGTTTCGCGCCGCCCAGCTGTTCTTCATACTGAGGAAAATAACGCATGACGTCTTCGTCAAAAAACTCAGGCACCTGGGTCGTCGCCACCGGCTGCCCATTGATTGTCAGGCGTTTGTTGACATAGGCCACTTCGTCACCCGGCACGCCGACCACGCGTTTAATGTAGTCAAGCCGGGGGTTCGGCGGATACCTGAACACCATGACATCGCCCCGCTGTGGCGCGTTGCCTTCCGTAATTTTCTTGTTGATCACCGGTAAGCGCACGCCGTAATGGAATTTGTTGACCAAAATCAGGTCGCCCACAAGCAATGTCGGAATCATCGAGCCCGAGGGGATCTTAAAGGGTTCAAACAGAAAGGAGCGCAGCAGGAAGACGACGATGATCACGGGGAACAAGCCCGCTGTCCAGTCGAGCCACCAGGGTTGCTGCAAGAGCAGTGCCTTGGCATTTGCGATGTCGCCATCAACCTCTTTAATGCCCTGCCGCTTCAGGTCTTCGCTGCGTTTGGCCGCTTGGGCTTGCAGATCGGCAGCCGCTTTTTCACGCAGTGGCAGAAAATAGAAGCGTTCCGCTAACCAGTACAGACCCGTCACTACCGTCGCCATAAACAACAACAGCGCAAAGTTGCCTTCAATACGCCCGACGTACCAAAGGCCTGCATAGGCCGCGAATGCGGCGAGAACCAAAGACGTTAGAACCTGCATCAATCTTCCACTTGCAAAATAGCCAAAAATGCCTCTTGCGGCACTTCCACTGAGCCGATTTGTTTCATGCGTTTTTTACCTGCCTTTTGTTTTTCAAGGAGCTTCTTTTTGCGCGAAATGTCGCCGCCATAACACTTGGCGATCACGTTCTTGCGCAGCGCCTTGATTGTCTCACGGGCGATGATGTTGGCCCCGATGGCTGCCTGGATGGCGACGTCATACATCTGCCTCGAAATCACTTCACGCATTTTGGCCACCACCGCGCGGCCACGGAACTGCGATTGCGAGCGGTGCACGATGATCGACAGAGCATCGACCTTCTCGGCGTTAAGCAAGATGTCGACCTTCACGACGTCGGCGGCACGGTATTCCTTGAAATCGTAGTCCATCGACGCATAACCGCGGGACACCGACTTGAGTTTGTCAAAAAAGTCGAGCACGATTTCCGCCAACGGCATCTCATAAGTGAGCATGACCTGGCGACCGTGGTAGGCCATGTTCATCTGTACGCCGCGTTTCTGATTGGCCAGTGTCATCACCGAGCCCACATACTCTTGCGGCATATAGAGGTGAACGGTGACGATCGGCTCACGAATCTCATCAAGCCGCCCTTGATCGGGCATTTTGGACGGGTTCTCCACCATCTTGACAGTGCCATCAACCTGCACGACTTCGTAAACCACGCTAGGCGCAGTGGTAATCAGATCCTGGTCAAACTCGCGTTCCAGACGTTCTTGCACGATTTCCATGTGCAACAGACCCAGGAAACCGCAGCGGAAACCAAAACCCAGCGCCTGACTGACTTCGGGCTCGTAGCGTAAGGAAGAGTCGTTGAGCTTGAGCTTTTCCAGGCTGTCACGCAAACCTTCGTACATGTTGGCTTCTGTTGGGTACAGTCCGGCGAAAACCTGTGGCTGGATTTCCTTGAAACCAGGCAAGGCTTCGGTGGCCGTGGCCGCCGCGCCGCCAGTGCCGGGTTTGATCAACGTGACGGTGTCGCCGACCTTGGCTGCCTGTAGTTCCCGGATGCCAGCAATGATGTAACCCACTTCACCCGCCTTCAGCGAATCACGAGGCTGGTTGGCCGGGGTGAAGACGCCCAGGCTGTCTGCGTTGTAGGTGGTGCCGGTGGCCATCATCTTGATTCGGTCGCCCTTGACCAAGCTGCCATCAACCACACGCACCAACATCACTACGCCGACGTAGTTGTCGAACCAGCTGTCGACGATCATCGCGCGCAAAGCGCCATCCGGGTTGCCACGCGGCGCCGGGATTCGCGCCACGATGGCCTCCAGAATTTCGTCAATGCCCAGCCCGGTTTTCGCCGAACAGGGAATCGCGTAGCTGGCGTCAATGCCGATCACGTCTTCGATTTCCAGGCGCGCGTTGTCCGGGTCGGCGTTAGGCAAATCCATCTTGTTCAGCACCGGCACGACTTCAACACCGAGCTCCAGCGCGGTATAACAATTCGCCACGGTCTGCGCTTCAACGCCTTGGCTCGCATCAACAACGAGGAGCGCACCTTCACATGCGGACAAGGAGCGGGAGACTTCGTAGGAAAAATCCACGTGGCCGGGTGTGTCAATCAAATTGAGGTTGTAGACCACGCCATCCAGGGCTTTGTAGTGCAGCGCTGCTGTCTGCGCCTTGATGGTTATCCCACGCTCTTTCTCGATGTCCATGGAGTCAAGAACCTGGGCTTGCATTTCGCGTTCTTGAAGTCCGCCGCAACGTTGAATGAGACGATCTGCCAGTGTTGATTTGCCGTGGTCAATGTGGGCAATGATTGAAAAATTTCTGATGTGATTCATCAACGATGGGCTTCAAGTGATTGAATTAAAACGCACAGCACAAGAAAAAAGGGCGCGTCGAGTGAGGACGCGCCCTGAACCAACAATCTTTGGCAACTGCGAAGGTTGGAACTTCATTGTAGGCAAAACCGACAGGAAACATAGCCCCGAAAACCTCCCATGTGGGTCGTTGCGACCTAGCAACATGGATTTTGTGCACAGCTTATTCACAATTATCTTTAATAGCCTCAGGACAACTTGTGGGCGATCTGTGGATCGGTGGATATTCGATTCACTTCTTCCCATGATATGAATTTTGGCAATCCTATATGCCAATCATTTGAATTGCGGGGGCTTCATTCTACCTAAACGTGTCAAAGAGATCGTCAAATGTTAGCGTTCGCACACTTTTATTGACGTCTGTCGAGCAAAAAAATATTTTTTGAGTTTGATAATTTCACTCGGCGCATAGACAAAAACCCCCAATCCTTGCAAGGGTTTGGGGGCTTTACAGACCGCAGCGGATTAGCGTGTGGGGCGGATCAATGCGTATTGCGCCCATTCTCCGCGCCTGAAAAGCACATTGACAGCCTTTGATTTGTCGATTTTCGCGACTGCTGAGTCGAACTCTTTCACACTGGCGACTTCGACGTTGGCAATCGCAACAATAACGTCACCCTCGCGCAGGCCCGCACGTGAGGCACCTTCGGTGGCAGCGTCTACCTTGACGCCACCTTTGAGTTTTGCCTGCGCACGTTGGGCTTCCGTCAGGTCACTGACCGTCAAACCGAGCACCTGTGCGGCGGCGGATGCCTTGGGTTTCTCTTCCCGCTCCGGCGCGCGCCGTGCCACCACACGTTCGGGCTCAATTTCAGCGACAACCACCGTCAACTCCTTGGTCGCACCTCGACGGAACACCGTCAAGTTGCTCCGAGTGCCTGGTTTGACCGCACCCACAATACGCGGCAAGTCACCCGATTTTTCGATGGTCTTGCCTTCGAACTTGGTGATGATGTCGCCAGCCTCAACGCCAGCTTTTTCAGCAGGCGAACCGGACTCCACCCCACGCACCAACGCGCCTTGCGGCTTGCCAAGGCCAATCGACTCCGCCACGTCTTTGGTGACCTGGTCAATTTGCACACCGATGCGCCCGCGAGTCACCCGCCCGCTGGTGCGCAACTGGTCACTGACCCGGACAGCCTCATCCATAGGAATGGCAAATGAGATGCCCATGAACCCGCCTGAGCGCGAATAGATCTGGCTGTTGACGCCCACCACCTCGCCGCGCATGTTGATCAGCGGCCCGCCGGAGTTGCCGGGGTTGATGGCTACATCCGTCTGAATAAACGGCAAATAATCGCCGGTGTCACGTTGTTTGGCACTGACGATGCCTGCGGTCACGGTGTTCTCGAGTCCAAACGGTGACCCAATTGCCATGACCCACTCACCCACTTTGAGGCGGCTGACATCCCCTACCTTGACCGCTGGCAGACCCGTGGCGTCGATCTTGACGACCGCCACATCGGTGCGTTTGTCTGAACCTATGATTTTGGCGCGAAACTCGCGCTTGTCGGTCAGGGTAACCAATACCTCGTCAGCGCCATCAACGACGTGCGCATTGGTCATGATGTAACCATCCGCCGTCAGGATGAAACCTGACCCAACGCCGCGTGGCGTTTCTTCCTCTTGCGGCTGCTGCGGTCTATTTTGGCGCGGGGCCTGACGGGGCTGATTCGGCATATTCGGGATAGGCACACCAAAGCGCCGGAAAAACTCCAGCATTTCTTCATCTACTCCGCCACTGCCGCCGCCCATGGAGGGACGTGACGAGGTTTTCTCGAGCGTACGAATATTCACCACGGAGGGTCCCACCTGCTCCACCAATTCAGTGAAGTCCGGCAGCCCACGCATGCCCTGTGCGTACGCGGGCGACAAGGTTGGGCCAGTCGGGAGGAAACATGACGCTGCTACAACAGCAACTGCGCCAAAAAGGGAACGCAATTTTCTTGATTCAAATACAAACATTTTCTACCTTTCGCGGACAGGATTCAACGACAGATCTTAGGCAATTCGTGCCTTGTGTACCTTAAAAGTCATGGTGGCCACATCGTTATATGAATTCATGAAACGTGCTTAGTTCATACCCCGATGACAAAACCAGCAAAAAGCCGAACTTTGTCATATCAACAACCGCACATTGACCTATTTTTTGCGATCAAGACCTTGCGAGAAGTTGGACAGGGTCACCGTAGGCACCTCACCCACCACGGTCAGCCACCACTCGGAGGGTTTCTCGCCGGATCGCTCGCTGAGTTTGCGGGTCAATGATTTGGTGGCCCCCATTGACAACAGCCCCTCCTGCGTGTGGCGCAGGCGGTCAAAGGCTTCGACAAACAGGGACACGGAAGCCAGGCCGTCCGAAAATATCCACTGCATGGCATTTTCTTGTGGCACCCCTTCACCCCGGTTGACGACCCGCTTGAAGCAACTCATTGGTTTGAACCCGGCGACCGGCGCCTTCAGTATCCATCCTTCCGCCAAAGCCGTAGTTTTCGCCAATTCAGGCTTGGACACCCGGTAACCGTCGACATTCGCCATCATCTGGCTCAGTTTGCCCATGCTCACGGGTGCGTCTAGCTGCAGCTCGGAATAAGCCGCCTGCTCAAGCACCCGCCCGTCCGTATCCAGTGTTTGAAGTTTGACGACCAAACCGGTTTTCCGTTCGCTCCAGATACGGTAGCCAAAACGAAGACTATCTTTGGCAAGCAACTGCACGACGTCAGCGTCGTAGCCCGCCACACGTTCAACACCAACGTGCTTGGCGGCATAAAACTGGGCAATGGCGGAGTCCGTCGCTTTCAGCATATTGGGGAACATCCCCAAAGCCTCACGTTTTTCGGCCAGCGCTGTCTTGTTTTCTATGTTGAAAGTGATAACTTCATCATTGCGCCGGAAAGTGGAACGTGGTGCGCCCGTGAGAGATTCCACCCGCTCAATTTGCTGCTCGCCATCGCAAATATGCCAAATGCGCGCGCTGGACATGGTGTTGGCTGAAGAAACCACGAAGGTTCCGGCGTAGGCGCGGTTGCGTGATCCCTCATGCATGCGCATCAGCCAATCCGAAATACTGCGCTCAGCGGCTTTGCCTTCAAGTGCGTTGGCCGCACCAGTCGCTGGCGGCACCAGCGGTGCGCCTTGCCCCGCCACGCCGACAACGCCCCAGGCGAGCGCCGCTGCAGCCAAGACCAGCTGATACGCAGCAGTCACCTCGAAGGGCTCTCAAATGTGGCGTTGCGCAAGAATCCAGCGGGCATTTGCAAAGCTGAAGTCCCGCCAAATTGCTTATGGGCAGCCAACAACGCGTCAAGGTTAGGGTCGCGGATCATCACCTGCGACTCGGCTGTAGCCGCCGAACCGCTCGATCCTTCCGTTGCCCCTTGGCTATTCGCAACCGCCAAAGTCGGTGTGCCCGTTTTTGCCAACTGGATGCCTGCACCGCTACCCAAACCAGACCATGCCCCCCAAGTGACCGCCGCCACCGCAGCCAGAGAAGCAAATCCAGCCACCATTTTCCAGCGAAAACCCGAAGAATTTGCGCTGTGGCTGCCTTGATATCGTGCCGGAACCGGCATGGGTGTTTTTTCTGCCCGAAGCGCCTCCGCTTGTGTCCAATTCGGAATTTGGGCCTCTTCAAAACGACGGCGAAAACGATCAACAAACGCCGGATCGGCCGTGACCCCGGCCGTTGCGCCAAACCGCAAGACGTCGCCAATCAGGTGATTCACCTGCCAGGCGCTGCGGGTTTCGCCCTCTGCTTGCACCATCGCCACGGCGCGAGCAAATGCATCGCCTTGCAAGCGCCCGTCCATCAAATCAGAGGCCATCTCACGATTTTCAAGTTTGTCCAATTTCGTCATCCTCTTTCCCTCAGCATACTACTCTGTGATCCGCCCTTGCCTAGCGCTTCCCGCAACAACCCCGCCTTTGCCGCCCTGGTTCACCACCGTTTTCCAGCCTGGTTTTCGAGCATGGGTTTGACTCGGGCTGAAATGGCTTCACGCGCGCGGAAAATCCGCGAACGCACCGTGCCAATCGGGCAATTCATCGCGACAGCAATTTCTTCGTAACTTAAACCCTCAATTTCCCGCAAAGTCACCGCCTGGCGCAGGTCTTCAGGCAAGGCCTGCATGGCGCCATTGACAACCGCCGCAATTTCGCTTGCGGCATACAAAGATTCCGGCGTGTCATCCGTACTTGGTTCAATTCCAGGCAGATTAGTTTCATCGTCATCGTCTTTTTGGAAGTAGCTCTCGGAAACGGTCGGATCCCGTTTGAGCTCCATCAAGGCCTTTTTAGCCGTATTCACCGCAATCCGGTACAGCCAGGTATAGAACTGCGCGTCACCACGAAACTGGTGCAGCGCCCGGTAAGCCCGGATGAACGTATCTTGTGCGATGTCCTCCACCAGATCGACATCACGCACCATG
This sequence comes from Rhodoferax sp., assembly GCA_031365665.1. Lineage (GTDB taxonomy): Bacteria > Pseudomonadota > Gammaproteobacteria > Burkholderiales > Burkholderiaceae_C > JANYCG01. The sequence goes on along the minus strand of JANLYO010000296.1, from coordinate 4 downwards.
CGCC
>JANLYO010000293.1:0-2696 GCA_031365665.1 Rhodoferax sp. | reverse complement strand
ACAGCCATCTCGCGGTCGATGCGCGCCTGTTTCGGGATTTCGTGCAAAGGAATCGGGCGTGTCTTCACGTCCTCTTCTTTGTAGTTGATCGCTGGAAACCCAGCCGACTTGTCAATGGTCATCTTGCTGCTCCTGGTCCAGGTCTCCCATCATTCCAACAGATGCCCGGTTATGCCGCGATTTTAGGCCGCAGCCGAGCCGACGACTATGGATTTACGGGTTTTGCATGAAATTCGTTTCAATCCATGGCCAGTCTTTGGCAGATCTTCCGCTAATTTTCGGGCAATGCCGCACGCCATTTCAACTTGTTTGAATCCGCTGCTGGCTCAATTCACCATCACCAGTTTGCCTTTGACGCCGCGTGAACCCATGTAGGCATAAGCCGCTTTGAGCTCGGCCATGGGCATGGTGCGGTCGATGACGGGTTTGATTTTCCCCTGGGCGTACCACTGGGCCAGCTCTTGCATCATCGCGGCATTGGCTTTGGGTTCGCGGCGCGAATAGTCGCCCCAGAACACACCCACAATGGCCGCGCCCTTCAAGAGCGCCAGGTTCAGCGGCAAAGACGGGATCGGCCCCGATGCAAAACCGACCACCAAATAACGCCCGCGCCAGCCGATCGAGCGGAACGCGGGCTCGGCGAAGTTGCCCCCCACGGGGTCATAAATCACGTCGGGGCCTTTGCCGTCGGTGAGCTTCTTGACCGCGTCACGCAAAGTCTCTTTGCTGTAGTTGATGGTTTCATCGGCCCCGATGGACTTGCACAGCGCGCATTTTTCGTCCGTGGAGGCGGCGGCGATCACTTTGGCGTCCATGGCTTTGGCAATCTGGATCGCCGAGGTGCCTACCCCCCCGGCAGCACCCAACACCAGCACGGTCTCACCGGCCTTGAGTTGGGCGCGGTCGATCAGCGCGTGGTGCGAAGTCGCATAAATCATGATGAAGGCGGCCGCATCCACATGTGAAAAACCTGCAGGCAGCGGCATGCAGGCCGCCGCAGACGCCAGCGTGTGGGTGCCAAAACCGCCTGTGCCCGAAAGGCAGGCGACGCTTTGGCCCACGGCCAGGTTGGCCACGCCGTCGCCCAGCGCCGCCACGATGCCGGCGTACTCCGAGCCGGGCACGAAAGGCAACTCGGGTTTGAACTGGTATTTGTTCTGCACGATCAAAATGTCAGGGAAATTCAGGCTGGCCGCCTTGATTTCCACCAGCACTTGCCCTTTACCAGGCGTGGGCGTGGGCAGTTCTTTCCAGGTCAGGGCGTCGATTCCCACGGGGTTTTCACAAAGCCAGGCGTGCATCAAATATTCTCCAAATCAGGTGGGGCAATGATAGGGGCATCCTACAATCAATTTCAAACCTTGTTGGCAACCCCGGGCAGCTCCCGCGCAGCCGCCCACTTCACCCCTAGCCCATGAAAATTCTTGTCTCCAATGACGACGGTTACCAAGCACCCGGCATCGTCGCGTTGTTCGAAGCGCTTCAAGACATCGCCGATGTCGAAGTGGTTGCCCCCGAGCTGAACAACAGCGCCAAATCCAACGCACTGACGCTGTACTCGCCTTTGCAGGTGACACGCGTGGCCAATGGCTTCAGGTATTTGAACGGCACGCCGGCCGACTGCGTGCACGTCGCCCTGACCGGTTTGCTGGGCTATCGGCCCGACCTGGTTGTCTCGGGCATCAACAACGGCGCCAACATGGGCGACGACACGATTTATTCGGGCACCGTGGGCGCGGCGATGGAAGCTTATTTGTTTGGCGTGCCCGCCATCGCGTTTTCGCAGGTTGAAAAAGGCTGGCAACACCTCGACGCGGCGGCTCAAAAGGCGCGGGAACTGGTGTTGCAGATGCAAGCGCAGCATTTGATCGGCGGCAAAGCCTGGCTGTTGAACGTGAACATCCCCAACGCCCCGCTGGCCCAGATTAAACCGATGAAAATCTGCCGCCTGGGGCGCAGGCATGCGGCCGCACCCGTCATCACCCAAATGAGCCCGCGCGGCGAGACGATGTATTGGATCGGCGGGGCAGGCCCCGTCAAAGACGATGCCGACGGCACTGATTTTCACGCCACCACCCAGGGGCACATGGCTTTGACGCCGCTGCAAACCGATCTGACGGAACACGAGACGCTGAAATATTGGGCGCAGACGGCGGCACAACTGGCGCAAAAATGAGCCAGCAACACGTGAGCCCTAGAAAACCACAGCCATGAAACAGCGGCCCAGTTTTCCAGCCCGGTTGGAGGTGGGGCATACGCCCGTCAAAAAATCTGCGCGTCCCTTCGGGTCGGCCCAACCGGCACGTGCCGCTCCGCTGATGCCGTCGGCAGTGGCCGCGCCGCCCGGTCGCTCCGCGCCCAGCCAGGGGCAAGACTTTGCGGCAGTGCGGGCCCATTTGGTTCACAAACTCGTGCAACAGGGCATCACGGCCCCGCAGGTGCTGGCGGCGATGGGGGCTGTGCACCGGCACCGCTTTGTGGACAGCGCCTTGGTGAACCAGGCCTATGAAGACACCAGCCTGCCGATTGGCCTGGGGCAAACCATCTCCAAACCAGGTGTGGTCTCGCGCATGCTGGAGCTGTTGGTGAACGCCAAGCCGCAAAAACTTGGCCGCGAAAAACTCGGACGCGTATTGGAGATCGGCACCGGCTGCGGCTACCAGGCGGCGCTTTTGAGCCATTTGGCCAGCGAGGTG
>JANLYO010000267.1:0-8033 GCA_031365665.1 Rhodoferax sp. | reverse complement strand
CGTGGTTCTGGTTCAGCCAGGCCAGGGTGGTTTGCAGCACCCAGCGGTCGATCACGCTCATGCGACCGCTTTTTTCACCGGCGGCGATCAGGCGGTCGGTGGGAATCGGTTTGCCGTCCTGGTCGAGCATGCGCAGCAAGACCTCGAAATTCAGCGACGCGTAGGGCGCAGACAGCGACATGATGGGCTGCATCAACACAAAAAGCCCGTCCGTTGCTGAGGCGGTGGAGAGCTGCTCGACCAGTTTCAACTCGGCATCGTGCTGGTCAAAAGCCGAGGCGTTGCGCTCGTAGACCACCAGGCCGTCGCCGCTGCCGGCTTTGGCGTCGTGGCAGGCGCGGTCGGCGGTAGAGACAGCGTCTTTCACCTGCATTTCAGCACCGACCTCGATCAGCCCGATGGAGCCGCGCACGTGGAAGGCACGGTCGCCGACGCGGTAGGGCGTTTGCCCCAGGCTGTCGATGATGCCGCGGCAAATCAAGGTGGCCACCGGCATTTTGGTATCGGACATCACCAGCACGAATTCGTCGCCGCCGACACGGCCAAACTGGATGGCGCCGGAAATCATGTGGGTGACGCGCTGACACACCTGCTGGAGCACTTCGTCGCCCGCGTTGTGGCCATACAGCTCGTTGATCAAGCGAAAGCGGTCCAGATCGAGATAGGCCAGCGCCAGTGGTTTGCCAACGGCCAGATCAGACATGGCGCCATCCAGCGCCTTTTCGACGCCGCGCCGGTTCAAGACCTTGGTCAGCGGGTCGTTGTTGACCAAAAACAGCAGTTCTTCAGTGGCTTTGGCTTTTTCTGTGATGTTCTGCAAGGAGCCTTCCACCCGGTTGCCGGCCAGCGTGGCTTTGACCAGAAAACGGCTGACATCGCCGCTCTCAAAGAGTTGCGAGCGGCCTTTGAGCTCCAGCTCGCCCTCTTTTTGGGTGTGCACAAGGTTGTGCAACTGCATCCAGGCGCCACCGACAAAATAACGCTGCCAAGTGTGGCCGCCGTTTTCCAGCACCTTGGGGCCCAACATGCGCAACAGCGCCGGGTTGGCGCTCAAAAACCGGCCCCGCATGTCCAGCGTGAACAGGCCAATCGGCATCACTTCATAGGTGTGTTGCAACTCGGCCTGGGCGGCCAGGCGCTGGTCGTGCTCCTGCTTCATTTGCGCGGCAATGGCCAGCGCCGCCAGCAGGCTACTGGACAACGCGGCGGTGACACTGTTGAAGGAGCCAATCAAGCCCTTGAAACCCAAAGCCGCCGCCAACACCTCATACAAGCTGGCGGTGAGGGTGATGGCAATTGACGCGCTGTACCACATCGCCACCGTCGATCGGGTTTTGATCAAAATGATGGTCAACACCAGCACCATCATGGCGATGAAAAGGCCCGTCAAAATCCACAGGAAGGGCAGGTAACTTTGATAGGGCAAAAAGCAAGCCAGCAATACCAGCGGAAAACATGACCACTGCGGCACGCGCACCATCCAGCGCACCCCGACTTTAATCAGTTCATCCTTGAAAATGGCGTTGAACAGCACCACCGAGAGCAGGTAATACACCGCCGTCGTCACCAGGCGCAGGCGCCGCAGCAACTCGGGCTCGATGGTGTTGCCAAGCCACTGGGTGTCCCAGCCCGCCGACAGCGCGCCCATGCGCAGGTTGACCACCAGCCAAACCGCAAAAATCATGTACAGGCCATTGCGGTTGATCACGGCTGTGATCAACACAAACATCGCCAAAATCAGGATGCCGCCGTCTAGCAGGCCCGATTTGCGGTGGAACTCCTGCGCCGAGGTTTGCAGATCTTCCGTCTGCCACAGCGCCGCCGACAGCCGCGCCGGACCCACCGATTCGATGGCGCACACCACCTGCTGGTCGAGCATATCGGGGCTGAGCGCCAGCGCAAAACCCGCCTTGATGCCCGCAATGGCGCCGGATTCGGTGGACTGTGTGCCACTGCCCAGAGCTTTGAGGTCTGCGCCGCCCCAACACGCCAATTTAGCCGCATGGCGCGAGGGGAACTCCACCGACAGCGCCTTGTCTTTGCTTTTGCTGCGGGCAGAGGGCGTGAATGACAGCCAATACGGCGCTTCCGACAACTCCGTGTCCAGGTGCTTGACGGCAGGCGCTTCTTGCAACACCGACAAGGCGTCTTGCGGCGTTTTGATGTTGCCGCTGCTCTTGACCACCCGGATGCTGAACACCTCGGGTTCGACGATCGGAAACTGTGTGGGCCAGAAAAACACCGACAGAAACGACAAAAAGGCCATCGCGATGGGCAACGCGTAGGCCGAAAAATAGTGCAGCAGCGCCTCAAGTGCAGCGTTGATTTGATCCGAGCGCTGGATTGAGGTTTCCGGGTTTTTCGTCAATTTTTATGCGGCTCCACACCGACTTCCAACGACTCTTCTTTTTGCGGACGCCAATGCAAAAATCAGCTGGCCCTTGAATTAGGGCCGACCACGCGCCGCAAGGTGTGGACGTTACACGGGCTTATCGCCAGCGGCAAGAGCACTTAACATAGGTCGTCTTTTAAAAACAACATATAAATCATGCAGTTGCCGCAAAAAATTGATGTGAAACCTTAGTGTGTTGGGTTGTAACGGTTGCACAAATGCGACGCGTTCATGTCACAGGCTGAAATGGCTTGCTTACATTGCTGGTCTACACCCCTGGCCTACATCGAATAGGGCGCGTTGCGGGTTTCAACCGCAGGCGGGTTGCTGGTGGTGGTGGTCGGCAACAGGGCGCGGCGGCGCTCGGTGACGTGGATGTCCGGGTGGTAGGTGCGAAAGGCAAAATCAAACAGAGGGTTTTTCGCCGCCGTCCAGCGCGCCTCGGCTGTGGCGGTTTCGCTGCACATCACGCGGTGGGGCAGGTTGCTGGCGTGCACCAGCGGAATGAACCCTGCGCCGGGGAACACGTCTTCAAACAACATGCGTTCGTACTGGCGGTCAATCGGCGAGCGGCCAGCCACCACCATCCAGTCCACGCCCACTTGTTTGCAGTAGAGATAAAACGACTTGAACAGCACGGTGGTCACCAAACGACCGCCTTTGCCGTCTGTGACCCCCAGGCGTGTGGCTTCGGCCAGGCGGCGGCCGCGCATCCATTCGGGCAGCTCGATGGATTGCTCCACTGCCAGCGGTTTGAACTGGTTGGTGGCGATGCGCATCGAGCCCAGGGCGCTGCCGTCGAGTTTGGATTCCGCCAGCAGCACGGTGACGCCGCTTTCGGTGTCTTCGCGCTCGGCCTTTTGCAGGGTTTCGGCAAACTTGGGCAAATGGCGTGCATAGGCCGAGTGGCGAATCTGCACGGCTTTGTCCAGGTCGTCGCTGTCATGCACCAAACGCACGGTGAAGGGCAGTTGCTCTTCCGGCCAGGGCTGAGCCGCCGGGCGGCCGGGGCGGCTTTCATACTCGGAGTCGCGGGTGTTGATCCGGTCAAATCGGCTGCCCGTAAAAGCGGTTTGTTTCATCATGATCGTGCTCCAGCTTCCAAATGGGTTGCTTTTCCTGCTTCAGCTCGGCCTGTTTCAGTCTTGCCAGTGGTGGCTGTATGGGGATGTGCCATGCAACAAAATGTAGGAGCAAGCAGGGCAGGGGCACGTCGGCATGCGGCTATGGCCGCTGTAGGAAGTTGCCCTACAAACGAGCGGCCTGGCGGATGCAGGAATCGCTTGCCTGCACGATTGTTAACATGAGTGTTAACAATACGCGGTTTTTGTGCCCAGCCTGGCTATTTTTATGATTTTTCGTGCTCTAGGCCACGTGAAATGGCTATTTAATGCTATTAATATAATAGCATTTGCATTCAGGTGAATCCTTGTGGAATCACATGAACGCCCAAGAACCCACCTCAATCCACTCTGGGCGGCCATCAAGCGCCGCAACTGGCCGACACCGCCTGCAAGGTTTTGCCGTTCTGCGGGTCGAACACCACCAAATTCACGCGCCGTGCGTGGCCGGGTGTGGCGGCGATGCTACGCCAGCTCAGTTTTTGCGGCGCGGCGGCGCGGACGTCATAGTCGCCCGCCGGGGTGTACTGGCGCACGACGAAGTCATGTTTCAGGAACTCACCGGCGTTTTCACCCGATTTCACGCGGGAGCTGTGGCCGTCCTCGGTGATCGTCCAATAAGCCGACCATTTGCCGGATGCACCCGTTGCGCCGGGGGCCAGCGTCACCAGCGCCTCAAACTGGTCCGGTGCGATCTGTTTCAGGTTGATGCTGGCCTGTGCGGGCTCTGCCATTTTGGCGACGCGCTCGGGCGAACCGGTCCCACCGGCCCAATTGGGCCAGTCCCGCCCATCCAGCACCGCCTGCGGCGTGTAGATGGCGCTTTGCCGGTTCAGCGCCGCGATGTGGCGCTGCCGCGTGGTGTAGGCTGGGCTGGCAAAACGGTCTACCCAGCCGATGTAGTCCCAATAGCCCACATGGAACGCCTGGATCACTGGAAATGACCCTCGTGTCTGCCCGCTTGTTTGCCCTGCTGTTTGCCCCGCCGCCTGCGTCTTGAACGTGCTCAGCCATTGGTCGGCGGGCGGGCAGGAACTGCAGCCCTCGGAGGTGTAAAGCTCGATCACCGGCGTTTTGAGCGGCCCCGACTGCACGCTGCATGCTACAGGCGGGTTGATTTGGCCAAAACCGGTGCCAAGCCACGTCAAACTTGCGCAGGCAGCCATCATTTTCAGAGCAGTTTGAAGTGGGGCAGATGTCATGGCGGGGCTCCGGTGGAAGGCTGACGCAGTGTCGGGTTTGACATGAAAGATGGACGTGCTGGGTTGCCGTATTGGGCTGGCGTAAATTGCGGCTAGATCACGGATGGTGCACAGTTTTGTCGCGGCAAACGCCCATTCATTACAGGCAAGGGCTATAGTCCATCCGCCCTTGGGTCGGCAACCTGCGCTGAAAGTTCCCGGCCCGACGATCAGCCAACTGAAGGATCCCTATGCCAAGCACCTCACGCTACGCCCGGTTCGCCAAAAGCGCGGCGCATTTTTGCGGCCGCCCTCGGGTTTTCACCCTGGCGGTGGCGATCATCGCGATTTGGATCGTCACCGGGCCGATGTTCCATTTCAGCGACACCTGGCAACTGGTGATCAACACCGGCACGACCATCATCACTTTTCTGATGGTGTTTCTCATCCAAAACACCCAAAACCGGGACACCCAGGCGATCCAGGTGAAGCTCGACGAGCTGATCCGCGCTACCGAAGGCGCGCACAACGCACTGATGGATCTCGAAGAGCTGGAGGAGGAAAGCCTGGACGCCTTCCGAGTGAAGTACCAGGCGCTCGCCGCTGCCGCCAGGGCGCAACTGAGCCGCGGGCAGCGCGACACGGACTCGCCCGATCCTTGAAATTTCTGCGTTCGCGAGAAGCTTGATTGCCGCTGGCGCCCCGCTGTAGAAGGCCTGACGGACTGTGCATGTGGATGCGCAACCGAATGTGGCAAACTCTCGGCCTTCTTGCCTTTATCCCTCTGCCAGTCGGCCTTTTTCACCGTGCCCGCAACGATGCCCATATCTTGTCGAGGCTTCACCTGCTCATGTCCCACACCTCCGATCCGCTTTCCACGCAAATCGCGACCCAGCTCGCCCAAGAAATCCGCATCACGCCCCAGCAGGTGAAAGCTGCCGTCGACTTGCTCGATGGCGGCGCCACGGTGCCTTTCATCGCCCGTTACCGCAAGGAGGCCACGCTGGGGCTGGATGACGTGCAGTTGCGCGAACTGGAGGCGCGCCTGGCCTACCTGCGCGAGCTGCAAGGCCGCCTGCAGGCGGTTGTCAAGGCGATAGACGAGCAGGGCAAACTCACGCCCACCCTCCTGGCTGCCTTGCACGCTGCCTCGACCAAACAGGCCCTGGAAGACCTGTATCTGCCCTTCAAACTCAAACGCCGCACCAAAGGCCAAATGGCAGTTGAAGCCGGCCTGCTGCCGCTGGCGGAGGCCCTGTTTGCCAACCCCGCTTTGACGCCCGCCGACGAGGCGCAGGCTTTTGTCATCTCCGCCGAGGCTGCGGAAAAAGAAGCCCAAAAAACTGGCGACAAACAGCCCGATTTCTCCACGGTGCCTGCCGTGCTTGACGGCGTGCGCGACATCCTTTCCGAGCGCTGGGCCGAGTTGCCCGCGCTGGTGCAGAGCTTGCGCGAATGGCTGTGGGAGCAGGGCTTGTTCAAATCAAGCTTGCTGTCGGGCAAAAACGAAAACGACCCAGAGATCGCCAAGTTTCGTGACTATTTTGACTACGACGAGCCGATTGCCCGTGTGCCCTCGCACCGCGCCTTGGCCGTGTTTCGGGGGCGGGCGCTGGACATTTTGGATGCAAAACTATTGCAACCAGAAGGCTTGGAATCCCGCAGCCATCTTGGTCACGTGAATATTGCGCAAACCGCTACACAATCAGGTAGTAAATATGCTTCTTTATCACACAGTTCATCCACTCAGATGAGCTTGGCAGAGACCCGCATCGCCCTGGCGCTCAACTGGCGGCATCAGAATCGCCCAGCCGATGAGCTGATCCGCAAGAGTGTGAACTGGACCTGGCGCGTCAAACTGAGTCTTTCCCTCGAACGGGACTTGTTCTCGCGCCTGCGCGAAGCAGCGGAGAAAGTGGCCATTAAAGTCTTTGCCGACAACCTGCGCGACCTGCTGTTGGCCGCACCCGCCGGCCCGCGCGTGGTGATGGGCCTGGATCCCGGCATCCGCACCGGTGTGAAGGTGGCCGTGGTCGATGCCACCGGCAAACTGGTCGACACCGCCACGGTTTTCCCGCATGAGCCGCGCCGCGATTGGGACGGCGCTTTGCACCAATTGGCCTTGCTCAGCCAAAAACACGGCGTGAACCTGATCGCCATCGGCAATGGCACCGCCAGCCGCGAGACCGACAAACTGGCCGGTGAATTGATCAAGCGGCTGGCTAGCCTGCGCCCAGACTCCGTTCGGGCTGACGCCGGTCGCTCCGATACCGTTCGGGCTGAGCTTGTCGAAGCCGGTCCTTCGACGGGCTCAGGACGAACGGGAACTGACTCAGGACGAGCGGTGATGATCGAAAAAGTCGTTGTCAGCGAAGCTGGCGCGTCGGTGTACAGCGCCAGCGAATACGCCTCGCAGGAAATGCCCGAGGTCGATGTGAGCCTGCGCGGCGCAGCCAGCATCGCGCGGCGTTTGCAAGACCCGCTGGCCGAGCTGGTCAAAATCGACCCAAAATCGATTGGTGTGGGCCAATACCAGCACGACGTGAACCAGGCCGATCTGGTCAAAACGCTCGACACGGTGGTCGAAGACTGCGTCAACCGCGTGGGTGTGGACTTGAACACCGCCAGCGTGCCGCTACTGTCTCGCGTCTCGGGCCTAAGCCCGGGTGTGGCCAAGGCGGTGGTGCGTTTTCGCGAATCCAATGGCGCTTTCAGCACCCGCCAGCAGTTGTTGCAGGTCAGCGGCCTGGGGGCCAAAACCTTCGAACAAAGCGCCGGTTTCTTGCGCATTCGGGGTGGCAGCAACCCGCTGGACATGACCGGCGTGCACCCAGAAACCTACCCGCTGGTTGAAAAAATCATCGGGCGCGTCAACAAACCGGTGGCTGAGTTGATGGGCCGCTCCGAGGTCTTCAAGGCCCTGCGCCCCGAGATGTTTGCCGACGCCGCCTTTGGCGCGATCACCGTCAAAGACGTATTGGCCGAGCTGGAAAAACCAGGCCGCGACCCGCGCCCCGACTTCAAAGTGGCCCGGCTGGACGAGACCGTGCAAGACATTGCCGACCTCAAAGAAGGCATGCTCCTCGAAGGCACGGTCAGCAACGTGGCGGCCTTTGGCGCCTTCATCGACCTGGGCGTGCACCAGGACGGCCTGGTGCATGTGAGCCAGCTGGCGCACAAGTTTGTCAGCGACGCGCGTGAAGTGGTCAAAACCGGCGACATCGTCAAAGTGCAGGTGCTGGAGGTGGATGTGGCGCGCAAACGCATTTCACTCACGATGAAGCTCGGCGCAAGGCCGGGTGGCGGGACGGGCGGGGCTGGCGGGGCTGGCGGGGCTGG